>DAIRFH010000003.1:0-71299 GCA_036795145.1 Methylocystis sp. | reverse complement strand
CGCGGCAGGCCGGCGGATCTATTCAGTCACGCTATGACACGGTCTATGCCCAATGTATGGCGGCGAAGGGAAATAAGGTTGGCGTCGATCCGGTTCCCGCACCAGTTTATGGTCCTGGCCCAATGTATGGCCCAGGGCCAATGTATGGCGGACCAGTTTTTTACTAAATCTTTACCAGAACATCTCTGCCAATATTTGAGGGTATCTTGAGCTGGGTCTTATAGACTGTCTTAAGGCCTTAAGCGCTTTGATTAGTCTTTGGCTGCGCACAGAGGGAAGAAAGCATATTGAGCTTTGACTGAAGGGCATCAACCATTCTTGATAATTCTTGAGGCAATGGTTCATTAGAATCGACATCAAATTGCTGACGCAGCCGACGCTTAATCAGGCTTGTGACGTCATTGTCCAATTTAAGATCGAAGACTTCCATCGGTATTCCTACATGCCAGAGAAAAGAACTATCCAGCGGGTCGGTCATGCATCTTTTCAGCTAGTTAACGCATTAAAGGCAAAAGCGTTCCCTGAAGGTGAAATTATTTTATAAATTATTGTTTTAATTGAAAATAATGGCATGTTTATTCTGGCTGGCCCATTTGAGCCAATACCTAAATGGCGCCTTTATAGGCTGATTGTTGAGACGGGGGAGGGTGATGCGCGGGACTTATAAAAAAAGCGGCCCGAAAGCCGCCTTTTAACTTTGAGATGTGCGTTGCTTCTATTAGCGCTTCGAGAACTGGAAGCTTCTGCGCGCTTTTTTGCGACCATATTTTTTGCGCTCAACAACACGCGAGTCGCGTGTGAGGAAGCCTTCTTTTTTCAAAGGCGTGCGCAGATCTGGCTCATAATGCGTCAAGGCTTTTGCTAATCCATGACGCACAGCGCCGGCTTGACCGGAGAGGCCGCCGCCCGCAACGGAAACGATCAGATCATACTGACCAAGACGTCTTGAGACAACCAGGGGTTGCTGAAGGATCATGCGCAGGACAGGACGCGCGAAATAAACTTCAATGTCACGTCCATTAACCGTCACTTTTCCTGAGCCTGGCTTAATCCAAACGCGGGCAACAGCGTTCTTACGCTTGCCCGTTGCATAAGCCCGTCCATATTTGTCGAGCTTTTGAACATAGCGCGGAGCTTCATTGGCGACAGCATTTTGAGAAAGGTCTGATAAAGAGGAAAGTGTCTCGGCCATAATCATGCGCTCCGAACGTTTTTATTATTGAAGGAGGCGATGTCGATCGCGACCGGATTTTGCGCTTCGTGCGGATGTTCCGCGCCCTTATAAACGCGCAGATTGCCAAGCTGTTTGCGACCTAGCGGACCACGTGGCAGCATGCGCTCGACAGCCTTTTCCAGCACGCGTTCTGGGAACCGGCCTTCAAGGATGAATTTTGCGGAACGCTCCTTGATGCCGCCAGGATAGCCTGTGTGGTGGTAATAGACTTTTTGATCGCGTTTACGGCCTGTCAGCACCACCTTGTCGGCGTTAATGACGATAATATTGTCGCCATCATCCATATGGGGCGTGAAGGTCGGCTTATGCTTGCCTCTCAGGCGAAGGGCGATCAGAGACGCCAGGCGGCCAACAACGGCGCCGGAAGCGTCTATGAGAACCCATTTTTTATCGATTTCGGCAGGTTTCGCCGAATAAGTCTTCGCATACATGATTTAAAAGTTCCGATTGATCGACATGTTTTGATGCTGGTTACCTAAAGGATGCCGCTGCTCCGGTCAAGAAAAATGATGAGCGGCATTCATAGCTATAGTATTGATAATAAGTAAATAATTGCATGAGGTATTATATTACCTCATATTATTTACCCATCACATCGTTTTCAAACGCCCTGAGCTGCAGCTTTAACAGGCCGGTTATTGATGAAGAGCTTCGCCATGAAGCGCGATATCAAGCCCCTCTCTCTCCTCGTCGCCCGTAACGCGCAGCTTAACGATCAAAGACGTAGCCTTTAAACAGAGGAATGTGCCGATAACGCACCACACCAGCGTGACAATGACGCCAATGGCTTGAACAGAGAGCTGATGCAAATTGCCTTCGAGAAGGCCGCTGACGCCAGGATCTGTTGCGGTTGAGGTAACGGCTGATGAGGCGAAAACGCCAGCCAATAGCGTTCCCATAATGCCGCCCACGCCATGAACCCCGAAGACATCCAAAGTATCGTCATAGCGGAATAAATGTTTTGCGACAGTGCAACACCAGTAGCAAACCGCGCCAGCAATCAAGCCAATGACGAGGCCATGCCAGGGCAGGACGTAACCTGAGGCTGGCGTAATTGTGCCAAGTCCCGCCACGGCGCCAGAGATAATGCCCAGAACGGAGGGTTTGCCGCGTTGAAGCCATTCCAAAACACTCCAAATGAGGGCTCCGGCGCATGCAGCAAGATGGGTCGCGACAATAGCGAAAACAGCGCGCGAATTGGCGCCAAGAGCGGAGCCGCCGTTAAAGCCAAACCAGCCAACCCAAAGAAGTCCCGTACCAATGACAGCAAGTGAGAGATCAAATGGCGCCAGATTTTCTCGGCCAAATCCAACACGGTTACCAATCATCAAAGCGGCAACAAGTCCGGCGACGCCTGCATTGATATGCACCACAGTACCGCCAGCAAAATCGAGCAAGCCCATCTTTTGTAGGAACCCGCCGCCCCAGACCCAATGCGCGGAAGGGACGTAAACGATGAAGAGCCACAAGGCGCTGAATATGATGAAGGCGGAGAATGTCATTCTTTCAGCGACCGAGCCTGCAACAAGCGCGCAAGTAATAACGGCGAATGTCATTTGATAGGCCATAAAAACTATTTCAGGGATCGTTTGCGCGAAGGAGCTAACGCTTTGAAGTCCCATATCTTTGAGAAAAATCCGCGAAGCGTCGCCTATGAAAGCGCCATCGCCCGAAAAAGCCAGACTATAGGCGCCGCCGCACCACAAAATAGAAATAAGCGCCGTTGCAATGAGGCTTTGAGCCATTGTCGCCAAGATGTTTTTCTTGCGCACCATGCCGCTATAAAAAAGCGCCAGTCCAGGTAGGGTCATCATCAGCACGAGAGCAGTGGAGATGATCATGAACGCCGTATCGCCTGTATCAAATTTTTGAGTTTCCATGGCCTGGGCAGGCGAAATAACAGCGCCAATCAACAGAATGAAGGTAAAAAACCGCAGCATTGGCTCGCCTCATGAATGAAAAACAGTCATGCGCAGGACGTCATGACATGTGTAACAAGGCGTCTCAAAGGACGCGAACGCCTTGCGGTTAGCTGCTCAAGAGGTAAGCAGCGTGTGCTACCCAGGGCGCTTAATGCTTTAATTTAATGCAGGGCTGATGCAATACTGGGCATGCATCAATAATCACCCTTAACTGAATATTTAATAGACAAAGTGATTAAAAAACAGCCAGACTGGTCTAGTTTGATATGCTCAGGATTATTTCTCCTATCTGAGGGGACAATCGCGATCGACCCTCATCAGAAAGAGCCGCAAGCTTACGGTGAAAAAATAATCGGAAAGTTTTGATGAAAAAGGCGGATGAGCGACGAACAAACCTAATCGCATGGTTTTTATTGGCGTCATTGGATATCATCCAAGTAGCGTCAAAGAGAAGGTAAGTGGGCGACGCGCCGCCCCATAAATAATTAAGTGAGCTGGAGCTTTACGACCTGATGACTTTAAACCTCGAAGAATGGACATCAGAAGCAACTGCAATCAATTTTGTCGATAAGGACTCCTGGGAAAGCTATTGCCGCGGCGCGCCACAAAGTCTTGTGGCCCATGCGCATTTCACTGGATTTGAGGCCAAGCCAGGCACGGTGTTCTTTGCGCCTCAGACAGAATGCCAAAGCGCAGAAGTTTTCTTTGGTGTTGCATCCGGCCCGGCTAAAGACGCCGATCCCTTTATTGCGGGAAAACTTTTCTCACTCTTGCCCAAGGGCCTTTATCGTTTGGGTGAGGGGGTCGATCATCCTGATCAGGCGGTGCTGGCCTTTTTATTATCATCCTATTCTTATGCTCATACTGCACGCAGCACTGAGGACAAGCCAAGACTTTGCGCGCCGAAAGCTCTTGACGTCACGAATGTCTTGCGCATTGCCGACGCCATTCATTTTGGTCGCAGATTGGTCAATACGCCTGCTAACGACATGGGGCCAGATTCTCTTGCTGAAGAAGCCTGTCGCGTTGCAGAAAAATATGGCGCGACCCCTGCTGTTATTCTTGGCGACGACTTAATTACCCATAACTTTCCGCTTATTCATGCTGTTGGCCGCGCAGCGGCGCAAGCGCCACGATTGATAGATTTCCATCATGGCCCATTGAATGGCATAAAAATTACGCTTGTCGGCAAGGGCGTTTGTTTTGATAGCGGCGGCTTAAATATAAAGCCTTCCAGCGCCATGCAATTAATGAAGAAAGACATGGGCGGGGCGGCGACGGCGTTAGCCCTTGCAACGATGATAATGGATAGCAATTTGCCCATTCGTCTTCGTGTTCTTTTACCAATTGTTGAAAATTCTATTTCAGCAAATGCGTTTCGTCCGGGGGATATTTACAAAAGTCGCAAAGGTCTGAGTGTCGAAGTTGGCGACACGGATGCTGAAGGACGGCTCATTTTAGCTGACGCCCTTGCTTATGCTTGCGAGGAAAGTCCTGATCTTCTCTTAGATTTTGCGACCTTGACAGGCGCGGCGCGGGTCGCGCTTGGACCTGAAATTCCTCCCTTCTATACGGGAGATTGCTTGCTTGCGGCAGAAATCGCCGCCCACGCCGCAAAAACACACGACCCGCTGTGGCGCATGCCGCTTTGGGATAATTATGATAAATCTTTAGATGGTAAAAACTGTGATCTTGTCAGCGTCACAAGCGGCGGTTTTTCAGGCTCAATCATCGCAGCACTCTTCTTGAGACGTTTTGTGTCTGATCCAAAACGATGGGCGCATTTTGACGTATATTGCTGGAATCCTGTTACGCGCCCAGCCTTTCCGCAAGGCGGTGAGGTGCAAGCAGTGCGTGCGCTCTTTTCACTGCTGGAAGAAAGAGCAAAAAATTGGAAGTCAAAAGAGTGAGCCATCAGTTTGATCGGCGTTTGACGCCTGCACGCAAGGATCTAGCCGCAGCCTATTTACAAGGCCAGGTTGAGGCGGAACGTTTTGTTGATGGCGTTCCTATGGAAGTGTGTGAGGGCGTGGTTGACGTGAGGCGTGATCCAAGGCCAGACGCCCCTGTAGATACACAAGCCATCTTTGGTGAAAAACTTCATGTTTATGATGAAGAAGAGGGATGGTTCTGGGTTCAGCTTGATCATGATCAGTATGTTGGCTGGATCGCCGCAAATACTGTTTGGAAAACTCTCAGCGCGCCAACTCATCGCGTCACTGCGCCATGTACCTATTTATATCCTGGCCCCAGTATAAAACTGCCGCCAACGCAAGCCTTAACGCTTGGGGCAAGGGTGGAAATTATTGAGAAACGCGACAATTTTCTTGTAACGCCGCACTCCGGTTTCATTTATGCCGACCATCTTTCTGTCTGTCATGACAGCGCGTCTGATTTTGTCACTATTGCAGAAAAACTACTAAATGCGCCCTATCTTTGGGGCGGCAAGTCCTGGTTTGGCATTGATTGTTCGGGACTCGTTCAGCTGTCCTTGTTGATGTGCGGCATAAATGCGCCGCGCGATAGCGACTTGCAGGAACAACAATTAGGAATAGAGCTCGCGCCAGAACAAAAACTTAAACGTGGAGATCTTATTTTCTGGAAAGGGCATGTAGGCGTCATGAGAGACGAGGTTACGCTGCTACATGCGAATGGAACGCATATGCTTGTGTCTAGTGAACCTTTGGCGCTTGTTCGGGAGCGCAACCTAGCTGCCGGCGCAGGAGACATTACGCGACGTCGACGTTTATCCTTTTAAATGCGCGTCAACACAGTCTAGAGCTCAACTTTATTATGAAAAGCCGCAGCAAATAGTGCTTTCGTATACTCTTGCTGCGGATGCTCAAAAATTTCACGTGCTGGACCCTCTTCAACGACTTGTCCATTACGCATAACGATGAGATAGGCCGCCAAGGCTTTTACCACTCTTAAATCATGACTAATAAATAAATAGGCAAGCGACATTCTGCGTTGAAGATCCCGAAGCAAATCGATGATTTGCACCTGAACAGACATGTCAAGCGCTGATGTTGGTTCATCGAGGACAATAAATTTCGGTTCAAGAACAATCGCGCGCGCAATGGCGATGCGTTGGCGTTGGCCGCCAGAAAATTCATGCGGATAGCGATCCATTGTTGATGGATCTAATCCCGTTTCAGTGAGCGCCTTTGCGACGATGTCTCGGCGTTGATCGAGATTTAATTCTGGTCGCTGAACAGTTAATCCTTCAGCAACAATCTCCCCAACAGACATGCGCGGAGAAAGAGATCCATAAGGATCCTGGAAAACAATCTGCATATCACGCCGCAGCGGCCGCATCTGGGAAATACTTAATTGATTGATCGGATTACCCAGAAAGACGATCGGGCCGTCAGAACGGATGAGGCGAAGGATAGCGAGCGCAAGGGTCGTCTTACCAGAGCCAGATTCACCAACAACGCCAACGGTGGAGCCTTCACGAATTTTGAGACTGACGCCGTCAACTGCCTTTACATGGTCAACCGTGCGTCGCATAAATCCGCGTTTGATTGGAAACCATACGCGCAGATTATCTGTCGAAACGACAACTGGCGCTTGAGGGTCATCTTCAAGCGGCGCGCCTTTTGGCTCAGCGCTTAGAAGAGATTGGGTATATGGATGCTGCGGCGCGTTGAAGACTGTGGACACCGAACCTTTTTCGACGATTTTTCCTTTTTGCATCACGCAAACATGATCGGCAAAACGGCGCACGAGACCCAAGTCATGCGTAATAAATAAGATCGCCATGCCATATGTTTGCTGAAGCCGCTCAAGCAAGGCGATGATTTGCGCTTGAACGGTCACATCTAAAGCTGTTGTTGGTTCGTCAGCGATTAAGAGATCTGGTTTATTAGCGAGCGCCATGGCGATCATGACTCGCTGACGTTGGCCGCCCGACAGCTGATGTGGATAAGCGCCGAGACGATTTGCTGGATTTGGAATCCCAACTTCACGAAGAAGTTCGATAACGCGTTCGCGGCGCTGCGCATCCACCTTCATGCCATGAAGTTCAAGGATCTCCGAGATCTGATGCTCAATCGTATGCAGCGGATTGAGGGAGGTCATGGGTTCTTGAAAAACCATGGTGATGCGTGCGCCTCTGATGGAACGCAAGGTTTCATCATCGATCGACAGCATATTCTGGCCCGCAAAATAGGCATGCCCAGAATAATTTGCCCCTGGCGGCAGTAATCGCACGATAGACAGGGCGCTGATAGATTTCCCTGAGCCGGATTCGCCAACAAGCGCTAGTGTTTTCCCGCGTTCGATTGAAAACGAGACGTTGTCGACGGCAACAGTCTTCTTGCCGCCTTGTCGAAATGAAACACTGAGGTCACGGACATCGAGAAGGTCGTTGTTGGTAAGATCCGTCATTCGAAGTTTTTCCGTGGATCAAAGGCGTCACGTACCGACTCGCCAATAAATACAAGCAATGCAAGCATCAAAGCGATGATGAAAAACCCTGTCAGGCCAAGCCAGGGCGCCTGCAGATTTGATTTTCCTTGTAGTAGAAGCTCACCCAACGATGGTGATCCTGGGGGCAGTCCAAAGCCCAGAAAATCAAGTGACGTCAGCGTCGTTATGGAAGAATTTAAAATGAAAGGCAGGAAGGTGAGCGTGGCTACCGTGGCGTTTGGCAATAGATGATGCGTAATAATATGAAAATTACTTAATCCAAGCGCGCGGGCTGCATTGACATATTCGAAGTTTCTCGCTCGAAAAAACTCTGCGCGCACCACATGAACCAGCGATACCCAAGAAAAAAGCAACAAAATGCCAAGCAGAACAAAAAACCCCGGCGTGATAAAGGAAGAAATAATGATCAGGAGATAGAGTTGCGGCAATGAGGACCAAACTTCGATGAAACGTTGAAATATGAGATCAACGCGGCCGCCAAAATAGCCTTGTATCGCACCCGCGGCGACGCCAATAATCGAAGAGATCGTGGCAAGAATTAACCCGAACAATACAGAAAGACGGAAGCCATATAATAGACGCGCCACAACATCGCGTCCCTGGTCATCGGTGCCAAGCCAGTTCCATTCAATACTGCTGCAGCCATGTGCTTCGTGATCAGGCCCTGAAATTTTTCGTGCGGCCTCATCGCATTGTCGCTTGCTGAGCATCCATGTTGGCGGCGATGGGGCTGGAGTGGGTAAGTCGAGATTATGCGTATCATAAGAATAGCGGACCGGCGGCCACAACATCCAGCCGTGATCGGTTATTTCTTTTTCAATCACCGGATCTCTATAATCAGTTCGCGCGAGAAACCCGCCAAATTTTTCTTCTTGATAGGTAACAAAAGCAGGAAAGAGCAGTTCGCCCTTATAAAAGGCTAGAATAGGGCGGTCATTGGCGAGAATATTGGAAGATAATGACAGGATAAAAAGCGTCATAAAAATCCAAAATGACCAATAGCCTCGTTTATTCGCCTTGAAATTATCAAGCCGACGTCTGTTAAGCGGCGTTAACCGTAGCCAGCCGCTATTGTGAATTTTGGGCGCTTTGCCGCTTTCAATTTTTTTTTGCAATGGCGTCACGTCAGACCTCACGCGTCTCAAAATCAATACGCGGATCGATCCAAGTATATATAAGATCTGAGATTAAATTTACGACGAGGCCAAGGAGGGCAAATATATAGAGATTAGCGAAAACGATTGGATAGTCGCGATTAACAATACTCTCAAAGGAGAGATACCCCAAACCATCTAGGGAAAAGATTGTTTCTATTAAAACCGAGCCGGTGAAAAAGGCATGCACAAAGGCGCTTGGAAAACCAGCGATGACGATGAGCATGGCGTTTCGAAAGACATGGCCATACAGGACCTGTTTTTCTGTTAAACCTTTCATGCGCGCCGTCTGAACATATTGTTTCCTGATTTCGTCAAGAAATGAGTTTTTTGTCAAAAATGTTTGTGTCGCAAATGCGCCAAGCGTCATGGCGAATACAGGTAAAATAATATGCCACATATAGTCGTAGATTTTACCAAAGAACGATAATTGATCAAAATTATCTGATGTTAACCCACGTAAGGGGAATATTTGCCAAAAAGATCCGCCAGCAAACACAACGATCAAAAGCATGGCGAATAAGAAGCTTGGAATGGCATAGCCAATGATAATGACATTGGATGTCCACATATCAAATTTTGAGCCGTCTCTCACAGCTTTGGCAATACCAAGTGGAATAGAAATAGAATAAGAAATCAACGTCATCCAAAGTCCAAGAGACATTGAGACAGGAAGCTTATCGCCAATAAGCTTTATAACGCTTTCATCTCGAAAATAGCTTCGACCAAAATCGAAGAGGGCGTAATTCTTAACCATTAGCAGGAATCTCTCCCACGCAGGTTTGTCAAAACCAAATTGCTTTTCTAGTTCAGCAATAAATTTTGGATCTAATCCTTGAGCGCCGCGGTATTTTGACGAGGTTTCCGCCATGAGGGGGCCTGCTTGGCTTGCGCCGCCTTGACCCACATCGCCGCCGCCCCCTGAAAAGCGACCAGCAGCGCCAACATCGAAACCTTGCAGTTGCGCGATAATGCGTTCAACAGGCCCGCCAGGCGCAAATTGAACAATAGCAAATGAGATAAGCATGATGCCGAGAATTGTCGGGATCATGAGTAAGATGCGACGTGCGATATAGGCGCCCATGGTTAACGCCCCTTAAAATTTATTTTTTGCGCTTTTTGTTCATTCCACCACCATGTCCATAACACGCCGGTGTCAAATCGAGGCGACCGCTCTGGCCTATCGAAGAGGTCCCAATAAGCAAATCTATGTACCGGATTATACCAATGCGGCACCCAATAACGTTGCGAACGCAATACCCGATCAAGCGCGCGACAACAGGTGACAAGCTCTTCACGGGTGTTGGCTGTAAGCGCAGCGCGCACAAGCGCGTCGACGGCTGGGTTTGAAACGCCAGGTAAATTTCTTGAACCATTCACATTGGCTGTTTCGGAACTAAAATAGGCGCGCAACTCTTCGCCAGGGTTCCAGGCCATCATGAGAACATCATGAACGACATCAAAATCAAAATCTTCTAGCCGCTTTTTATACTGAGCGGCGTCGACAACTCTCAAACGCGCCGTTATGCCAAGTAATTTTAAATTTTTGATAAAGGGCTGGGTATGACGTTCAAAGACATTAGAGTTGTCGAGAAATTCAAATTCTAGAGGCGCGCCATCCGGCAAGTAGAGGCGCGCGTCTTTACGCTGACACCCTGCTGCAACAAGCAGATCATTGGCTTTTTTTAATAGTGCGCGGTCTTGGCCTGAGCCATCAGACACAGGCGAGAGAAATGGCTCGCCAAATACTTCAGCAGGGAGTTGAGCGCGAAAAGGGTCAAGCAAGATCTTTTCTGCATCGCTTGGCAGACCAACGGCGGCAAGTTCTGAGTTTTCAAAATATGAGGAGATGCGCTTATAGGCATCATACATAAGATTTTTGCTGGTCCATTCGAAATCAAAGGCATATCCAATGGCCTCTCTTATGCGAGGGTCTTTAAATATTTTGCGTCTGGTGTTGAACACCCAGCCCTGAATATTAGGAATGTTGTTATTGGGAACGGTTGATCGCTGAACCCTACCGTCTGTTGCGGCAGGAAAATCATACCCTGTCGCCCAGACTCTTGCGATATTTTCTTCACGTTCCGTAAAAGCGCCGGCTTTAAACGCCTCAAAAGCAACTTGGCTATCTGCAAAATATTCAAATCTAACGACGTCAAAATTTCCTTGACCGCGCGCAATTGGTAAATCTTTAGCCCAATAATCTTTCACCCTTTGATAGGCGATGTAGCGACCTTGCTCAAATTCGCCAATCTTATAAGGCCCAGAACCCAAGGGTGGATCAAGTGTCGTGGCTTCAAAATCTCTATTGGCATAGTATTTTCGTGAGAAAATTGGTTGACCGACAATTGTCAGCGGGAGATCGCGCGATCGTCCAGGCGCGAGCTTAACGATGAGAAGATCATCTGATTGCGCTTCGGCGCTCACAAGGTCACGCAGGCTTTGACTGATGACAGGGTGGCCTTTGGTTTTTAAAATATTTAATGAAAAGGCCACGTCCTGAGCTGTAAGAGGCGAGCCGTCATGAAAGCGCGCTTCTTTTCGCAGATGAAATCGATATGTTAGCCGATCTGCAGATATACGAACGTTTTTCGCCACGAGACCGTAATAGGCGTCTCTTTCATCAAGGCTTTGGTTCATCAATGTATCAAACACCAGCGACATTCCTGTCGCAGGATTGCCTCTGAGAACATAAGCGTTGAAGGTGTCATATGTCGGACTGGCGGGAGAAAGGGCAAGCACGCCGCCTTTGGGCGCGTCTGGATTAACATAGCTGAAATATTTGAAGTCAGCTGGCTCGCCGAGTTCACCAAAAGTAGAAAGGCCGTGGCTTTCTATTTCTCCTGGCCCAAGTGGCGATGGTTCTTTTGCAAAGCTCTGCTTGCTGAGCGCAGAACTTAAGCTCATAGCGCCTGCGCCAAGCAGCGCTCGACGACTTAATGGCAATGTCCAGTTTTGATCTGACACAAATAGGTCTCGCTGCATGCGTGGGACAAGAATCTCAATATTGAGATGATTCGTTCCTCGGCTGATTGATTTTGACAGCTCGGCGCTAATAATTCTATTTGTTTTATTCTTGTGTCTTGTTGTCTTTGTTGGTTTTTTCCTCAGACAATTTCTATTTCAGGAAATGGAAAGATCATTTTTCCGCCTGCGGCAAGATATTCTTGCTCTCGTGCAAGAATGCCCTCCTTGAAGTGCCAGGGCAGCACGAGGAAATAGTCAGGCTTCATCGCGCGCGCCTGCGCTTCTGATATGATCGGAATGTGTGTGCCTGGGGTAAAGCAGCCGTATTTATCTGGATTGACCTCAGCAACGGCCTCAATAAGATCTGCGCCGATGCCGCAAAATTGCAAAACCACATTGCCTTTGGTTGAGGCGCCGTAGCCTAATACTTTTTTGCCATCTTCTTTGAGAACGCGCAGCAACCGACGCAGATCTTCTCGATGACGAAATACCCGATCTTCAAACTCGCGGTAGGGACGCGGCGTATTCAGCCCCATGCGTTCCTCTTGTTCAAGCAGCCAATTAATGACGGCGTCATTGCGTTTGTGTGGTGCGCCGCGATGGCCGGCTGTGACGGCGAAGCTGCCGCCATTAACGGCGTTCATCTGCACATCGATGACTTGCAAATCCGCCGCCTCAAGAATTTTTTGAACGACCCCAAGAGAATAATATTCAATATGTTCATGACATATTGTGTCATATGAGGTCAGTCGCAGCATGGAGGGCATGTAACTTTGTTCAAAATGCCATACGCCATCAACGGCAAGAGATTTTGCGATGTCACGCGCAAACCATACTGGGTCTTCGAGATCATAAAACATTGCAATGGAGGTAATGATCTTTGCGCGTTTGACGCCAAATTTATCAAAATTACGAGCTGAAAAAAAATCTGGAACGAGCTTGATTTCATCAGGGTAAAAGGCGCGAAACTTTTCACCTGTTGGATCAATGCCAATGCGGTTTATGCCTGTGGTCGAATAGGCTTTTAGCGAGGTTGCGTCATTCGACCCAATATCGAGCACAACATCGCCCGCAGCAAGGCCTGCAAACTTTTCAAGTTTAGCGATTTTTTGCGTCAGATGACGCACCATGGATTGGTTTAACCCAGAGCGATAGCCATAATTCTCGCCATACATTTCGCTGGCTTCATAACTATGCGCGAGCTGGAGCAAACCTGAGTCAGGGCACCAGACAAGCTCAAGTGGGCCAACTGTCACGTGTTCGTCCGCTCTGCGTGGAAAGACGCCTGTGAGCGCCTGATCACCCAGCGACAAAACAGAAATCAGATTGGTTGATCCGCTAACGCGGCATTTTTCAATTTTCTTTGTCATGTAATGACCTTAAGGCCCGGATTGTTTTGCCTGAGAGAAGCTTGTTCATGCTGATGCATAATTGGGCTGTCAACGGCAGGCGCGTTAAAAGGGGTGGTATTGATAAAGCCAGTTTTCAGTTAAAACGACATTCTCATTCTTCAAGAACAGACGCATCTCAACTGGTTCTTGTCCCTCGACAGTAAGATCAAATTGCGCGCGCCAGTGTCCCTGAACGCCGTCGAAGACAGGTTCGGTAAAGATGTAAGAAAATGAACCGCGCGACGCCCATAAAACCGGCTCTGGTTTAACGCCAAATGGCAGCTTCGCCAAAGGCTCGCCAAGAAACTCCACCATAAATTTGCGGACGCCTTTTGGTCGCGGTTTGCCAGGTTGACCGCCGTTGCCAAGCCGCGTTGCGACACAGCGCGCCAGGGTGGAAGGGTAGGGTTCGTCCGCCAGCCAGTGGAGACGATATGCGATCTCAAAACTTGCGCCCGCGACAGCCGGTTTTTCTGGCACCCACATCGCGACAATATTGTCATGGATCTCATCGTCAGTTGGAATTTCGATGAGTTGAACTGCGCCTTTGCCCCACTCGCCCTTTGGTTCAATCCATACGCTCGGGCGACGATCATAGAATACGCCGTCTTGATAGTGATCAAAATTACGATCACGTTGCATCAATCCAAAGCCCCTTGGGTTGATGTCGCCAAAAGCTGACGCCATGACCCGGCCAGGGTTATTCAATGGCCGCCACAAGCGCTCGCCGGCGCCTGTCCACATGCTTAAGCCATCTGAGTCATGCACCTCTGGCCGCCAATCTATGGCCGTCGGTTTCGCGGTTTCAGAGAACCAATACATTGAAGTCAGCGGGGCGAGCCCGAAGCGGGTGAAGGCGGCGCGCAGGTGAAGCGAACAGTCAATATCCATGATGACGCCCTTGCCGCGGGTCATCACAAATCGATAAGCGCCAACAATAGAAGGCCCTTCGAGCAAGGCGTAGATGACAACGCCGTCTGAGGTTTCCGGGCCAATGTAAATCTCTGTAAAATCCGGGAACTCCTCGCTCGCGCCCGCTTGCCATGTATCAAGCGCAACGCCTCGCGCCGAGAGGCCGTATTGGTATAATTCGCCAATCGCGCGAAAATAGGATGCGCCTAAAAAAGCCACCCAGTCATTTTTTTTCCAGTCCAGCTTGCCGTCTTTTGCTTCTTGGATACGAAATCCTGCAAAGCCTGCGCCTGGGGGAAGTTTACGAGCAATGGAGTCCGCCGGCATATTGAAATAAACCGGATCATAAAGAACCTCGCGCGCCTGGCCATTTTCTAACACATGAACGCGGATGGCTTTTTTAAAGAACATCCCGAGATGGAAAAGCTCGATCGGGAAACGCTCTGCTGTATCAGCAAATATTGCGTGATCCGTATTATAGGTAATGCGCCCCCATGCTTCATAATCAATTTGCGAGGTAATGTCTGGCGCAGGGATGTTGGGCTTGCGATAGGGCTCCTTGATTAAGCCTTGCGCATGTTGTTTCAGCGCATCGTAACTAAAGGGCTTGGCATCTGCGAGTTTGACATTCGCGACGTTTGGTTGCGCATTTGCCGTGATGCCGGTGGTCGCGGTGACAGCGCTCGTTGCGGCGGCGGCCTTGAGAAAAGAACGTCGATCCTGTTTCTCAAACATAGAGAGGCCCTGTTGATCTGGTCATTTGCCGCCGGTTAGCGAGGATGTCCCGACAGCGCCAACGTCCAAATGACGTTAAGTCTAGGGATTTACCCAGCTTGTTGCGTTATCAGTCTCTGATCGGCTCATGGCGTATGGCCGTGCGCATAAAAAAATAAAGTCCAACGAAGCCCAGAAGCGAGAAACCTACTTCAATCGCACGGCTGACCATTGCGTCGAGCTGAAAAAGACCGCCTAAGGCCCAGCCAGCAGCCCAGGAAGCGCCAACGAGCTCAGTGCCAACAAGTATCGCCACGGCGACCAATGTAGACAGATGTAAATAATTGATCTGTTTTTGGCTCATTGTTGATTGCCGCTTTTAGTTGGTTTCCAGCTGGAAACGATCATGACACACTCAAAAGGTGCTATCGCAAAGCGCCAACCCTGGCAATACCGTGCCCCATCGCAGGAAGCCCCTGGCGCTAAAAGGGAATATCGTCGTCAAGCTGCTCAGACAGCTTGCTGCTTGAGGTCGGGCGGCGATCTGAACCAGACCGCTCCATAGGCGAGGATCGTCCAAAAGAGCCGCTGCTGTCACCAAAGCCAGAGCTTTCCGCCTCGCTATCGCTGCGACCGCCGCCTTTACTGTCCAAAAGGGTAAGCTCGCCCCGAAAGCGCTGTAAGACGACATCTGTCGTGCGACGCTGGTTGCCGTCCTTATCGGTATATTCGCGAGACTGGAGTTGCCCTTCAAGATAGACTTTTGAGCCCTTACGGCAATATTGCTCGGCAATTTTTCCCAAATTCTCATTAAATATCGATATGTTATGCCACTCAGTGCGATCCTTGCGTTCGCCAGAGTTTTTATCCCGCCAAGACTCAGTCGTTGCAATTGAAAAAGACACCACGCGATCGCCTGACGGCATGGTTCGCACTTCTGGATCACGGCCCAAATTGCCGATTAAAATAACTTTGTTGACGCTGCCCGCCATAGATTTTTCTCCCGTTAATTCCTGTTCGGCACCTTAATCCAAGCCTGCGCTTGGAAAGTCGGCCTCTTTATCTTGTCCACAGATCATGCTGAGACAGAAGAAATGTTCTCTATATGTTCTAGCATTGGACTGGGGGCGTGTAAACGGCAGGGCTACCCCCAAGAGCAATGGGCCTGCAAAGCTATGCTTTACCGTTCAGCTCTTTTGTCAGCGTCTGGCGATTGAGCTCGCCTTCCCATGCTGAAATCACAAGAGTGGCGACGCCATTGCCAATAAAATTGGTCAGGGCGCGACATTCGCTCATAAATTTATCGACGCCCAGCAGCAAAGACATGCCGGGGGCAAGCTGCGGGTCAACGGCAGACAGGGTGGCGGCCAGAGTAACAAAACCAGCGCCTGAAACGCCGCTGGCGCCTTTTGACGTTAGCATGGCCACAATAAGGATGGTTGCTTGGTTCATTGCGCTGAGCTCAACGCCCATGGCATGGGCGATGAATAATGTCGCAAGCGTCATATAAATATTTGTGCCGTCGAGGTTAAATGAATAGCCAGTCGGCACCACGAGCCCGACCACAGATTTTGTGCAGCCTAATCGTTCCAGCTTGTCCATTAAGGCTGGAAGCGCGCTTTCTGAAGAAGACGTCCCAAGAACGATCAGTATTTCATCTTTGAGATAAGCGAGCAGCTTAAAAATATTAAACCCGACGCGCCAACTGATGAGGCCAAGACAGCCAAAAATGAAGAGAGCCGCCGTAAGATAAAAGGCGCCAATCAAACCAGCGAGCGACAGTAAAATTGTTGAACCGTATTTTGCAACTGTATAGGCCATCGCGCCGAATGCGCCGATTGGCGCCGCTTTCATGATCATAGCGATGATGGCGAAGATAATTTGGCTTAAATCATCGATAGAGCCCTTGATCTTGTCGCCGCTTGGACCAAGGGACATGAGAGAGAGACCAAACAAAAGTGAAAATACCAAGACCTGTAAAATATGGCCATTGGCGAATGCGCCAACGGCGCTGTCAGGTATAATATCAAGTAAGAAATCGCTGATGCTTTTCTTCTGCGCGAGCTCTGTAAATTTTGAGACAGCCTGCGCGTCAGCTTTGCCAACAAATCCTTTTCCAATATCAATAATATTGCCAACAAGAAGACCAAGCGCCAGCGCGACAGTTGAGACAAGTTCGAAATATATTAAGGACTTCAGTCCGACACGGCCAATTTTTCGCGCGTCCTGAACGCCAGCTAAGCCAGAAACGACCGTGCAAAAGATGATAGGCGCGATAATCATCTTGATGAGTTTTATGAAACCGTCGCCCAGAGCCTTCACCCAGTCGCTTGCTGCAATCTCCGGGGCCAAAGCGCCAAAGAGCGCGCCAAGCACAATTGCGACCAGCACTTGAACGTAGAGATAATGGTGCAGCGGTTGTTTTTTTTCAGTTTTAGGTAGGCTATTCATAATTATGCAGATTATGTGGGCGTAAGTTGCAAGCTGATGCGCATCTTGTAGCTTTGCATATCAGCTCATGGCAGGAAGAGATAGGAGCCGGGTTCGGCGTTAGGCAAAAAAAAGTTTAACATAATGGCCAGAGAAACCAAAAAAAACACTGCATCGTCACTTGCGCAAATATTTCCAGATGGAAAAGTGATCGCCATACGCGGTGCGCGGGAGCATAATCTTAAAAATGTAGACCTGACGATACCGCGCGATAAATTCGTCGTTTTTACTGGGCTGTCAGGATCAGGAAAGTCATCACTGGCTTTTGACACTATTTATGCTGAAGGCCAGCGTAGATATGTTGAATCGCTTTCGGCCTATGCGCGTCAATTTCTTGAGATGATGCAAAAGCCGGATGTTGATCAAATAGACGGCCTGTCTCCTGCAATATCCATCGAGCAAAAGACAACGTCAAAAAACCCTCGGTCGACCGTTGGGACAGTTACTGAAATTCATGATTACATGCGCCTCCTATGGGCGCGGATAGGCGTGCCATATTCGCCAGCAACAGGCTTGCCGATTGAGAGCCAGACCGTTTCTCAAATGGTTGATCGTGTGATGGCTTTGCCAGAAGGCTCACGGCTTTATCTGCTCGCGCCTGTCGTGAGAGGTCGAAAAGGGGAATATAAAAAGGAAATAGCGGAATATACCCGCCGCGGATTCCAGCGCCTAAAAATAGACGGCGAATATTATGAAATTTCTGAGACACCCATCCTCGATAAAAAACTTAAACATGACATTGACGTCGTCGTAGACCGGATTGTTGTCAGAAAGGACCTCTCAGCCAGATTGGCGGAAAGTTTCGAGACAGCTCTTGAACTGTCAAATGGCTTAGCTGTCATTGAATTTGCCGATAGTAAAAAAACAGACGCCCTTATTGCGTCATCTAACAGCGCGTCAGGGCCAAATGTGTCGACGCATTATGCCGTCAATCACATTCTGTTTTCTTCAAAATTTGCCTGTCCAATTTCAGGGTTCACAATTCCTGAAATTGAGCCAAGGCTATTTTCTTTTAACAATCCTTTTGGCGCCTGCCCGACCTGCGGCGGTATTGGACATGAACAAAAAATTGACCCAGATCTCATTGTTCCTAACCCAAAATTGACGTTGCGTAAGGGCGCAATTGCCCCTTGGTCCAAATCCTCCTCTCCCTATTATGTTCAAACGCTTGAAGCGCTCGGCAAACATTTTAAGTTCCGCCTTGAGACGCCCTATGAGGAATTGACGAAGAAAATACAAAATATGCTCCTCTATGGCTCTGGCGAGGAAGAAATAAAATTTAATTATGATGACGGCTATCGGGCCTATAGCGTTAAGAAGCCATTTGAAGGCGTTGTTATTAATCTTGAGCGTCGTTATCTGGAAACGGATAGTGAATGGGCGCGTGAGGAAATCGGCAGGTTTATGTCTGCGACGCCATGCCTGTCGTGCTCAGGGTTTCGACTAAAGCCAGAAGCGCTCGCCGTCAAAATCGCGCAAAAGCATATTGGCGAAATTTCAGAGCTTTCTGTTGGCAGCGCACTTGAGTGGTTTGATGCGCTGCCTAATCAACTTGATAAAAAACGCAATGAAATTGGCATACGTATTTTAAAAGAAATACGAGAAAGATTGACCTTTCTGTTGGATGTCGGACTTGATTATCTCACTTTATCACGCAACTCCGGAACGCTCTCTGGGGGCGAAAGTCAGCGTATTCGGCTCGCCTCGCAGATTGGCTCCGGGCTGACAGGCGTTCTCTATGTGCTTGATGAGCCCTCAATCGGCCTTCATCAACGGGACAATGATCGTTTACTGGATACGCTTCGACGTTTGCGTAATCTCGGCAACAGCGTCATTGTTGTTGAGCATGATGAAGATGCAATTATGTCGGCTGATTATGTTGTTGATGTTGGTCCAGGCGCAGGCATTCATGGCGGGAAAATTGTTGCTCAGGGGACGCCCGCGCAGATTATGGCGCATCCTGCCTCTCTAACAGGACAATATTTGAGAGGCGACAAATATGTCACGCTACGCCATAAGCAACGCAAGCCCACTGCTGGTCGCTGGCTAAAATTAACCGGCGCCTGCGGAAATAATTTAAAAAATGTGACAGCGGAAATTCCGTTAGGTCTCTTCACCGTTGTTACGGGTGTTTCCGGCGGCGGTAAATCGACGCTTATTATCGATACGCTTTATAAAGCGATTGCACGACGACTAAATAACGCCCATGAACAATGCGCGCCGTTTGATAAGCTTGAAGGCTTGGAGCAGATTGATAAAATCATAGATATTGATCAATCTCCTATCGGTCGCACCCCCAGGTCCAATCCGGCGACCTATACTGGCGCCTTTACGCCGATCAGAGAGTGGTTCTCCAATCTGCCAGAGGCGAAGGCCCGCGGTTATGCTCCTGGTCGTTTTTCATTCAATGTTAAGGGCGGAAGATGCGAGGCCTGTCAGGGGGATGGTCTCATCAAGATTGAAATGCATTTTCTGCCTGATGTTTACGTCACCTGCGACGTCTGTAAAGGCAAACGTTACGATAGAGAAACGCTGGAAGTTAAATACCGAGATAAATCAATTGCTGATGTCCTTGATTTGACAGTTGAGGAAGCTGCTCAGCTGTTTAAGGCGGTTCCTTCTATTCGTGAGAAGATGGATACCTTAAAACGCGTCGGTCTTGACTACATCAGGGTCGGTCAGCAAGCCACAACACTTTCTGGCGGTGAAGCTCAGCGTGTGAAGCTTTCAAAAGAGTTATCGCGCCGGTCAACGGGCCGCACACTCTATATTTTAGATGAACCAACGACAGGTCTTCATTTTCACGATGTTGCCAAGTTGTTGGAAGTTCTGCATGAGTTAGTGGAGCAGGGGAATTCCGTCGTTGTCATCGAGCACAATCTTGAAGTTATTAAAACGGCTGATTGGATTATTGATTTAGGTCCAGAAGGGGGTGATGGCGGCGGTGAAATTGTTGCGGCTGGGCCTGTTCAGCAAATCTTAAAAGAGAAAAGAAGCCATACAGCCAAATATCTTGCCGAGGCGCTTAAAAAGCGGCCTAAACCCTAAATCATTTGGGGCAAAACATCAGATAATAAATTGGACGCTTTAGGGGCTAACTTTGAGGCGTAGCGGTCTCGGTGAGGTCTGATGGGCTTTTACTATTTTTTGTATTATTTCTCTTTTTTCGCGCTTCAACGATATCGCGTTCAGGTCTTGGGAGAACTGGCCCTTCTGGATAGACAAAGCCAAGCTTTTTACCGCTGTCATCGCTGTTCATGACAACAACGCGAACGGCGCCGCCATTCTTTAAGCGACCAAATAAAACTTCATCAGCGAGTGGCGTCTTTATATGTTGATGAATAATCCGTGACATGGGTCTGGCGCCCATGGCTTCATCATACCCAAATTCGACAAGCCAATTTCGAGCTTCTTCCGAGAGTTCAATGGTGACGTTCCTATCGGCAAGCTGGGCTTCAAGCTGCATGATAAATTTATCAACAACGCGTTTAATAACCTCAACCGGCAGATGTCCAAAGGCCACAATGGCGTCAAGGCGATTGCGGAATTCAGGCGTAAATAATTTATTTATGGCTTCCTGATCATCATGATGACGACGCGACTGTGTGAAACCTATTGGGGGGCGGGCAAGATCAGTAGCGCCGGCATTTGTCGTCATTATAAGAATAACATTGCGGAAACTTATTGTTTTGCCATTGTGATCCGTTAATTTTCCATGATCCATAACTTGCAATAGAATATTATAGAGGTCTTGGTGAGATTTTTCGATTTCGTCTAACAGCAGAATGCAATGTGGATGTTGATCGACCGCGTCTGTGAGCAAGCCGCCTTGTTCAAAGCCGACATAACCTGGAGGAGCCCCGAGCAAGCGGCTGACGCTATGGCGTTCCATATATTCAGACATGTCGAAGCGTATAAGTTCTATGCCCAAGGCATTAGCTAACTGCTTTGCAGCTTCTGTCTTGCCGACGCCTGTTGGACCTGAAAAGAGATAAGAACCAATGGGTTTTTCAGGATCGCGCAAGCCTGCCCGGGCGAGTTTGATGGCCGATGTCAGCGCAGTGATTGCCAAATCCTGTCCATAGACGACCCGTTTCAATGACTCGTCAAGATTAGCGAGAACCTCTGTGTCATCCTTTGAGACAGATTTTGGCGGAATACGCGCCATTGTCGCAATGGTTGTCTCGATTTCTTTTTGTCCGATTGTCTTCTTGCGTTTATTTTCCGGCAACAACATTTGTGCTGCGCCTGACTCGTCAATAACATCTATTGCTTTGTCAGGGAGCTTGCGGTCGTGAATGAAGCGCGCTGAGAGCTCCACGGCGCTTTTTATGGCGTCCGTGGTATATTTTACCTTATGGAACTCTTCGAAATAGGGCTTTAGTCCCTTAATAATTTCTATGGCGTCAGTTATTGTTGGTTCATTAATGTCTATTTTTTGAAAACGTCTGACCAATGCGCGGTCTTTTTCAAAATACTGTCTGTATTCCTTATAGGTAGTCGATCCAATACACCTTAAGGCTCCTTGCGCCAGAGCAGGCTTTAATAAGTTTGACGCATCCATAGCGCCGCCTGAGGTTGCCCCAGCGCCGATGACAGTATGAATTTCATCAATAAAAAGTATAGCATCCTTGTGGGTTTCAATTTCTTTTACAACTTGCTTAAGGCGTTCTTCAAAATCGCCCCGATATCGTGTTCCAGCAAGCAATGCGCCCATATCGAGTGCAAATACAGTCGCTGTTAATAAAACTTCAGGCACTTCGGCCTTGATTATTTTTCGAGCAAGACCCTCAGCTATTGCTGTTTTGCCAACGCCTGGATCTCCAACAAGCAAGGGGTTATTTTTGTGTCGTCGGCACAGAACCTGTATAGTTCTTAAGACCTCAGCCTCTCGGCCAATAAGCGGATCTATGCCGCCGTCGTCCGCTTTTTTGTTAAGATTGACGCAATAGGCTTCAAGAGCAGATTCTTTTTTGCGTGTCTCGCCCTCTCTGCCGTCTCGCCCGTCAGCGCGGTCTTGCTCGTCATCTGCGCCGCGGGGAGAACGCGACGCGTCTGAAAGCCCCGGCCGCTTGGCGATGCCGTGACTGATATAATTGACAGCGTCATAACGCGTCATATCCTGCTCTTGCAGGAAGTATACGGCGTGACTTTCTCGTTCGGCAAAAAGTGCAACAAGCACATTTGCGCCTGACACATCCTCTCGGCCTGATGATTGCACGCTTATAATTGCTCGTTGAATCACGCGCTGGAACCCTGCTGTGGGCTTGCACTCATCAGCGTCTTCATTAATCAAATTATTTAATTCATTCTCTATGTAGTCACGCAGGTTTTTAGCCAGAAGATCTGAGTCTACCGAGCAGGCGCGTAAGACAGCGGCGGCGTCAGCATCTTCAATCAGGCTGAGCAGCAGATGTTCCAATGTTGCATATTCATGGTGGTGTTCACGAGCAGAGGCGAGGGCGCGGTCGAGCGACTGTTTCAGATTGCGCGTGAAAGCGGGCATTTGATGTCGTCCCTTATTTCTTTTCCATGATACATTGTAGCGGATGCTGATGTTTGCGCGAGAAGTCCATAACCTGCGTTACTTTCGTCTCTGCGATTTCATAGGTGTAGATCCCGCATTCGCCAACGCCATTATTATGAACATGCAGCATAATCTGTACCGCTTCTTCTGGCGTTTTATTAAAAAAACGTCTCAAGACGACGATGACAAATTCCTGCGTCGTATAATCATCATTCAACAAAAGTACACGATACATATTTGGCCGGCGAATCTTCGGCTGCGTCCGCGTTACCAAAGCCGTAGAGCTGTTATCGCCGTCTATGGGGTGTCGTGACATCTTTGGTCTCAATACGTCTTTATCTGTGGGCGCATGTTTTAACGATGGTCTCCCGTGCAGTAGGGGCTGGAATATAGAGGGTCTCACACAATGCGCGGGCGGCTCTTAAAACCAAGCAGCGGTCGCTGCATGGTTAATTTTTCCTACCCTTGGTGCTTAAGATGGGAGCCATACCGGCATCTTGGCAAGTGATAATTCATTATCTTGCGCGTTTTTATTTCAAATTGTGAACCGGAAATTTACCCATGGCAGTTAAACAATAGCCCATAGCTGTTGAGTTATCGCGATGTCCTTCGAGTCCATGTCCTCAAAAAACAAAAAAAGGCATATTTTGAACAAAGCGCCTGAAGATGCGCCTTCTGGCGGAATTGTAGGCCTTGCAGCATTATCGGCGGCCGTTCTGGTCTGCAGCGTGCTCGCCGCTAAAACCCTTGCCTATGTGGTAGATCGGGTTGATCCGCCAACCACGGAAGCTTTTTTGACTGTTCAGATGGAGGCCGCTGCGGCGCCCTCTCATACGAAACCACTGTCAGACCGTTATTTGCGTAAAGGGCTTGATGAGACTGCGACAGGCTCCATCAAGCAACTGCCCCTGCATTGAGCGGGATGCGCTATTGCTGACAGAAGCCTCAATTTGCGGTCTTTATTGACAATTTACTAATTTGCCGTCATTTAGCACACTGCTCGGACGTCTTTGAAATCATCCGCCGTTCAAGAGCTTAACGGTTGGGTCAAATCTGACCGCTATTTTTCGCGAAAAGTTATTGGGCTGCTCTTTGTAAAGAGTGTTATTGCGCCCGTCTTTTCTTACTCCATACAGGAAAATTTATGAATTTTGACGAATTAGGTCTCTCTGACAAAGTTATTTCTGCTGTTAAAGCTTCTGGATACACAAGCCCAACGCCCATACAGGCTCAAGCCATTCCACCTGCCCTGCAGGGACGCGATATTCTCGGTATTGCCCAAACAGGAACAGGTAAAACAGCCGCTTTTACCCTGCCCATGCTTAGCCGACTGGAGTTGGGTCGTGCGCGTGCGCGCGTGCCTCGAACCTTAATTCTCGAACCTACGCGCGAACTTGCTGCCCAGGTTGAAGAAAGTTTTGCCAAATATGGCGTTAATCATCGGTTGAACGTCGCCTTACTGATTGGTGGCGTGTCTTTTGGCGATCAGGAAGCCAAAATCATGCGGGGCGCTGATGTTCTTATTGCCACGCCAGGACGCCTATTGGATTTTTTTGATCGCGGCAAACTGCTTTTAACCGGCATTGAAATTCTTGTTATCGACGAAGCAGATCGCATGCTCGATATGGGCTTTATTCCTGATATTGAACGTATTTGTAAGCTTGTTCCTTTTACACGCCAGACATTATTCTTTTCGGCCACGATGCCGCCGGAAATTACCCGTTTAACCGAGGCCTTCCTTCATAATCCCGTTCGACTTGAGGTCGCGCGCGCCTCCTCTACAGCCTCGACCATTCGACAAGGTCTCGTTGCCTCTCACCCTGCCGGACAAAAACGTGAAACGCTTCGTGGCCTCATTCGCGGCGCCGAAAATCTAAAAAACGCAATTATTTTTTGCAACAGAAAACGGGATGTCGCAATTCTTCATCGCTCTTTGATCAAGCATGGTTTTTCTGTTGGCGCCTTACATGGCGATATGGATCAGACTGCGCGCATGGCGTCGCTGGAAGCCTTTAAGGCTGGCGACGTATCCTTACTCGTGTGTTCTGACGTTGCTGCGCGTGGCTTAGACATTCCAGACGTTGGACATGTGTTTAATTTTGATGTGCCGACACATAGCGAAGACTATGTTCATCGTATTGGGCGCACGGGACGCGCAGGTCGCTCAGGCGTCGCGCTGACAATTGTAACGCATGACGACGGTAAATATGTCGAGCAGATCCAAACGCTCATTGGACACGCGATCGAATGGGTTGGACCTGAACTCAATAATTTGCCGCCTGAGATGGAAGATAACGCCTACGACCGGCGTCCATCGAGAGCCGCCGCCGCGCTGCCGCATGGCAATAGAAGAGGTGGGCGGGATCGCGGCCTCAGATCAGACAGGCCAGACGAACGCATAGCGCCGGTTGGTCATGTTGACCCTATAAGGCAAGAGTTTTCTGATCGCGACTTTCGTCGTCCAGATCGCGCGCCTGATCAGCGGCGTCACAGAGATCATCGACGCCAGTTTGAAGATCATGGTCCGCCAGTCATTGGGCTGGGAGATCATGTGCCATCCTTCTTGCTGCGGCCGGTTAAGTTCAAACCAGAGCCGCTCGCTGAAGAATAGGCGCGCGGATTATTCAAAAGGCGTGAGAAGCGCTTTGATTTTTTCAGCCTGTGTCGCCAATTTTACGTCATCTCCCATTGTTCCGGGCGGTCGGAGGGCGACGCCTTCCCACCGCGGCAATATATGGAAGTGGAGATGAAAAATGACTTGGCCGCCGGCTGACTCGCTAAATTGATGTAGTGTCAAACCGTCCGCGCCAAGAGCTGTTTTAACGGCGCGGGCGACGTGTTGCACCCGTTTGATGAGCTCCCCAAGCGTCGGGGTTGAGATATCCAGGAGGCCGCGCGCTGGTTCTTTTGGTATAACGAGCACATGGCCTTCAGCTCTAGGCATTATATCCATAAATGCGAGGGCGACGTCGTCCTCATAGACTTTATGGGCAGGTATCTCGCCTCTTAGAATCTTGCCAAAAATATTGTTGGGGTCGTAAGCTTTCGTCATTGATGACTCTCAATCCCCATATTCGAAGCCACGAATATTCGTGGCGCGAAAGTCAGCTGCTGGATATACGCCAAGAATTTCAACTTCCTTCGAAAAGAAGGCGAGTTCTTCAAGCGCACGGCATAATGCGGGTTGTTGTGGGTGTCCATCTACATCTGCAAGAAAACGCGTCGCAGCAAACTCGCCATCCACCATATAGCTTTCAAGCTTTGTCATATTAACGCCATTTGTCGCAAAGCCGCCAAGCGATTTGTAGAGCGCGGCAGGCACATTTCGCACTCGAAAAATGAAAGTTGTTATGGTTGCAGGACAATCCGTTGTTGTCCATTGCGCGTCTTTTGAAAGAATAATGAAGCGGGTCGTATTGTGAGATTCATCCTCGATATTTTCTTCGATGATATCAAGACCGTAAATTTCAGCCGCCAGACGCGGAGCGATCGCGGCTTTCTCCAGATCATGAGCTTCGGCAACTTCCCGTGCAGCGCCAGCCGTATCGCCAGCGTTGAATGCCTCAAGCCCTAAGTCGCGAATGACTCTCCTGCATTGGCCCAAGGCGTGCACATGGCTATAGACGCTTTTAAGTCCATGACGCGTTGCGCCCTTTGGCGCCATAAGATGAAATTGGATGGGAAGAAAATATTCTCCAACAATATGAAGGCCGGAGCGCGGCAGGAAATGATGAATATCTGCTACGCGACCTGCAATAGAATTCTCAATTGGGATCATGCCTAATTGCGCGCGGCCCTCTGAGACCGCCGCAAAGGCGTCTTCAAAGCTCGCGCAGGGCAGGGGAACGAAATTTGGATAAGCGTCGCGACAGGCAATGTCAGAATTTGCGCCGGGTTCTCCCTGATAAGCAATAAATGCGCTCACGTGCGATCCTAACTGCATGACGCCGAATTTAAAGCTGTAATATCCCTCTGGGTATCAACTGACGCGCCGGCTTTGTCTAGTAGTTTGACGTCTATTCTCATCCCAGATTCAAGCGCGCGCAATTGCTCCAGTTTTTCCCTTTGTTCTAAGGCGGAAGGGGCAAGCGCGGCAAAGCGCGCCAAAGCGGCGCGGCGATAGGCATAAACGCCGATGTGACGATAAAACTCTCCTTCGCCCCAAGGAGCCGCTGCTCGTGTAAAATAAAGCGCACGCATGCGCTCTGGCGAGATCTGGGCGCCAATAAGTTTCACGGCATTGGAATCTGTCGCCTCCGGGGCCGATATGAGTGAGGCTAATGTGCCGATATCTACTAAGGGATCTTCCAACATGGACAGCGCCGCATTAAGCGCGTTTTTTGGCAATAGCAGCTGATCGCCTTGCAAATTTACAATTTCCGTAAAATTGTTTTGGGGGTCAATTTTTTCCACTGCCTCAAAGACGCGATCGCTTCCTGAAGGATGAGAGGGCTTCGTCATGATGACGGTGCCGCCGACGGCCTCCACAACCTCAGCGATCTGCGGGCTCTCTGTGGCAACATAGACGGGTGCAATGTCGGCTTCCAATGCGTGGCGCCAGACATGAACAATGAGCGGCTCATTATCAATTTCAAGCAAAGGCTTCCCAGGCAGGCGCTGGGAAGACATTCTTGCTGGTATAATGATGACAGGGTGAAAGCTTGCCGGCGTTTCAGTAGACGTTGTTGTCTTCAGCCGTCCAGCCCTTATCAGATTTCACGAAATGCAGCGTGCCTTCGCTGTTGAAAATTTCGCTTTTAGCAAAAGTTCTGTCGTCGCCTATGCCAAGAAAGGCGCATGTGCCGCGTTCTTTCTCTTCTCTGCATTTGGCGTCAAAACCTTCAGGAAACTGCACTTCAGCCTCATACATGAGTTCAAAGGCGTTGGTGGCGTCATGCTTGACCTCACGACCTTGAACCTTCTTGAAAGAAACAATTTTTGCTTGAATGCCGTTTTTCTCAAGTATGTTGCGCAGAACTTTGGCCCCCGTCGCGTCTCCTGGCAAATGGTCGCCACAGCCAGAAAGCAAGAGCATCAATGCCAGAGCCACAGTGGAAGGCACATACTTTTTAACCATAACTTCCTCCAAAAGACGTCGACGATGCGACGAGCGCATCAAGTATCTAGAGCAAACAGAGAGATATTCCAGAAGCTGGCGATGATTGAGCGCCATCGCGGAGAGAGGGATGAGCGATCCTGAGCTGGAAACCAGACGAGTTGATTTTTCGCCCGATCGGCGTAACCTGACTAATGTCAAATTGTGGTGATGTTGCGCTTATCTCCTGGGAGGGCGTCGCAATTTCCAAGACTAAGGTGTTGATAGACACCCTACGGAGTGCTCAGGTCCGCCGCATCTCCTGGGTCCGTGGGGTTGGTCGGCTGGCGGTGGCTGGAGTGGCCTCCAAAGAGCCATCGTCAGTCGGCCGCCAAAACGATAAAACCCAGTTTAATCAGATAAATAATTTAGACTGGCGCTTTATTTAATTTTTGTTTCTTTGAACTCAACATGCTTTCTGACGACAGGGTCATATTTTTTAAATACGAACTTTTCTGTCTTTGTGCGCGCGTTTTTCTTGGTGACGTAGAAAAAACCCGTATCAGCGGTTGAGAGGAGTTTGATCTTGATCATGGCGGATTTGGCCATCGTCGTAAGTCCAGTCTATATTCTAAAAAAAGAAAAAGCCCGCACGAGGTTAGTCGGCAGGTGTCGAAGTCGCGCACACCATACGTCTGACGCGTTGGATGTCAAGGCCTTCTGAGCCTTGTTAGATTGAGCCGCTTATCGCCTTTTCTCTCGGCTGTTTTTTTTGGGCAGGGGCCGTCGCGCGGCTTTTTTGAGGCTCGGTCGTTTTTGCCCTCCCTCGGCAACCTCAAAGCGTAAGGCCCCTGCGAGTGGGGCAGCCTCAAGCAATCTTACCTTTATGATGTCGGCGAGCCGATAACTTTGACCAGACCGCGCGGTTAGCGCATGCGCACGTTCATCATAAGCGTAATATTCCCGCCCCAGGGTTGACGCTGGCACGAACCCATCGGCTCCCGTTTCTTGAAGTCTGACAAAAAGACCAGAGCGGGTGACGCCGGAAATACGCGCCTCGAAGCAAGCGCCTATCTGATCAACCAGATGATGTGCGATCAATCGGTCGACTGTTTCGCGTTCCGCAGCCATTGCGCGGCGTTCGGCGGCAGAGATACGCGCGGCGATTTCTGCAAGGTGATCTTTGCTGATTTCAGGCAAGGCGCCTTCTCCGAGTTTCAACGCGCGTATGAGGGCGCGATGAACAATCAAATCAGCATAGCGTCGAATGGGAGAGGTGAAATGCGCGTAACGACGTAAGTTTAAGCCAAAATGACCATAATTATCGTGCGTATATTCAGCTTGCGCCTGTGTTCGCAAAATAATCTCGTTAACAATATTCTCGTGCTCCATTCCTTTTACGCGAGCAAGAATAGCGTTGAAATTTGATGGACGAAGAACCTGGCCCTTCGAAAGCTTGACGCCAATGGTTGCCAGAAACTCGCTTAACGCGGTAACTTTCTCGCGTGAGGGTTCATCATGCGCACGGTAAATTAATTGCTGGCGATTTTCTTCCAAGGTCTCTGCGGCCGCCACATTGGCAAGGATCATAAATTCTTCGATAAGTCGATGCGCCTCCAGTCGCGGCGGAATAACGACACGATCAAAAGAACCGTCTTTTTTTAGGAGTATCTTGCGTTCTGGAAGGTCGAGGTCTAGCGGCGCACGCAAGTTGCGCGCATGTTTAATGCAGTCATGAGCTGCATAAAGCGGTTTAAGAACATTCTCGAGCAGAGGAGAGGTTATGTCATCGGGCGCGCCATCAATTGCGGCTTGCGCCTGTGAATAAGAAAGCTTCGCCTGTGAGCGCATCAGAATTCGATGAAAGCGATGATCTAATTTTTTTCCATGCGCATTTATGCGCATTTGGACGGCAAGAGCAGGTCGGTCCTCCTGTGGTCGAAGGGAGCACAGATCGTTGGATATTTTTTCAGGAAGCATCGGAACAACGCGATCAGGAAAATATATCGAATTACCGCGCTCTAATGCCTCTCGATCAAGCCATGAGTTTGGTTTGACATAATAGGCCACGTCAGCGATCGCGACGCTGATTACAAAGCCGCCTTGATTGTTTGGGTCGCTATCTTGTTGCGCATGGACGGCATCGTCATGGTCCTTCGCATCAGGAGGATCTATGGTGACAAATGCGATCTCTCTCCAGTCTTCCCGACCCTGAGAAGAGGCGGGATGCGCTTGACGCGCTTCTTCTAATGTCGCGTCGTTAAAAACATCCGGAATATCGTGCGAGCGTAACGCAATAAGACTAACAGCCTTCTCGCCAGAGACAGACCCAAGCGACTCACGAATGCTGGCAATTGGGGCGCCGAGCCGCGTTTTCCCGATCAGATCGACGCTGACAAGGTCGCCATGTGCGCCTTTATGGATATCCGACGTCGCGACCAGTAAGTCACGACCAGCCTGCTTTTTATCAATCGGAATGACGCGCGCAGCACCATTCTCTTCAATCTGAAGCACACCCAAAAGGCGGTGTTTCGACCGAGACAGGAGTTTAACAACCCTGCCAATATAGGGAGGGTCATTTGGCCCGGCGTCCCGATCAGCTTCTGCACGCACCAATGCGCGATCATTAACGCCCGCTAACGGCTGGTGTGGCCGTGATTGTCGTCCAGAAATTATCAAAATGCGCGGCGGCGGGCCAAGCGCTTTGGCGTTCCATTCAACAGGAACAGCGATCAAATCGCCGTTCTTATCCCGATCAATAATATCTACCAGCGTCACAGGCGGCAGCACCCCTTTGCGTGTGTGACGTTTGCCTTTTTTTTCTACGCTGCCGTTGTCGACAAGTTCAGAAAGCATGCGCTTGAGCTCAAGACGTTGGTCGCCTCTCAGGCCATAGGCGCGCGCAATTTCTCTAATGCTAATTTTACCATCCTGACGGCTCTCACGTTCTCGCGCCAGAAAGGCGAGGAGGTCTTCTTGAGAAGGGAGCGCAGGCGGATTTTTTTTACTTGGCACTTTTACGCCCCGGAGAGGCTGACGAATAATTTCGTCATCCTTCCCATGATATAGGCTCCCGCTGCGCGCTGCGCTATGCCATGCTGCGCTTTGTGATTATTGTTCAACGTTTTTTTGTTGGCGCTTTTTTTGATGCTGCCTTCTTGGTTGTCTTCTTGGCGGCGGCGGCCTTTTTGATCGGCTTGCTATCAGTAAAAGGCGTCTTATCGTCCGTATCTCCTGGAGAGACTTTCTTTTTGTTTGCGGCGCGTTTAGGCGCAGCTTTTTTCTTTGGCGGACCGCCTTTATCATCGATCAGCTTGATGGCGTCTTCGAGCGTTACGGTCTCAGCTGTGATGCTTTTAGGTAAAGTCGCATTAATTTTACCAAGATTCACATATGGCCCAAAGCGGCCTGCACGCACGGTAATGGCGCCGCCTTCTGGGTGTTCTCCAAGCATGCGGCCGCCGGTGCTGCCGCCGCCTGCAGACTTTGCTGCGATCATCTCAAGCGCTTGATCCATTGTCACAGACGCAGGATCGATTGCACGTGGGAGGGTTGCATTCACTTTACCCCAATTCACATAGGGGCCAAATCGACCAGATTTAACAGAGATGACGCCGCCATCAGGATGATCCCCAATCACGCGACCAGGTTCAGATGCGCGCGAGAAACGAGATCCACCACCGCCAGATTCTTTTTCGACGATCAAATCAATGGCGCGATTTGCGCCAATCGTGAGGATGTCGTCGTCATTGCTGATGTTTGCGTATGTTTTGGCGTGTTGGACATAAGGACCATAGCGTCCAATATTGACGATGATGGGTTCCCCGGTTGTTGGATGTTTCGCGACTTCTCGAGGCAGCGATAGAAGGGCAAGCGCCTGCTGCAGCGTAAGGTTCTCGGGGCGAATGTTTTTTGGCAAGGACGCCCGTTTAGGCTTCTCGCCGCCCTCAGTTTGTTCGCCTTCTTGTATGTAGCTGCCAAAACGACCGTCGCGCAGCGTTATCTCTGCGCCGCTTTCTGGATCTTGTCCGAGAACTTTGACGCCTGGTTGAAGCGTTTCAGCGGCTTCGCCTGTCGGCGGAGAAAGCGTGCGGGTGAAGCGGCACTCTGGATAATTGGAGCAACCAATAAATGCGCCAAATTTTCCAACTTTGAGCGATAATTGGCCATTGCTGCAGGATGGGCAGCCGCGCGGATCCCCACCATCCTCCTTGGTTGGAAAGATATGGGGACCAAGGAGGTCATTCAGGCTGTCAAGCACCTGTGTTGTGCGTAATTCCTTTGTTTCATTAACCGCAGCAGAAAAGCCCTCCCAGAATTCGCGAAGGACTGTTTTCCATTCAATCTCATTATTAGAAACAAGATCCAGCTTTTCTTCTAGACTTGCAGTAAAATCAAACTCAACATAGCGGGAGAAAAAACTTTCCAAAAATGCGACGACTAATCGTCCCTTATCCTCTGGAACCAGACGCTTTTTTTCTAATCGCACATAATCGCGATCTCTTAAAACAGCCAGAGTAGACGCATAGGTCGAAGGTCGGCCAATCCCAAGCTCTTCCATTCTTTTAACGAGCGTTGCTTCGGTAAATCTTGGCGGCGGTTCTGTAAAATGCTGTGTGGATTCGATGCGCTCTTTGGTAAGTTTCTCATCTTCCGCCATTGCAGGAAGGCGACCGCTTTCTTCATCAGCCTCATCATCGCGGCCCTCCTGATAAAGCTCAAGGAACCCTGTAAAGCGAATGACTTGACCCGTTGCGCGCATATCTAATTGACGCGTGCCTGCTTGCGCACAGATGTCGACCGTTGTGCGCTCAATTTCTGCCGACTCCATCTGGCTCGCAAGGGTGCGGGTCCAGATCAATTCATAGAGTTTGGCTTGTTCGGGTTCGAGGTATTTCGCCATATCCCGCGGCAAGCGAGCAGCGTCGGTTGGGCGAATGGCTTCATGGGCTTCCTGAGCATTCTTGGCTTTTGCGCTATATTTTCGAGGCGTAGAGGGCACAAAGCGCGCCCCATATTCTTTGCCAATGACTTTTCTAACGCTTGTGACGGCTTCAGGCGCCATGTCGACGCCGTCGGTTCGCATATAGGTGATTAAACCTGCCGTTTCACCGCCAATATCAACGCCTTCATATAATCTTTGCGCAATACGCATGGTTATTGCAGGCGCTAGCCCTAATTTTCGCGAGGCTTCTTGTTGGAGCGTTGAGGTAGTGAAGGGGGCCTGCGGGTGTCGTTTAACAGGCTTTGCTTCTACTGAGCGAACCGTGAAGCTTGCCTGCTCTAAGGCATTTTTAAAATCCTCGGCAATACTTCCAGAGCCAATGTCCAGGCGTGATATTTTTTGGCCATCCGCACCCACGAGACGCGCTGTAAACGGCTCTCCGGATGTCGTTTTTAGATGAGCGACTAATGACCAATATTCCTTGGAAATAAATTTCTCTATTTCAAGTTCACGGTCACAGACGAGACGCAAGGCGACAGATTGTACGCGACCAGCAGAGCGAGAGCCTGGAAGCTTACGCCATAATACTGGTGAAAGCGTAAAACCTACAAGATAGTCGAGTGCGCGACGCGCTAAATAGGCATCAACCAGCGCTTGGTCGATTTCTCGCGGATTCGCCATTGCTTCTTTAATCGCGTCTTTCGTGACGGCATTGAAGACGACGCGTTCAATCTTTTTGTCTTTAAGGACGCGTTTTTTATTGAGAATATCGAGAAGGTGCCAAGAAATGGCTTCACCCTCTCGATCAGGGTCTGTTGCAAGAATAACTTTTTGTGCGCCTTTAACAGCATCTGCTATTGCTGATACGCGCTTTGCTCCTTTGGCGTCCATCTCCCAGAGCATGGCGAAATCATTGTCAGGGTCGACAGACCCGTCTTTTGGCGGCAAATCACGGACATGACCGTAACAAGCAATGACGTTAAAATCACGACCCAAATATTTGTTTATCGTTTGCGCTTTGGCTGCGGACTCGACGATTACGACATTCATCAATGATACATCCCAAACGCTACAAGGCACTCTCAGGGCGCGATATGTCACCCGGTCCGGCGGCGGGTAAATGGTCGCAAGCAGCCGCTGCTGTCAAATCGCGCTTTAGAGCCGTCATATGCGCGTCAAGCGCGAGGGGGCAATCATCATGTCGTCTAAAGCGATGTTTTCTGGGCTAAAAGAAACGTTTAAGCAATCACTTATCTACTTTAAGCAGGGGCCTTGCTCAGCTTGGTGGGCTCCTGTATGAGCGGACCCAGGTTAGGCGGTCGACGCTTATACTCACGGATGGCCTCGTGGCGGAGTGGCTACGCAGAGGACTGCAAATCCTTGTACTCCGGTTCGAATCCGGACGAGGCCTCCAATCATCGCCCATGCGGAAATATTCTGCGATGACGTGTTCTCATTCTGATGCGCGGCTTCAGGATGGGGACCGCAGAGTCAAAGTTTTTTAGAGGAGGCTGAATGTTACATGCTCTCATTGCTGACGCTCAGGCGCGTTTTAACGCGGCGACGCGGGAATTAAAGCAGTCTGCGTTAAATTTCGATATTACAGACGAGCAGTTGATTGAGTTGCGCGACAATGCGCGTAAGATCCACGAAGAGTTGTCGGCGCTCGATAGAAAATTACTTAAAAAGAGCTTTTTAAGCTTATTTAAATTTTGGTAGCAGAAATATTTTTCCGCCATACTTACGCTGATGGCGCGCTGCATTCATCACAATTTCTATGCGCCAGACTAGGTTCAAATTTGTCTGTCAATCAGATTTGAACCTGGTCTTTATTATTTTAGCGGTCAGACATGATTGAGCTGGTTATTCTCATTTTTAATAATAAGGATTAGGCGAGAGAACAGCAGTCACGTAGACGAAGGGGCGTATTTTAAAACCTCTTCTTTCAGTGTTCTTAAGAGTTCATCCACATAAAATGGCTTTTCAACAATAGAGCGGTCGCGATGAGCTTCTGGCAGACCGGCGCGACCATGTCCGGTTGTGAAGACAAAGGGGATCGCTCTGGCTGCAACAATATCAGCAACCGTGTCGATGGTTTCATGACCGACGTTTACGTCTAGCAAGGCAAGATCATAGTTTGCCTCTCGCGCCAGCCTCTCAGCACGCGCGATTGTGTGCGCTTGTCCCGCGATTATCACGCCAAAATCGCCCAGCGTTTCTTCAAGCGCGAGGGCGATAAAAGGATCATCCTCTACGATCAACACGCTCTTGCCAGCTAAAGGATTATTTAGGGCTGACGCGGCGTCTGAAAAATCGCTTACGAGAGGGTTGGAGGGCGGCTCTGACATGTGACGATCGTGAAGCTGAATGTTGATCATGTCCAGCGTCATCAATAAAAATGTCACCTTGTGGGCGAATAGAGATTTTTTAAGGCCCAGACGGACAATCCAAGCCATGAAATGATCGCGGCTGAGCCGCCTATTGGCGCGGCATAGGGAAAGATTCTTGTTCCCAACAAGCTGCGCGCCGCCAAATCAGCGGCAAAAAGGGTGACGGACGCCTGGAGCGCAAGGCTCAACCCTGTCAGCCATTGCCGCGAGCTGTGCTCATAAGCGCTTATTCCAGCCAGTCCCAAGCCGACTGCGGCATGGATTAGTAGGAAACTACTTGCTATTTCTAGGGATCTGCTTGTCTGTGCATGGGCTGCGGCTGCTGCAAGGGCGACGCCGCTTGCTCCCTGCAAGCAGGCAATCAGGATAATAAGGTTCTGGCGTCGCATGTATTAGCCTCCTTTGGCGTTCATATGCTCAACAGCCCTTGAAAAATTAACGCGCCGGTCAATAAAACAGAGTTGACGTCTTTTTTTCGCAGGTCATGGAGTTTTGTAGATGAATTTGATTGGTATGACGATCTGCATAATGATCGTTGCCGCGGCTTTGTTCAGCGTCTATCTGCTCCTGCGTCAGGCAGCCTATGTCGCTGCTCACAGACAAGAAGTTCCGATAGATTTTGCCTCGCAGGTTCGTCTTGACGAACATCAGCGTGCTGCCGATTACACAATCGCGCGCGCTCATTTTGGCATCATTGAGACATTAATATCAGCCATCTTATCCATTGGATGGCTCGCGATCTTTCTTTCCCCACTATACGCCTTTATTTCCCAAATAATTGATCCTGGACTATCGCGCAGTGTCGTTTTTGTTGTTTCTTTTTTTCTGCTGACGCATTTCCTTGAGCTGCCGCTCAGCCTGTACAATACTTTTTCGCTTGAGGAAAAATTTGGCTTTAACCGTCAGAGCCTACCGACTTTTGCAATTGACGAAGTCAAAACAGCCGCCATTAGTCTATTGATTGGCGTTCCGGCGCTTTATGGGATGTTTTTTCTATTTAAAACTTTTCCCCAGACATGGTGGTTGGTTTCATATGTCGTATTTATGATTTTTATTGTCTCAATGTCAGTTGTGTATCCAACGTTTATAGCCCCGCTATTTAATACATTCAGACCATTAGAGGATGGGATGATAAAGAGCCGCGTTGTTGGCCTTTTAAACAAATGCGGATTTCAATCTGGCGGCGTATTCATTATGGACGCCTCCAAAAGGTCCACCCATGGCAACGCCTACTTCACAGGTTTTGGAAAATCCAAGCGGATCGTTTTCTTTGATACATTATTTGAAAAACATTCAATTGATGAAATTGAATCTATCCTGGCTCACGAACTTGGTCATTTTAAACATGGTCATGTCTTTCAAATGATCCTGCAATCGGCGATCGTGGTCTTTATTGGGTTTTTGTCGCTCTATTGGTTTTTTTCAACAGATATTCTGACAAGCTGGTTTGGGATCCCGCATGATCCCGGCGTCATTTTTATTGCCCTTTTATTGGTAAAAGAGCCAATCAGCCTCTTTCTCACGCCGTTACTTTCATGGCGTTCGCGCCGTGCGGAATATGAAGCTGATGATTTTGCGCGCCAAATGCTCGGCTGCGATGCGATGATCTCTGCCCTCACGCGTCTGACCCGCGACAATCTTGCTTCTCTAACGCCGGATCCTTTTTACGCCGCTTTTTATTTCTCACATCCTCCCGTCTCACAAAGGGTGCGGCAATTACGCCTCTCACAAGCAGCAATTTGAGCATCTTTCTCAATCGTCTTCATCGAAAGCTGGCCGATTAACTATTTGGTAGCCATAGTTCTGGGCGCATGCTGCCCAGTCCATGATTTTTACCAATAATATAGGCATTGCTGTCACTTTCTTTAAATGCGTCTTTTTTTAATACTCTGTCTGTTGTTCTCTCTTTCCGCCTGCAGCTCGGGTCGCGACAAAAGACTTATTGAGCTTGCCTATGCGAGAGATGCCTATGAGCAGTCAGTTGACGCCTATCAGATTTGCACTGAGGAAAATATTCATAATCTCTCCAAATGCGCGCCGCTCATTAAGCTCATGGATGAGGATAAAAAGCGTCTGGAACGGCTCTCAAAGCAATAAAATGCATTTATGACGCTTGATTTCAAAATTTTTTAAACCAGAAGCTATTCACTCTGGCTACAGCTTCAACACTGCACATGATCTATATTTGATCATGGTTCATCGGTAGCGCGGTGCATAAAAAATTAAAAAAATAAGATTCCATCATGTTGGTGTTTAGATAATATTTCAAACGAATAATTTAAATCATTTGCCCCATAAAACTGCTATAATCATTACCAGACCGCTTCTTTGGGGTCTTTTGGGGAGTAATAATCATGGCAAAAGGCCAAATGAAGAGCAATAAAGAGGCAAAAAAGCCCAAAGCGGATAAAAACAAGCTCAAGGCAGGCGGCTCCGCGTATAAATTATCGCAGACGAAGGAAGGGCAGGCGCTCACGCCTTTTGCAAAGAAGTCTTAAAATATCGCCTTATTGATGACCACGGGCAACGCATCAATTTTTGCTTTATACTGTGTCCATCAATGAACGTGTTTAATCTCGTCGTCTTTGGCGCGTGGCATGCTGGAGAGGCCGGGGGCTCAATAGGGCATCTCTGTTCGTTGAGTTTTTATGATCTATGCGCCATCAGCTTTATGAGAGGGAAAGTAATAGTTCTCAAATCTCATGCCCATCTTATTGCTTTTAAATGGGTTAGGCTGGCAAATCAGATGTTTGACCATCACGCGGTCTTTATTCAAGATTGGGGGGTCAGAATAGTGTCATAATTTTCGTGATTATGAGAATGTGCGCTAGCGCACATCTTGTATGAAGGTTTTAAATTAGTATTCGTGGCTATTTAATCGATCAGAGGGAAAAAATATGAAAAAGATTGTAACGGTTACCGTCGCAGCGCTTGCTGCTCTTGTTATTTCAGCGCCAGCTTTTGCAAAGCATAATGGTCATAAGCACGCTGACTCACACGGCCATGCCGCAAAACATTATCAGGGTCATGGCCATCATTTCACGCGCAAAGGCCATCATGACAATTATAACCCTCATCACCGCAACAGCGGCAGCATGCCAGGCGGCAGCCATTAATCATAAATTATAAACCAGTAATTTACGGCCGCCATCCTTATTTGGATGGCGGTTTTTTTGGCTTTGTGTGAGTCTTTTGTTTTATTGAATGACAAAAACCAATAATTGACGCGTAGGCATCAATTATTATAGCGCCAGTCTCTCAAACTATTTCAGTCGTCATCCAGGCCGTCGAAATCGCCGCAATACATCAGCTGCGATTTATCCGAGCAATTATTATCAAATTTGCTAATATCAACCATCCCTAGGCCCCAGCTCTCGTCATTTTGCTGCGATTGCGGTGGCGAAGGGTTTTTCCTCTTCGATGACGCCTCAGCCTGTGCGCTTATGCTTAGTGATAGGGCGAGCACCGCCATAATCTGCGCCATTTTCGATTTGTTCATTTGGGCTGATCCTCTTTTAGAAGTTCGTGGATGAGATGTTTGACAAAAAGATTATAGAGTTCTCCCGGGCAGAGGCCATGCCAGAGCATTAAATTCACACGCCATTGAAACGATCATTGCCGTCCAATAAGGCCTCGCTGATAAGGTCCTGATGCTCATTGAGGCGCGATAAGTATTAACAGCGCCTTTCGCCATGCTCGCGTCTCATTGTCTTGAACAGCAAGACTTTATCTCTTGAAGAGGCGTGTTCAACTTTTATTTATGCATAGACATTTCTGTCCATCAAAGCGCTAATTTACCACTATGAAACCAACGATTGCCGCAGCTCTCCAAAGGGTCATCGATGACCAGCTCTATCGCGCCGCGGTTTTGGAGTGGATAATGTCGCATTCATCAGAGCTTGAGGGAGAAAAGAACCAGTTTTGGAGTGGAAAGACGGACGCTCATGGCGTGCCCGTTATGAATATTTGCGCTGGCGGTCCTCCTGTAACGGTGGCCGTCGAAACGATACAGTTTGCGATTGATCATGGACGTCTGCCGCCACAAGCGCGCAATTTGGTCTTTCTTAAAGACTAGCGCCTGAAGCCTCGCCAATTTTAATTGCTTGAGAATCGTTGAGGAATGAATTGAAGAGAGCCAGCTTTCAGCCAGCCTTTTGGCATAAAATATTATATTCTTAAATTTCAATTAGTTATACGAATATATGGCTCCCCGAGTAGGACTCGAACCTACGACCTAGCGATTAACAGTCGCGTGCTCTACCAGCTGAGCTATCGGGGAACGTGAGGGGCGTATACAAGGCGACCATCCTTTTGCCAAGCCCTCCCTTATCGAGAGATCCGCCGCGGGGAGTTTTCATTCCGATTATTTGGCGGGGTGACTGGATTAATCGCCTGAAAAGCGTGCACGCGTTTCGACAATGTCTTGCTGTGTTGGCAATCCAGCCTCATTTCCCAGATGCTGAATCTTGAAGGCGGATGCGACACGGGCAAAATCAAAATGGTCTTGCCACTGCGCCTGTGGGCGCTCCAGAAATGAGGCGCAATAGGCTCCATGAAAAACATCGCCTGCGCCAGAAGTGTCGATGATCAAACTTGCAGGGACTTTTAAGACAGGTAAATGGCGAATGTCGCGGCTTTCATCATACCACAGCATTCCGTCTGAGCCATTAGTGACGGCGCCAATGCTTACCCCTTTTGCCAGCAGCCACTCGAGCATTTGATGATGGGTTAAACCCATTTGTTCGCATAAACGATCTGAAACAACTGCAATATCAACAAAACTGCAAAGATCTTCAATGCCTGGTCTTAATGCGCCGCCATCAAGGGATATAGGAATTTTTTTTTCTCGCGCAATTTTTGCATAGGCAAGCGCCGCATCTGACATGTGGCCATCGAGATGGAGCAATCTCAGCCCAGTCAAATCTAGTTTTGGAAAGCTTTGTTGGTAAGTATCATCACGCGCCCGAACAATCGCCCGTTTGCCATTGTTAGGCAGCACAAAAGACAGGGATGAGCGATTAACGCGTCTTGGATGGATGTGTATGCCATAATTGTTCGCCATATCTAAAAACATATGGCCAAGCCAATCTGCAGCGACTGTTGTAAGAATATTTACCTGGTGGCCGAGTTTTGCGCAGGCAAATCCGGCGGTAACCGCATTTCCGCCAAAACTGATTGCATAATCCTGAGCGACAGTTTTTTCATCGCCCGTTGGCATGTGATCTGTCATCATTGTCAGATCTATATAGGCGTGACCGATAAAGAGTGAGTCCACGTCACATTTCCAATGTTATAAATTAACTTTTAGGCTGCGCTTTGCGTGCGCGTAAGAAAGATTTAAATTGAAAAGCTAGTGCCGCATCCACATGAATTGGTCACATTTGGATTGGAAATTCGGAACGATTGGCCAATGAGATCGTCGACGAAATCTATTTGTGAGCCAACAAGAAAGCCCAGTGATGTCTTATCAATGACAACGCGCGCCTGTCCATTTTCAATTAGTATATCATCAGTCTCAATTTCTTTTGATATAGCGAACTGATATTGAAACCCTGAGCAACCGCCGCCTTCAACAGAGATTCGAAAACAAGCGCCAGAAGGCTCATTTGATAATAGCGCGCTCACACGTTTTTCGGCGCGTTCTGTTATGATAACATTGTTGTTTGTCTGGATTGTCATGCGTTATTCTCCAATACCAGCACCAACATTTATGTGGTTCTTTAAGTTAAGATCATAGGCGTTGACGACGCGCTATTCAATATGAGGTGTTTCATGTCGGGTCGTCTTCCATTCGCAATTTATGCCTGTGACGCGCGTCAGTCTCAGGGGCGTCTCTATCCAACTGCGCCGTCGCCAACGCGCAGCGCCTTTCAAAGGGACCGGGATCGTATTATCCATTCAACGGCGTTTCGACGACTAGCACATAAGACACAAGTCTTCGTCCCGTTAGATGGCGATCATTTCCGTACCCGTTTGACCCATACAATTGAGGTCGGCCAGATAGCACGCGCTCTGGCGCGCGCCTTGAATGTCGACGAAGATCTTGCCGAGGCGATCGCCTTAGCGCATGACGTCGGGCATACGCCTTTTGGACATGCTGGCGAAGGCGCGCTTGAGGCCTGTATGGCGCCTTATGGCGGCTTTGATCATAATGCCCAAGCTTTGAGGATTGTGACAAAGCTCGAACGTCGCTACGCAGAATATGACGGTCTTAATCTCAGCTGGGAGACGCTTGAGGGAATTGTAAAGCATAATGGACCGCTTAAAGGCGCAACAGCAAAGCGACCGCTAGCAAAATATATTGCTGAATTTGATCACATATTTCCTCTTGAGCTTCATTCCTATGCAAGTCTTGAAGCGCAAGCGGCTGCTCTTGCTGATGATATTGCCTATATCGGTCATGATATAGATGATGGGTTGAGAGCAGGGCTTTTTTCAATCAATCATTTAACGCAGCGCGTTTCTTTCATCGACAAGATTTACAAGGAAATTATCGATCAGTATCCACAATTAGAAAAGCAAAGAGTTATTCATGAAATTGTCAGGCGACTGATTACGCGTCTTGTTGAGGATGCTATTTATCATTCTGCTAATAATTTAGCGATTGAGCACCCTCAGACTGCGCATGAGGTTAGAATGCTGGGGCGGGCGATGGTCTCTTTTTCGTCAGAGATCTCGACTGTCGAGCAAGAGATAAAGAAGTTTTTATTTGATCATATGTACCGGCATGAACAAGTTATGGGCGTCTGGGAGCAGGCGCGACTATCCATATCTTGCTTATTCAAGGCTTTTATGGATTCTCCATCAAAGATGCCGCCGGACTGGTTTTTAATATCTCAGTCTAATGATGACATCGCCAAAGCCATAACGGTCGCTGATTATATTGCCGGCATGACGGACCGATTTGCTTTAGACGAGGCGCGCAGACTTTTCCCGCATGATGCGGGTTTGTTTCAGGGCTCCCGTAAAAGCAGGTGATTTCATATAGTTGGGATGCTATAGGTGCATTTCTCCATCTTCTCCTCATCCAAAAATCTTTCAGGTCACAATGAATATATTTGATCTCTTTCACAATAGAATCGCTGAGATACTTACTCAAATTATGGCTAAGGGATATTTGGAGGATTTTGACGCGCGTCGTTTTGTTGTTGAACCGCCAAAAGACGCAGCGCTTGGCGACCTGGCGTGTAATGCAGCGATGGTTTTTGCCAAGGAGTCAAAAAAACATTTTAGTAATCCAAAAGATTTCGCCAATGAGATTTGCAGGGCGATTTCAAGTTATGATGATGTCGAGAAAGCTGATGTTGCCGGCCCTGGCTTCATTAATATCTATCTTAAAGCTGATGTTTATGTGCAGATTTTACGGTCGCTTTTACGCGATCCAGAAAATTACGGCAGAAGCGCTCAAGGCCGCATCGGCGCTACGCATGGAAAAGTTAATATTGAATATGTATCAGCCAATCCGACCGGCCCCATGCATGTTGGCCATGGGCGTGGCGCCGTTTTTGGCGACGCTTTAGCAAATTTATTAGCTTTCTCAGGATGTAACGTCACACGTGAATATTACATCAATGACGCAGGGGCGCAGATTAATGTTTTGGCGCAATCAGCTTTTTTGCGTTACCGAGAGGCGCTCGGCGAGCAGATAACGATTGCGGAAGGTCTCTATCCAGGAGATTACTTAAAGCCCCTAGGGGAGCAGCTTTACAAGACTTATGGCTCAAATCTTTTAGAGATGTCACAGAGCGAATGTCTGCAGATCGTTAAAGAGACATCGATTGATGCAATGATGGCGTTGATACGATCAGATCTTGCAGCCCTTAATATACGGCATGAATATTTTTATTCAGAACGCAAGCTTCATGACGTTAGTCATGGCGTCTCCCTAATTGATCTGGCTATTGAATATTTAAAGGTGAAAGGTCTTGTTTATGAAGGCCGTCTCCCGCCGCCCAAAGGGCAATTGCCTGATGACTGGGAAGATCGTGAGCAAACATTATTTCGCTCAACACAATTTGGGGATGATGTGGACCGCGCCTTAAGAAAATCTGATGGCTCGCCGACCTATTTTGCTGCAGATATCGCTTATCATAAAGACAAAATAGATCGCGGCTATGATGTTCTAGTTGATGTCTGGGGCGCAGACCATTCTGGCTATGTTAAGCGCATGAGCGCTGCAGTTCAGGCGCTGTCGGACGGAAAGGTCTCTATCGATGTTAAGCTTTGTCAGCTCGTAAAGCTCATGCGCAATGGACAGCCTGTTAAAATGTCTAAGCGGGCCGGCGACTTTGTTACATTAAGAGAAGTCGTTGATGAGGTTGGCGTAGACGCCGTTCGCTTCATTATGTTGTATCGTAAAAATGATGCTCCTTTAGACTTTGATCTGGCTAAAGTTATTGAACAATCTAAAGATAATCCAGTCTTCTATGTCCAATATGCGCATGCGCGCGCCCACTCTATTCTGCGCCAAGCAGCTGCTGCCTTCCCGGACTTGGACTTGTCCGCAGCATCCCTTGAAAACATTAACCTCAGTCTCATGACGGACGAGGGTGAAAAATCCCTTATGCGTATTATTGCGCACTATCCCCGAATTATTGAGGCTTCAGCGACGGCGCATGAGCCGCACCGGATTGCCTTTTATCTTTATGAGCTCTCAAGCGCCTTCCACGCGCATTGGAATAGAGGAAAAGATCAGCCTCAATTACGTTTTGTTAATCCAACCGAGCGAGAGTTGTCCCTTGCTCGGGTTGCTTTGGCGCTTGCTACCATCGCTGTCCTGAGATCAGGTTTAACTATTCTTGGGGTAAGCGCTCCCGAAGAGATGCGGTAATTGGGAAAGTTATCTATTGTTTTTCTTTCCTTTTCCGGTCCCTCATCGCATGCGCCTGGTTGCTAGCCTAGAGGTTTATCATGCGTGAATCCGCTGTTCGGGGACCTGCTGTCGATCTTTCTGATTTTGAACGCCGGTTGAGAGGCGAGGCGGAGCGCGTCCCTCAGTCGCCTGAGATGTCAAAACGTGATCCGCTCACAGAGCTTGCTCGCCTCATGCAGGAGCAAGACGGCGGACCTTACGATCCCTATCAGCAACTTTTTGATAATAAGCCTGCGCCAGAGCAAAATTATCGCGCGCAAGAGACTTATGCCCATAGGTCTGATTGGCGTGAAGCGTCTTGGGATGAAGATTCCCAGATGTCTGACCTGCGTGGTTCAGTTGAACAGTTTGAGTCAGCCGACAGCTATCAGCATGATCCCTCGACCTATTACCCAACGGCAGAGAACTATTCTCAGCAATATTCAAGTAATTCTTTGCCTGAGAATCATGAGCTCATGTCTCAGGAACTTGATCCAAGCTATTACCATCAAACGGCTTCTTCCATCGGGTACCCTGATCAGTTTGATGATCCCTATGCATCTGTTCAACATGCAGGAGCCGAGCAAACTGGTCTCAAGGGTTTATTGGGAGGCGTTTCAAATCTTTCTCATTATGGTCTCACGCGCTTTACCGGGCCTTTGCGTCCCTGGCATGCCGTTGCCGCTGTTAGTGTTCTGGCAGTCATCAGTATTGGCTGGGGATTTGCGCATAGAAATGGTCCAGGCGCGCATCAAATTGCGATCATAGCTGCGCCGGAAGGTCCGATGAAAGTCAAACCGAGCCTGGAGGCTGAGCAGGAAACCTCGCAATCTGGCGCAGCCGCCGTGCTCGACAGGAAAGAAACTGCGCCAGTCAAACAGGTCGTTTCAAATCAGGAACAGGCTGTTGACCCCAAAGTGCAGCCACAGACATTGAAGATTGGCAATGATCCAGTAAATGCGCCCCACGAGCCTCCTTCTGTCGCGCAACCACATCGCGTAAAGTCGGTAACTGTTCGTCCAGACGGCACGCCAGTATCAAGTGCGCCGGTCCTACCAGCCGCAACGATTGGCGCTCAGCCTGCTAAAAATTTAGATCAGACGACACAGCTTAGCGGCGCAACGCCCAAGACGCCAGCAAAGCCAATTGTTACGTCTCAACTTGTCAAGCCAAAGCCGCAAAAGCCATTAAAGGAAAGCGCGCCCGTCAGTGAAGAAACGCCAGTAAATACTGCTGAAGAAAAAGCTGCGCCGGCAGCCAGCGGCGGTTACGCCGTTCAATTTAGCGCTGCTGGGAGTGAAGCTGAAGCAAAAGCGCTTGTAAAATCTGTGAGCGCAAAATATGGCCCAGATCTCAATGGCCGAAAGCCGAATTATAAGGTTGCGACAGTTGGCGAGAAAACTGTCTATCGTGTGCGTGTCGGCGGTCTGACAAAAGAGGACGCCGCATCAATATGCGCGCGCGTGAAGGAGAGCGGCGGAAACTGTTTTGTCGCGGGCAATTAGATCATTTGATACTGGTCGATTGTCTTAGATTTTCGTGCAAATACACGAGAGAAACTCTGCTTTAAGGTCTGACGCCATGCGCGCTTTTATTTGTGGGTTGCAAGGCCTTGTCCTTTTACAGGAAGAGCGTGAGTTTTTAATCGAAACATCGCCCTGGGGCGTAATTTTGTTTCGTCGTAACATTGATGATCGTGACCAGCTCAAGCGATTGATTGCGGATGTTCGCAATACGCTTGGTCGACATGCGCCAATTCTCGTTGATCAAGAAGGCGGGCGTGTTCAGCGCCTCAATCTGCCTAATTGGCGCGCCTATCCCTCTGCTGCAACCTTTCTTCAACTGGCGCCAGATCCTGACGCTGCTGCAAGACTTGCGTTTATCGGCGCGCGTCTCATTGCACATGATTTGAAAGAAGTCGGCATTGATGTCGATTGTCTGCCGGTGCTTGACACGCCGACCTCAGATGCGCACGCGATTATAAGTGATCGCGCTTATAGCCATGATCCTAAAGTCATTGCTCAATTGGGTCGAGCAGCCGCCGACGGTTTAATGTCTGGCGGCGTCGCGCCTGTGATGAAACATATTCCTGGCCATGGTCGCGCGCGCGCAGATAGTCATCTGGAATTGCCAATTGTGAGTAGTTCCTTGGACGCTCTGAAAGAGATCGATTTCCAGCCTTTCCAAAACAACGCTGATCTACCAATGGCGATGACAGCTCATGTCGTCTATGACGCTATCGATCCTTCAGCTCCTGGAACCTTATCCAGAACGATTGTGCAAGATATTATTCGCGGCGTTATTGGCTTTGAGGGTTTGCTGATGACAGATGACCTTTCCATGAAAGCGCTATCTGGCGACTTTCGTGATCGGGCCGAAAAAGCTATTCACGCCGGCTGTGATATGGTGCTTCATTGTAATGGAGACCTATTGGAGTCGCGTCGCGTTGCTGAAGGCTCCCCCATCCTTGCCGGTGAAAGTGCGCAGAGGGCCTTGCAGGCGCTTACTTGCGTCACGACGGCCTCACAAAATGATATTGCTGAACTAGAAGCAGAGTTTAATCAGTTTTTTGATCCGCGCGCGTAACCTTATCTTGTTGATTTCTGCTTGGTTCTCTTGTGGACGGCGGCGGGATGAGCCCGCAAAAGCTTGCAGCCTTCCAGGAAAGCGACCATCTTCCCATTAACCTGTGGGATAGTGAGTCGCTTGAATTATGGCCCGTGAACTAGCTTTCGGATTTGAGGATGAGACGCCAGGGGAGGGTGAGGCGTTTCTCGTCGACGTTGACGGGTTTGAGGGGCCGCTTGACCTCCTATTAGAGCTTGCGCGCCGACAAAAAGTTGATTTATCGAAGATTTCCATACTTGCTCTGGCCGAGCAATATCTGGCCTTTATCGAGGAGGCGCGGCGCACCAGACTGGAGCTTGCTGCCGATTATCTTGTTATGGCGGCCTGGTTAGCCTTTCTCAAATCTAGGCTTTTGCTGCCTGAGCAGCCAAAGGGCGAAGAGCCGTCGGCCGCCGATCTCGCGCTGGCTTTGGCGGAGCGTCTCAGGCAGCTCGAACTTATCCGAATTGCCGCAGATAAGTTGATCCAGCGTGGACGCCTGGGACGAGACATGTTTTTGCGCGGCATGCCTGAGGGCATTGAAACGGTGACACAGTCTCGTTTCAAAGCAAATCTTTTTGATCTTTTATCCGCCTATGCTCGGCAAAGGCAAAAGACAGTCACCTCACGCGTGGTTGTTTATCAGCGGGCAGTTTGGTCCTTGGCAGAAGCCCGTGAAGCGCTAGAGCGCCTTGCTGGCATGGCATTGGAATGGACGGTTCTTGATGATTTTCTTTTAACATATTGCCCGGACATGCAGACGGCGCGTACTGTTCGCGCTTCTGCATTTTCGGCGTCCTTAGAAATGGTGAAGGAAGGTCATTTTGATATGCGTCAAGATCGACCTTTTGCGCCATTATGGGTGCGTCGTCGCCCATTAGATTTAGAAGACAACAACACAGATCAGCCCAAGGCATAGGTCTGCCAAAGTTGAGGAGTAGGCGTGTTGGCGCAAGCAGCAGAAAAAATTGAACTCTTTGATGGTGAGAGTGACGAAGCGCTGGCGCGCAATGAGGCTGCTGTCGCTGAGGCTAGTCGTATTGTCGAGGCGCTCCTTTTTGCTGCGCCAGAACCACTAGATGAAACCGAATTAAAACGTCGCATTGATGAGAGCGTCAACTTAGATGATGTTTTAGAAGGGTTGCGCGCTCACTACAGCGGCCGTGGCGTCAATCTAACGCGCGCCGGCAAAAAATGGTTCTTCAGAACAGCTGGCGATTTATCCTGGATTTTAGCGCGCGAACAGATTGATGAAAAAAAACTATCCCGCGCAGCGCTCGAAACGCTTGCCATCATTGCTTATCATCAGCCAACAACCAGAGCTGAAATTGAAGAGATCAGAGGCGTCGCTATCTCTAAGGGCACATTGGATGTGTTGCTGGAAACTGGATGGGTGCGCTTGAGAGGTCGCAGAAAAGCGCCTGGACGACCGATAACCTATGGAACGACTGACGCCTTTTTGATGCATTTTGGTCTAGAACAAATTAGTGATTTGCCAGGTCTCGAAGAATTAAAGGGCGCAGGTTTGTTTGATGGAAAGCTTCCAAAGGGGTTTGGCGTGCCCCAACCATCTGATGATATCGCCTTGCGTGAGGACGAAGATCCTCTCGAGGACGATCTGCCGTCCCTTTTGGATATGGACTTTCCAGAAGAACCTCAGATAGTTGAGGAAATTGAATCAGAACTTGAGTAGGCGCCGGCAAAGCCAATAGGGCGATCTACATGCTTGTTTTTATACTGCTGCAAGCTTAGGTTTGATAACGGCTTGGGCTTATGATGTCTGAGATTTATTGGAGGCGTTAGATCATGGGTAGTCTGTCGATATGGCATTGGATCATCGTCGGCGGCGTCGTCTTCGTTTTATTTGGCGGCAGGTTTAAGATTTCCGATGTTATGGGGGATGTCGCTAAAGGTATCAAAGCCTTCAAAAAAGGCATGTCGGAGGATGAAGATGGCGCAAGATCTGAAAAGTCTTTGGATGCGCCTCAGCTTGATCGCCGCGCCATTGATGCGGAAAAGACGATCGATCATCACAAACTCTGATTTTTTATCTAGAGTTTCCTGATGTTTGATCTTGATCCCAGTAAGTTGATCGTTATTGGCGTCGTCGCCCTGATTGTCATTCCATCTAAAGATTTACCGCGTGTCTTGCGCACGCTTGGACAGACCTCGGCGCGGCTGCGTCGGATGGCCCGGGAGTTCCAAGATCAATTTTCTGACGCGCTCAGAGATGCTGAATTTTCTGATCTTAAGAATGATGTTGAAAGAGCTAATGCTTCTTTAAAAGAATCTATTGATCTGGGCGGCTCGTTTAATCCCATGGCAGAAGCGCGCAAACAAATTTCTGATGCGATTGAGGGAAAATCATTTGGAAATGATCAAGAGAAAGAAAAGCAGCACATAAAGAAGCCTGCCGAGGACGGCGGCGAATGACGCATCATGATGATACGGAAATTGAGGCGACAAAAGCGCCGTTAATTGAGCATCTCATGGAATTGCGGGAGCGTCTTATTCGCGCTTTGATCGCCTTCCTTGTAATGTTCGTCTTATCATTCTTTTTTGCCAAAGATATCTATAACATTCTGGTTGTGCCCTATACTCATGCGGCAGGTCCCGAGGCCCGCCTTATATACACTGCGCCTCAGGAATATTTTTTTACGCAAATAAAAGTCGCACTTTTTACCGCCGCTTTTCTGGCGTGCCCTATTATATTTTCTCAAATCTATGCTTTTGTTGCGCCTGGTCTCTATAGACATGAGCGCGCAGCCTTTCGTCCATATCTTTTTGCAACGCCTATTTTTTTTGGTCTTGGCGCGATCGTTGTTTATTTCATCGTCATGCCTAATCTGCTCAATTTTTTTATAGGTATGCAGCAGGCGAATGAGCCAGGTAAGGCTCAGATTGAATTATTACCGCGTGTTTCTGAATATTTATCTCTTATCATGACATTAGTGTTGGCTTTTGGAATAGTTTTTCAAACCCCAGTGATACTGACGCTTTTGGGCCAGGTAGGAATTGTTTCATCAAAATTTCTATCTGAACAGAGGCGCTATGCTATCGTAATTGTATTTATTATATCCGCCATATTGACGCCGCCAGATGTATTTTCTCAACTTGCGCTCGCATTTCCTGGCATAATTCTCTATGAAGTTTCAATATACGCCGTCAGATTAATCGAGAAGAATAGGGAGAAGAACAAATAACATTACCCGTTATTTGTCTTGCAACTTATGTATGACATAAAATGGATCAGAGATAATTCTGAATTATTTGAAGCTGGCCGGAGCCGCCGAGGTCTGTCCCCTATATCTGAAAAGCTTCTTATGCTTGATGATGCGCGTCGTCATGCGATTGGACAACTTCAGGTGTCGCAAGAGCGACGCAATTTCATTTCTAAAGAAATTGGTATTGCCTTCAAGGAAGGAGATCACGCCCGCGCTGAAGCATTAAAAAGCGAGGTTGCTGTAATTAAAGAAAACTGGGACAGGCTTGAACAGGAAGAAAAACAGGCAAAAGAAGATCTCGAAGCGGCTTTGCTTGAACTGCCAAATATGCCGATGGATGATGTTCCTGTTGGTTTAAACGAGCATGATAATTTAGAGGTTTCTCGTTGGGGCGTTGTTCGTGAATTTTCTTTTCAGCCTAAAGAGCATTTTGATCTTGGTGAAAAACTTGGCCTTATGGACTTTGAAGCTGCAGCAAAAATATCTGGTGCGCGGTTTGTTGTTAACAAAGGTCAGTTGGCTCAATTAGAACGCGCGCTTGCACAATTTATGTTGGACCAGCATATCCATGTAAATGGCTATATGGAAGTTAATCCTCCTCTACTTGTTCGCGATGATGCGATGGTTGGCACCGCGCAGCTTCCAAAATTCCGGGATGATCAATTTTCTGTCAGTAGTGGCTACTGGCTCATTCCGACAGCAGAAGTCCCTCTCACGAATTTAGTTCGAGAAAGCATTCTTGAAGAAAAACAATTACCGCTTCGGTTAACTGCAGGAACCTATTGTTTTCGAGCTGAAGCGGGAGCAGCAGGTCGTGATACGCGTGGCATGATCAGACAGCATCAGTTTTTTAAAGTCGAACTTGTGTCCATCACCACACCTCAACAGTCATTGATCGAACATGAGCGTATGACCGCTTGTGCTGAAAATATATTACAGGCATTGGCGCTGCCTTATCGAAAGATGCTTTTATGCTCAGGAGACATGGGCTTTGCTTCCCAAAAAACATATGATCTTGAAGTATGGCTTCCTGGTCAAAATACCTATCGTGAAATATCGTCATGTTCTATTTGTGGAGATTTCCAAGCGCGGCGCATGAATGCGCGCTATCGCCCCCACTCAAGTAAAACAACGCAATTTGTTCATACCTTAAATGGCTCTGGCATTGCCGTGGGTCGCGCACTTGTTGCTGTTTTGGAAAATTACCAAGAGGAAGATGGCTCTGTCATCATTCCTGAGATTTTACGCCCCTATATGCGGGGATTAGATCGCATTTCGCCTGTGGCATAGAGTGTTAACATGAGAATACTGGTTACTAACGATGACGGCATACATGCTCCAGGCATTAAAATCGCTGAAAGCCTATGCCGTGAACTTACGGATGATGTTTTTGTTGTTGCCCCTGAATATGAACAGTCTGGCGTTTCACATTCTCTATCGCTGAATGATCCTTTGCGTGTGCGTAAGATTTCAGATCGTCATTATGCAGTTAAGGGGACCCCCACAGATTGCGTCATTATGGCTATACGAAATCTTATGCAGGATCATTTGCCTGATCTGGTGGTGTCTGGGGTTAACAGTGGTCAAAATCTTGCCGAAGATGTCACTTATTCTGGCACAATTGCAGGCGCTATGGAGGGTACAATTCTCGGCATTCCATCCATTGCCCTGTCCCAGGTCTACGACTTTTTTGCAGGACGGGAGACAATACTCTGGCAATGCGTGGAGAAACATGGCGCGTCGATCGTTAAAAAACTTATTGATGCAGGAATACCAAAAAATATCTTAATCAACGTCAACTTTCCAAATTGTTTACCAGAAAACGTTGCCGGCGTTGCTGTTACCATGCAGGGACGTCGCAGTAGCGATATGATGAAGATTGATACGCGCGCGGATGGGCGGGGAAACCCTTATCATTGGATTTCCTTTCAGCGCGGAAATTTTAAACCAGGCGCTGGTTCAGATCTCCTGGCCATAGAAGAAAACAAAATATCAATTACGCCACTGCAGTTAGACCTTACAGATCATCCCAGCGTCACAAGATTGGCGATGGTCTTTGGGGAAACGTCTTGAGCGACGATGGATTGATACAATCAACGCCAGAAGAGAGGGGCTGCTTACTTCTAGCCATGCGGCGCGCAGGAGTTAACGATATAGGCTTATTGCGCGCCATTGAAACACTGCCGCGCGAGCGGTTTGTGCCGCCACGTTTCCAAGATCTTGCACATAAAAATATTTCTTTACCTATTGCCTGCGGTCAAACAATGTCGCGACCCGTTGATCTTGGTCGGCGGCTACAGGCCCTTAGAGTGACAAAAGAGCATCGTGTTCTTGAGGTTGGCGCGGGATCTGCCTATGCCACGGCTCTTCTTGCGCATCTTGGGCGAGACATTGTCTCTTTTGAAAGATACCAGACTCTTGCGCGATCGGGCCAACAAAGACTGCGGGAGCAGGGCGTCACAAACGCCAACATCATATGTGGTGATGGATTAGCCATATCTGATCTTGGAAGTTTTGACAGAATTCTTGTTAATTTGGCGCTTGGAGATGTGCCCTTAACATTGCAGGCGTTGCTTAATCCAGGCGGCGTTTTGGTCTTTGCGCTTTCCGCCTCAGCACCAGGTTGCAAAAAGCAACAGCTGATTAAGGTTACCAAATCCTTACTGGCCGGATTTGTGTCTGAGCATATAGGCGTAACGCGGTTGACAGCGTCATGTATCGGATCGTCGCAGACAATGTGATTATCCGTAATTTTAAAAAAATTATTTTTATTCTTTAATATTTCGATCGCATCTTAAACATCTCCTTAACTCAAATGAGGCTAGATATGAGCTGTTGAGGTTGAGTGCAGATGGGTTGGGCCATGGCTAAAGTGCATCAAGTTAGTAATTATCGTCTCACGTTACGGCTTATGATGGCAGTTGGCGCTGCGGCCTTAACAGCTGGCTGTGCTGATTCCTCTCGCTTCTCAGATCCTTTTTCTGATCCATATAGCGGCATGAAAAAAACGCTTGCCTCCCGTCCGGTTGACCAGTCCCCGACAGGAACGATCCAGCAAGATTTACCCTCGCGCTCCGCAGCTGTTTCCCCAGTTGAATCGCGGCCTCTGCCTGCCCCCCAACAGAGCGCGCCGGCCCCGCAATCAGCGCCAGTGTCAACTTCAACAGCGCAGCCATTGCAAAATATGCATGTAAATAACAGCGGTGATCCACATTGGACAGCCAGTGGCGGCACCCCAATTGTTGTTGCGCAAGGTGAAACGGCATCTATTCTTGCCAATCGATACGGCGTGCCAGTTGAGGCTTTTATAAAATCAAATGGACTTAGCGCTCAGTCGCAGGTCCAGCCAGGCATGCGCGTTGTTGTCCCTGTTTATCGCGCCAGCGCAGTCGCCTCAAAAGCGCCTTTAGACACAGCTTCCAAGCCCCTATCAAAAGCTGAAATGGCTGCGTTGCATCAGAATGAATTAAAAGCTGAGAAAGAGCGTAAGCTTCTTGAGCAGCAAGCGTTAAAGCAAAAAGAATTAGATAAGATTTCCGCGCGTCGCGAAGCGCTCGCGCTTGAAAAAGAAAAGCGTTTGGCTGAGCTGAAAGTCAAAAATACTAAAGGCTCGGTGACGAAAACTGTTGCTGATAATGCAGGCCAATCTCAAGCAACATCGGCCAAATCATCATCTGAGACAGCGCCGATCGCTGCGCCAGTTGTTGCTGAAAAAGCGACTAAATCTGAGCAAAAACTCGCTCAATCCGAAAAGAGCGCGTCTGACTCGTCAAAAAATGTTGATAAATCACCCACTGCATCCATTCCGCCAGATGACGTCAAATCACTTGCGACTGATGACGGCAGACCAGAATTTCGTTGGCCGGCGCGTGGTCGCATCATCCAGGGATATGCGTCTGGCGGCAATGACGGCATTAACATCGCCGTTCCTGAAGGCACCCAAGTCAAAGCTGCAGAGGGCGGTGAGGTTGCCTACGCCGGAAGCGAGCTAAAGGGCTATGGCAATATGGTGTTGATACGTCACCCTAACGGCTTTGTCACGGCCTATGCAAATAATGGCGAATTGGTCGTTAAAAAAGGCGATAAGGTGAAGCGTGGCCAAACAATTGCTCATTCAGGCCAAAGTGGCAATGTTGGCTCTCCGCAATTGCATTTTGAGCTGCGTAAAGGCTCCACACCTGTTGATCCAACAAGTTATTTAGCAGGTCTGTAACAATCTTCTCTTCTACAGCGTTGGCGAGACACTAGCGCTGAAGATTATCGGGCGGGGGACCTTGAATTAGGTTCTCCGCCCGACTAATTTTTATGATTAGAATTTCATGATGTCTTTCATAGTGAGGATAAAATGCGTTTTTTCCTGATCGCTTTAATTCTTTATTCCTCTTCAGCCTATGCCGTTGATCCAACAGGCATTCCTAATTGTGATGCTTTTTTGAAACGTTATGAGTCATGTACGTCTCTTTTAACGCCAAAACAAATTCATGCGGCACAAAAAGAACTCTTGGAAAGCGCAATGAGCATGCGCGCAGCCGCAACAAACCCCGCTTTACGTAATGATCTGGAAAAGTTTTGTTCTGATCGCTTCGAGCAAATGAAGAAAGCCAGTGATATCGCAGCCTGTATGTCTAAGCCTTGAGCCTATGCACTGATATAAAATGATCTAAATATTGCCGCGTTCGCATCTCAGCAATCCTTGATGCTGTCCTTTGAAAATCTCGCGCCTCGTTTCCATGGGCGGCTTGATACAGGCTGGCGGGCTCTGCTTCAGCTGACATTGCGAGTAGGGATCTGTTTTCATAAATAATATCAATCAATGTGATCAATCTTCGGGCTTCATTTTTGTTTTCAAGTTTTAATATCGGAATATTAGCAATGATTATGGCGTTAAAAGATTTTATAATTTCAGCATAATCCATAGCCGCTAATGGTTGTCCGCAAATATCAGTAAAGTTAAATCGAGCCGTTTTATTGCAAGCTTCTGGAATGGTGATCTCGCGTTTTTTAATGTTTATGACTGTTTCTACGCCTGATCTTTGTCCAGACAAGGTATAAAATAATTGGTCTAGCGCCTTATCAGCCAAATCATCTGCGGGCACAAAATATATTTCATTAATGCTGCTATCTTGTAATCTATAGTCTGACTGTGACGTTATATGAACAACTTCCATATGGCTTTTCATTATCTCAATAAACGGCAAAAATAACTCTCTATTTCTACCGTCTTCATATAGTCTCTTTGGCTCAACATTCGACGTCGCGACAATAATCATGTCAGAGATAAAAAGATGCGAGAATAACCGCGCAAGTATTGTTGCATCAGCAATGTCATTTACGATGAACTCATCAAAACAAAGGAGCTTTACCTCGCTTGATATTTCTTTAGCGACATATTCAATGGGATCGATGTCGTCTAATGAGCTATCTGTTCTTGCACTATGCAATCGAGTGTGGATGTCAGCCATGAAGGCATGAAAATGAACGCGTTTTTTTTGTTGTATCGGCGCAAGATCAAAAAAACTATCTAATAGCATTGTTTTGCCGCGACCAACATCACCCCAAAGATACAGGCCAATTGGTTTAGGCGCTTTCTTTTTCCAAAAAGGAAACCAGTTTTCGACACCAGGATTTTGAGTTGCGATTTGATCTATTAGTCTTTGCATGCGCGCGATTGCATGGATCTGTGATTCATTTCGACGCAAGGCGCCTTCCATTACCAATTTTTGATAATGTTCAAGCATTTCAGGAAAAAAAGAGGCTTTACTCATATGCGGCGCATTCTTCCTTGCGTCGCGTTTAATGCGTCTTCCTTGAGTTCATAGTAAAGCAAACGATCTGGGTCGACTGGTCCAGGCATCGTTATGTGTCCTTGAGGCACGCATATAAAACCCATTCGTGAATAATAATCCTGATCGCCAACCAGTAAGACCAGACTATGTCCAGCGGTGCGTGATGCTTCAAGTGAATATTTTACCAGTGACTCGCCCACGCCTTGAGAACGAAAGGCCGCTTCCACTGTCAGTGGTCCTAATAATAAAGCCGGCTTTGATCCAATCAGAATATGCGTGATGATATTTGAGCCAATCAAAAGTGGGCCAATGCGCGCTACATAGGAAAGTGTATAATCAGGTTTGACGCCTTCTCTTAACCGATAAGCGGTTCTTGCATAACGGCCTGGGCCGTATGTGCGCTCATCAAGTTTTTCAATGTATGGCTCGTCAGAAACGGTGAGCGGGGTAAATTTTATCGCCAGATCATTCATCGCTATTTTTACTTCTTCAATGGCCAAAATAAAGTTGCCCCTCTTTAGCCAAATCAAAAAATTGATTTTCTTTGCTCTTACTATTTAACCTTAGATCTGTTCATTGATCATATCACCAATAGGAAGATTTTGACTTTCCTTCAAAGACCTCAGCAATACGGGCGCGCGTTGCTGGAGTCGTCTCAGTTGGGAGGTCGTTGTAGGGGTAAAAGCAAGCTTCGGCAATTTCCCGATCGGGTTGATGCGGCCCTTCGTCGAGGAAGTCACGTATGATGTATAAAGCAACATGATCTCGTGCGGATGCGCGCTGGTTAAGATAAAGGTTATAGAGTTCAAGCGCTCCTTGAGCCCGAATGGCGCATTCTTCCTGTAATTCTCTTTTCAGTGATTGTTCGATTGTTTCGCCGACTTCGACGCCTCCGCCAGGCAAATAATAACCCGACACATAAGTATGTCGAACGAGCATGACGTGATTTTCCGGGTTGATGACCAGGCCTCGAACCCCCAATGTCATGGGGCGTTGGAATAACGCGCCAAATGTCATCACGCGATGGGTAAGCCAGGAATATCGTAAGAGGTGATGTTTTTTCATTTGACGATAAGATAAAACAAATAGGCTGCGCGCACAAAAGCCTAGCTTTTTTGAAAGGGAGATTTTCTTGAGTTTTGTTATTGCCCATCTGTCAGATGCGCATATTGGTCCTGTTCCCAGGCCTAATTTGGCCGAGCTGCTTGGCAAGCGGGTGACGGGCTATGTCAATTGGCTTTATAAACGCGCGGATCAGCATGGGATGGATGTGCTGTCTGAGATTGTGTCGGACTTGATGAATAATCATCCTGATCATGTCATTATGACTGGCGATATTGTTAATATCGGTCTTGCTGCCGAGCTGTCACTGGCAAAAGAATGGCTGTCTACTTTAGGCCCTGCGACGGCTGTTTCTTTTACGCCTGGCAATCATGACGCTTATGTTGATCAATCAACCGCTCTTATTGACACAATATTTCGTCCTTGGATTAGCGGCGACACTCCATCTCATGGGTTTCCATATGTGCGACGGCGGGGGGACATTGGGTTAATTGGCTTGAGCTCTGGTGTGCCTACTGGACCTTTTATTGCCTCTGGTCGTCTCGGATCAGAACAACTTGCCGCCATGGCCGCTCTATTGGATGAGTTAAGAAAAGAGGGGCGTGCGAGAGTTGTTTTTCTACATCATCCGCCTCATGTCGGGGGCGCCCGCTTATTGCGCGGCCTAGAGGATGCAGAACTCTTTGAAAAGACAATTGCGCAGCATGGCGCTGATTTGATTGTCCATGGTCATAATCATAAACCCAGTTTAGCTTATCTGGAGGGTCCAATGGGTCCTATTCCTGTGGTGGGGGTGGGGTCTGCTTCTGCCCGCGCAGCTGGTCATAAGCCCGCAGCCTCCTATCATTTATATTTTTTTAGCAGGATAGATAAAAATTTTGAAATCAGCATGATAAGGCGCGGACTTAATGCTTCTGGTGAGGTCTGCGAGCTTGAGCGACGCGTGATTTCGTCAAACGTGCCAGCCTGACTTAAAGCGGCGCTATCGAGGCTTGGTAAAACCACTGGCCGATAATGATTAAAAGGCCAATGAAACATAAGACGCCAATTAATTCGCAAAAATAACGATAGCCGCGCCATAAGATTGTAATTGTCGAATGAGGCGCTCTAGAAGCCTTCTTTTTCTCAACGATCATTTGAGCAGGACCGCCGCTCGCATAATCCGCTGCGAGAGCTTTTTCGCGTTCAATTAGACGATGGGCGACGTAATTGGTGACAGCGTCCACCATATCGTCAACCTTATCGGTCTGCGCGAGTTTAATGCGACCATGACGCGTGTCTTGCATGAAACAATAGCCGCGACGATCTCGATCCATATGAATGAAGCCCAGATGATCAATGAATAGTCTGGGATGCTCGCCGGGTGAAATCGCAATATCGAACATGTCGCATTCTGGCGGCAGCTGAGCGATGAGCGGGTTTAATGCATCACGCATGATTTCAAGACGCGCGACCTCTGCAAGCCGAAGATCCGTTAATGCGCTCGACTGTTCTGCATTTTCCAATCTTGCGCGGCGTAAGGCATTTGACAACGAATGCACCCGCGCGTTCAGCGAGTGTGGGGCGATACTTACGGGGTCGGTTTCCTCGACCGGGACGGCTGTTTCGACACGCGCGAAAGGCTGGCCTTTTAATTGGCTCACGGGCGGGGCGGTGAAAGCATCGTCCATTTGATCCAGACCAGGGCCTTAGAGCTGGGTGTAATCTCAATAATTATTTATAGACTGTTTTTAAGACAAAGCGAAATGGACTGATGCCGCCAAATTTGGAAGGGGTCGACTTTTTCGAACCTGTCCGGCTATTGGGACATTATTATACACATCTGATTCCATAGAATCAGTAAAGTGCGCGCTATGACGCGCCTGCGCGGAGGAACCCGATGGCGGTCACCAACGGCGAAGCGGAGTTTGGCGGTCAAAGCATTGAAAGAACCCTTGTTGGGTTTAGTTTTCTAACACTGTCCGTTTTTCAGGTTGCGCAGGGGCCTGTAGACGCGGTCCTTGCTGGTGTTTTCGCAGCGCTCTCATTATTTCTTCTCAAGCCAGCGGAAGACGCTGCAAGGCAAACTTCTGCTGCGCTCGTTGATTTTGCCGTCATCGCCACATTCGCTGTTCTTGTTGATAACGCCGCCGTTCTGTGGCGGTCGCCAGAAACTTTTTGGGGCGTTTTTATTTTCTCTCCTGTGGGAGGGAGCGTGGCGGCGCTTACCTATTTACTCGGAATGGTTTGCCTAAAAGCCGCGTCAAGGCTTTTATTGCGCGTTGGTTTGGCGCTTTTGCCTTTCTTGTTTTGTTTACTCATTGCGCTTGGATCGCCGCCGGTTTCTTATCTTGGCGGCATTTTTTTTCTTGGGCTACACGCACCTGAAGATCTATGTAAAATTTTTGGCCGTACAATTGTTTTATTTTTACTCAATGAAGCTGTTGTTGTTGGCGTTCCTTTTGTCTTAGGTCGGTTTCAACCACGGGAATGGCGTCCTCATTTTATTCTCTTCATCTCTGCGTTCCTTGCCTCCTTAACGCCTTTCATAGCCTCTGCTGAAGCCTTTTATATCGCCCCTTATTTACCAAAACCACTATCCGCTATTTTGGCGATGGTTCTTGCCGCTCTAGCCCAAGCTGGCTTGTGGGGAGAAACCTACCTTATTACCCAAGCCCTAGCTGGATTGTTACGCGCCGTCCCCTCGCTCTCGATTGTTGTTTATAGCGATTGGAAGCTTGGCGCTGAAAAGGGAGCCGTTTATGGGTTCGTCTTTATGGCCGTTGTGCTCGCGACTGCTCTGATCTGCGATTTCCCGCCAGCCTTTTCTCTAATTGTTTTATCTGGACCATTTGGCGCGTTGCTTATTGGCGCAACCATTTATCCACTGTTGCGCGTCATTGTTGAAAGCACAGACGCGACGCCTCCATTTTTTAATCGATTGCGGGAGGCCTATACTCTCACGCAGAATTTTGCGCGAGGCGCTGTCATTGGCTTGGCTGTCAGCTTTGCTCTTATGATCAAATTGCCAACTTTTGACGGGTTGGATCGGTTCGCTTTTGGCTTTATCGCTGGCGCAATCGCTTATGCGGGTATAGACGCAATTTTTGACATGATTGCCTTAGTAAAAAGGCGCCGTCAGCATTTTCGTAGTTGGCGTGTCTATGCTTTAGGCGTGGGATTAGGCGGCATCGTTGGCGGCGCGGTTGCATGGTATCTTGATTTTGGTCAGCTCGAAACAATCGTCAATAAATTCCATGCTTATGCGTCGCTTAATTATATAATTGATAATCGTCCGGTAAATTCCTACGTCATTCGTCCGCTTTTTTCAAAATGGGGCGCAACTGATCTGGGTGTTGTCGATGGATCTGTTAGGCTGTTTTACGACGAGTCTCTATCAGGCGTAATTCAGTGGATATTCGCCGCTCCTTTATTTTCGATCAATTTATTCTTTCTGACGGCGCTCTTACAAAGAAGCCTGCGCCCCTTACGTCAACTTGCCAGCTGGGAAGGTCTCGACATGCTTGTCGAGAATGCCGTGCGTGTCTTGCGTTGGGGATTATGGATGGCGCCTGTTATCTATTCATTCCTTAAAGCCGCCCCAGACCCAACCTGGTATAATCAAGACGGTCTCATCCGAACCGCAGTCGCAACTTGGTTGAGTTATGTATTGCCTGACAATGAGTTTCGCGCATGGAGTTTGGATATTTTTACAGCTTTGCTGGCTTATGATGTTTTACGCGTTTTAATTTGGTTTGATCATATGGGATTACGCGTAGCGACACTGGTAAATCTTTCATTTGTTGGCGGCGACGCTCTTGATGAAATGTCGGCGCGCTTTGTTGGAAAAGAACAAACTAGTCGCGCCATTCCTGTTGGTATACGCCGGTTTGGCACATGGGCTCCATTATTGTTGCCCTTCTATATTCCGCGCGGTGCTGAATGGGATAAGGCTTGGAGCGCCGCGGAGCAGCTCAATCAGACGCGCCCGCCGTCATATACATATCTTGTCGGCGGCTATTTGGCTTACGCTGGCGTCGTCGCAATCGGACTTGTTTTGTTTTTATTGATGAGACTAGCGCGAACCCAAAAGCTCCCAATTGAGGGCATTACAGGCGCTGGCGGCACGCCTGGCGCGCGTCCATTGAAATTAACAAACGGTCTGATAACGAGTGAGTGGTTTCAAGATAGCCAAGGCGCCATTCGTATTGAAGGCGTTGCGCGCGGCGGACCGCCAATAGATCTCACCAGACGTCCTGATGATCCATCCCATCCCCGTGGTCGTTTTCTTTTTTTGAAAGAAGAAAATGGGGAACTATGGTCCATTGGCGAAGCTGCAACGCGTCGGGCTGCCGCTCAAGCCTCACTCTCACGCGCAGGTGAGAACTGTCTTTTTTTCTTGGCTGAGCATAATGGTTTTGCCGTCGAAGCGCGCGTAACACTGGCGACAAGCGATCCAGTTGAAATTACTCATTTGAGTATTGTTAATCTTGAGACACGACCCAGAAGACTTTTGCTGGCGAGCATGCGTGAGTGGGTGCTTAATGAAACAGGCGTTGAATTACGCGACGCCGCTTATAATGCGCTGCATATTGGCACATGGTATGTTCAGTCATTAAACGCCATTTTTGCCCAAAATAGATTGTTGAAGGGCGGCGCGAGAAACCATAATGCGCGCCGGCTATCTCCTGAAATAGGCTTTCATGCCATTGGCGCAGGTCCATCCACCAACTTATCCATCATTGGTTATGAAGATGTGAAATCGCGTTTTTACGGCATGGGGCCAACAAACGCGCCTGACAGCCTTCTTGATTATACAAAACCAAGATCGCCGGAGGATGAAGGGCTTCTTTATGGTTTTGAGCCCTGTGCAAGTTTGCATGTTGAACTCACGATTGCGCCAAAAGGCGCCGCTGAAATCATTATTCTTGATGGTTGGGCGCGAGATATGGGGAAAGCAACCGATTGTGTTGTGCGCCATCTCGGCCTCAAAACTGTGTCGCCGGTAACGCTTAATCAGGCGCTGTCAAAACAACGACAGCTTCTTCATCCGCCATCGCCCAAACACCATCGCTATCGTTTTGCAAATCAGGAGAGACGTCTGGAATTGAAACCTGGGACGCCACGCCCATTTGCGCATGTTATCGCTAATTCTCTTGGTCAAGGAGCGGTTTTAACAAATGATGGCGATATTTTTTCTTTTCATGGCAATTCTCGCCTAAATAGCTTTACGCCGTTTCGTATGGGCGAAGGTCGGATGGCGCCAGCAGGCCAGATGCTGTATGTTTATGATCTTGCGCAGGATGAAGCCTATAGTCCAACTTTCATACCATTGCGTAGACGAGATATTTCGCATGATGTTCACTTCATGCCGGGCGCGGTCATTTATAGCTCCACGCACAACCAACTCAGCTTAGAATTAACGGTTTTTGTTCATCCAGAAGAACCCATTGAGTTTAAGATATTACGCATAACCAACCTGTCATCGCACGAACGGTTGCTGCGTGTTGTGCCAGCATTGGAGATCATATTAGCTGAAACGCCGACAGAAAGCCTTGGCTGCGTCGAATCTATTGTTGATGACGATTTACAGAGTATTTTCTATCGTAACCCACATAATAATTTTGTTAAGGGATGGGCCTTCGTAGCGACGTCTCTGTCGGCGGAATTCGCAGAAACGTCGCGCCGACGATTTTTAGGTAATGAAAGTCGCGACCCTGTTCTTCCCTATATGGTCGAACACGGCCATCCAGACGCAGGCGCGCCGGAGCATGAACGCAAAGTGGCCGCCTTCTGTGGAACCATTAACGTTCAAGCTGGCGAGAGTTCGACAGTAGTCATCGCTCTTGGCCAGACAGGTTCGTTAGAAGAAGCTCAAAAAATAGCACAGCGCGCTAAAAACATTGATTTTGCCCGCGAGTCTCTAGAGGCCAATCATCGAGCTTGGGATAAGAAACTATCTGTCCTGCAGATTAAAACGAACCGCCCAGAGGTGGATCGTTTGGTCAATGATTGGCTGCCATACCAATTATTTGCATCCAGGCTTTGGGGACGAACAGGGCCTATGCAACGTTCCGGAGCAACGGGTTACCGCGATCAGTTACAAGATGTCATTCCTTTAACTTATCTGAGTCCAGAACATACGCGCGCGCAAATACTTCTTCATGCGCGCCATCAATATCTTGAGGGGGATGCGTGTAAATGGTGGCATCGTGCGCCAAATGGCGGCACTGGACTTGCTGATCGAACGCATTCATCTGACCCACATTTATGGCTGCCATATGTTACTATTCGTTATGTAAAAGATACTGGCGACTTCGGCATATTAGATGAGGTCGAGACATTTCTAGAATCAGGCCCTGTGCCTTTTGAACAAGAGGGTGAGGCGACAGTTCCGTTAATCTCCCGCGACAAGGACACCTTACTTGGACATTGCGCCCGGGCAATTGACTATACGCTGGATCGTTTTGGCGCCCATGATCTGCCATTAGTTGGATCTGGCGACTGGGATGATGGCATGCATCTTGTGGGCGCACAGGGGAGGGGTGAGAGCGTCTGGCTCGGCTTTTTCTTACATGGTATTTTGAATGACATTGCGCCATTTTTCCAACGAAAGGGAGATATAACGCGCGCCAACGCCTATCTTGCGCGGGCTCAAAAACTTCGAGAGGCTCTCGATAAATGTTGGATAGGCGATCGTTATATTCGTGACTTTGCGGATGATGGTCGTCCGGTCGATCCGATAAGCGCTATGACGTCTTCCTGGCCCATTCTCAGTAATGCAGTCGATGCTGCGCGCGGATATGAAACATTACAAAATGCTTTAGCTCAGCTTCAGCGCGAGAACCGTATTTTGCTTGTCACCCCGCCCTATAATGAACATTCAGATCCCTATCCTGGTCGTAGCGCTGAATATCCGCCAGGCGTGCGTGAGAACGGCGGTCAATATTCACATGGCGTTTCCTGGTTCATTGATGCGCTTGTAAAATTAGCTATTGATGCACGCAGCAAAGGCAATCTAGAAAAATCTCAAGAATTATTTAAACAAGCATATGCTGCTTGGATAGCGATATCGCCCATTTCCAAGCTTGTGACGCCGCAGTCAGCTGACATTTATGGACTGCCGCCCCATCAGCAGCCTGCTGATGTTTACGAGGGTCCAGGATATGACGGGCGTGGCGGCTGGAGCTGGTATACTGGCGCAGCGGCGCGTATGCTGTCAGCTTCCTATACATTGCTTGGCATAGAAATAGAAAATGGCGAACTCAGATTAAGGGATGACGCCTTTTTGACCAAGGGTGACATCAAGCTTGAATATGTAATTTTTAAAGGAAAGAAGCATTCAGAGTGAAACGTTTGGACTATCGTCAAAACTACTTACTGGAGGCATTGCGAAGTGTCACATGACTGCTTCGGCCCTGTTCTGGTGACAGGCGCATCACGCAGGATCGGATTAGCCATTGCGCAACATTTCGCGTTAAAAGGACGCGATGTTATCTTACACGCATCACCCCGAACATTTGAGGATGCAGAGCTTGCCTGCCGCGAGCTTCGTCTCAAAGGCGCATCAGCTCAAGTCCTTGTAGCAGATATTGAACAATTAGATGATGCGAATTCACTGATCGCAAAGGCGACCAATATTTTCGGTCCAATGGACTTGCTTGTTAATAATGCTTCCATATTTGAAGTCGATACAGCTGACAACTTTCATGCCGACCTTTATGAAAAACATATGGCCATAAACTTACGAGGGCCAATTATTTTTTCTCGCGATTTCGTTCATTCACTTCCACAAGGCCGTCATGGGTCTATTGTGAATATCATTGATCAGAAGGTCACCCGTCTTAATCCAAGATATTTCAGCTATACTCTATCTAAGGCCGCGCTATGGACAGCAACGCAAACAATGGCTCAAGCATTTGCCCCACGTGTTCGCGTTAATGCTGTCGGTCCTGGACCTGTCTTTCCAAATGCAGCGCTAAGTGGGCATGAGTTTGATCACGAAGTTCGCGGGATACCGCTCGCGCAGCCTGTATCAGTATTAAGCATTGTCGAGGCCGTTGATTACCTCTCTAATGCCCATAGTGTCACGGGCCAGATGATAGCTGTTGACGGTGGTCAGCATCTTGCCTGGCGCACGCCAGATATCGTTTGAGAATTTACATCAATGTTATATGAGTGTTGATTATAATAGAACAGATCCTTCTTGATTGATCTGGGCTAATATCTGGAACAAAGTCATGAAGGTCATTGGCATAGAGACAACCTGCGACGAAACTGCAGTAGCTGTAGTTGAAGAAAATTTGGGTGCGGCGTGCGGTCATATTCTTTCCAATGAAGTATTAAGTCAGATAGCCCAACACGCCGCCTACGGCGGGGTCGTGCCCGAAGTTGCCGCCCGCGCGCATATTGAAGCCTTGGACCGACTGATTATTAGATCTTTGACTCAGGCAAATCTTGATATTCAAGACATTGACGCAATCGCTGCAGCTGGCGGTCCGGGCCTTATTGGCGGCGTCATTATTGGCGTCACTGCTGCCAAAGCCATTGCGCTCGCAACCAATAAACCCTTCATAGCCGTCAATCATCTGGAAGCTCATGCACTGACGGCGCGACTCATTGAAGAGATCGATTTTCCCTTTATGGCTTTGCTATTGTCAGGCGGCCATACACAATTAGTCGCCGTCAAAGCTATCGGAAATTATCAAAGAATTGGGTCGACTGTTGATGATGCGGCAGGCGAGGCCTTTGATAAGGTCGCAAAAATGCTTGGATTGCCTTATCCGGGGGGGCCAGAAATTCAAACCCTGGCGCGCGAAGGCGACCCTCAGCGCTTTGACTTTCCCAGGCCGATGATTGGTAGGCAGGGCGCTGATTTTTCATTTTCAGGTCTTAAAACCGCTGTTCGACTTGAAATTATGAAACTGGGTAATTTATCTCAAACAGACAAAAAAGATCTTGCAGCCTCCTTCGAAGCCGCAATGGTTGATATTATCGTCGATCGTGTTCGCAATGGAATACGACTGTTTAATGAAATGGAGGGACGTGCAAACGGGCTTGTCATTGGTGGCGGGGTTGCCGCTAATACCGCTATACGGCGCGCGCTCACCCGACTATGTGCAGAGGTTGGGATGCGCTTTATCATGCCGCCATCTCAATTGTGCTCTGATAATGGGGCGATCATAGCATGGGCAGGATTGGAAAGATTGCGATTAGGTCTCATAAATGATTTAGATTTTGCGCCAAAACCCCGTTGGCCTTTGGATGCAAACTATAGTGTTCTTCATCATGGAAAAGCGTGAGCTGCCAATAAAATCCTGTAACAATTTAAAAAAAGATGTTTTGAATAATCATCGATCCAATTAATTTATTTTTTTATCTATGTCTTTTTATCAAAATCAAAAAATCTCTAATACAAAATTATTTAGATCTTCCAAGATTGATGTATTATTCTCTTGGCTGTAACATTTTCAGGTTAAATTGTGTGTTACATAATGAGATTTTCCTTTAGTTTGTCGATCGTCCCCTGAATGCTTATGGGATAAAATGGTTTTTCAATCATGACACAAAAAAAAATAGCTGTGATTGGCGGCGGTGCTTGGGGCATCGCTCTTGCAAATATTGCCGCTCAAACGCGTGATTGCGTCACGATATGGATGCGACGTCAAGAAGAGGTAGATGCATTAATCCGTGATGGCGAAAGCCGATCTTATTTGCCAGGATTGCCTTTACAAAAAAATATTCTGCCAACAGCAGATATGTCGCGATTAACATCTGCAGATATTGTTTTTCTCGTTGTTCCAGCTCAGGCTTTGCGCGCAGTCATCAGAAGTTTCAAAAACATTGTCGCACAGAATATAACGATTATTATTTGTTCTAAAGGATTAGAACGCGGGACAAAAAAATTTATGAGTGACGTAGTCAGTGAAGAGATGCCTGACGCCACAATTTCAATTTTATCGGGACCAAGCTTTGCTCAAGACGTTTGTATGGGGTTGCCCACAGCTGTAACTCTTGCAGCCCATGACGAAAATATTGCAGAATATTTATGCCATGAAATTTCGATAAAAAACTTTCGTCTTTATCGTAGCGCGGATGTTCGCGGCGTTGAGATTGGCGGCGCAGCCAAAAATGTATTTGCCATAGCGGCAGGCATGGCCTTTGGGAGGTTACTTGGGCCTAGTGCTCAATCAGCATTAATTGCTAGATCTTTTGCTGAATTAAATCGACTGGGACGCGCTCTTGGGGTACGCCAAGAAACCTTAATGGGTCTTTCTGGACTTGGTGATCTGGTTTTAACCTGCAGTTCAATTCAGTCTAGAAATTTTTCTCTTGGGCAGGCGTTAGGTCAAGGTGTTGAATTAGCCCAAGCTACAAAAGGCAAGCTTGTTGAAGGCGCTTATACTGCTGAAGTTCTTGTTGAGTTGGCGCATCAACATAATATTGAGATGCCAATTGTTTCTGCTGTTGATGCTATCTTGCGATCAGAAATTACCGTCAACGAAGCAATCGATTCCTTGCTTATGAGACCGTTACGAGCTGAAATCTAGACTTAATAATTAACAATAATGAACTATCCTAACTATCAGATCGAACTCTTGGAATAAAAATATCAATCACAGCGCCACAATTTTCCTTAGAAATTATTCTGACGTGGCCACCTGATTGCTTCACAAATCCATGAACCTGTGACAATCCGAGACCGCTGCCTTTTCCAACTGGCTTAGTTGTAAAAAATGGGTCAAAAACTTTTGACATTTCCTCTGAACTTATGCCCTTACCAGTATCTCCAATACTAATCTGCACATAATCTCCAGGCGTTAAATCAACGAGTAAGGTATTATCGCTTTCATCAATGTATTTATTTTTAGTTTTAATTGACAAAATGCCGCCTTCAGGCATGGCGTCACGCGCATTGTTCACAATATTTAAAATTGTGTTTTGCAATTCATTCTCATCAATTTTTATTATCCATATGTTGTCTTCAAAATCTGTTTGAACCAAAATATCTGGCCCAACTGAATGTTTAATCATTGTTTTTATTTTTTCAATAAATATATTTATGTCAATTGGAGCTGGTGCAAGTGGTTGAATCCGCGAAAATGCGAGTAGGCGACGTATTAAGTCGCTTGCGTTATCTGCGTAGGTTAATGCTGACTCAATTAGTGAGATATTCTCTTCTTCTTTGTTGCCCAGTTTTCTTTTGAGAATATTTAGACTAGCAACGATAACACCCAGCATATTGTTAAAGTCGTGAGCAATACCGCCAGTTAATTGGCCAATAGCCTCTAACTTTTGTGATTGACGTAGCTGCGCTTCTATCTTTTCACGTTTTTCTGTTTCTTTTAGCAGGCTATCGTAGGCAATTTTTAACGATTGACTTGACGCCTGCAACGCTACCATTTGTCTTTGCGCGAGCCAGATTGCAAAGAGCATGACGACAACAACAGCTAAGATCATAAAAGCCACAGCATTTTGTAATTGTTCAACCGCAGTTCGATAACTAAAGTCTCTTTGGCGGTAGGCTCGTTCCTCGTCGGATATCATATTCCAGACTATTTTATCTATCTGATCCATTAAGGACTTCTCTGAACCACTACGAATAATATTAATTGCTTGGTCAAAATTATTCTTTTCTATGAGTTCTCTCTTTTCTGCTAAAAGCTTTAATCTCTCTGCTAATATTGGACGCAAATTTTCTAATTGTCTTCGTTGTTCGCTGTCTGCAGACACAAGAGCGGAAACAATATTGAGATCTTTTACGATTAAGTCGATCGCGTCTTTATTTTTATGTAGATAGCTTGTATCTCGGGTTATTAAAAAACCCCGCTCATCGCTTTCAATAGTTCGGATTGCGCCATATAAACGGTGCAATGAACTTTCAACCATAATTGTATGACGTAGAGATGCCCCTGTATCGCGTCTAAATTCGTCAGCACGCAATGTAACAAACCCCGCCAATGTTAGTAAGGCAAAGGCTGAAATGAGGCTGAGCAGCTCAGTTGAAATGAATTTTAAACGTAGTTTCATTGGTTGCGATTATCGAATAAAAAAGACAAAGTTTCAATAAGTTATAATGATATACAATGTTTTTATTGAGAAAATTAATTATAGATAACTTCAAAAGCACAAGTGAGATATGGCATGATTTTCTTTGTTTTGACTAAGAATCTATGCTTATTTGCCTCAGAATAATCGATAAAGCTTTCCCTTAAAAGGTGATTTTGGGAAATATATTATGCCGCTTCTCTATCTTTGGTTTCAGCAGAAGGCGAATATGTTGCGCTTGGGGATAGGTTTTCTTTCAAAAGACGCATTGTTTCACATAGAGTTGCAGCCTTAATAGCGAGCTGTTTATTTCTTTGTTCAGCAACGAGAAGGTTGCTAATTGCTCGATCATATTCATTTTTAATTTTTAATTTTTCTGCGTCATCTAGCATTGCGCTTTGTGTCGCGATGAGTTGATCTTTAGATATAATTTTTTCTAATTTATCGATATAATGAGATATACCGTCAGACATATTAACCGATAAAGCGCTCTTTATTATTTCGGTTAATGTTGCGTCGAAGGATATATTATTTGACATGGAGCGCCTCATTCTTGAGGATAAAATTGTCCCTAACAGTAACTTTTTATTCTTAATAAAGAGTTATTTTTTAATAGCGGGCGGCTTAATCTCTGAGCGCTAATTATTCCCAGAGAATTATTTTAACCTTTGACAGGTTGTTTTATCTGAATAGGCAATATCGCTGCCGCCAGACCATCCATTTGAACGGATTTCCAATTTAGCGGGCATTGTTGCATTTGTTGCGCCATAAGATTTGATGCCAAATTCGTAAATTGCGCCGTTAACAGATGCCGTCATTACGGGTAGGGCAGTGTTTTGCAGTGGGTAGTCGACGCCGTTTATCGAAACATGTGCTTCTGGATATTCCAAAGAAATAACCATGGCGGGTTGATTTTTGAATTGACACTTAAAAGAGCCGGCTAAAGCGACGGCATTTGTAAAAACGAGTGAGGAAAATGAAATTATAAAAACAATTGATTTTTTATTGTGCATTTTGAGTTAGTTTCCAGGCAAAAGAATTATTGATTACTCTCATTGAGCCATAGCACATAATTCATTGAAATCAAATAGCTAGGGCTTAGTTGTTATTTAGCCTTTTTATGGTGCAAGAAAAACCCAAGGCTCCTTAAGTTTGGCGTTGGGGCGAGCAGTGTTCATGCAGAAAATGTGTTACGTCTCGAACGTCACGAGCGCTCCCTAGCTTTGGGATATGAAAATTATGTGACTGAGCTTATAGAGTTGTAAAATCTCGATGACCATCCGGTCCTGCCAAAGAATAATGGAGATCTTACAATTTCTTAGGTTAATAATAGGGGAGGGCAGAAGATTACATGTCTCAAGTTAACTATAAGTGATAAACAGGCTCCATATTGGATATCAATTCGTTATTTGAACTTTTGCTTTTGTCGTTTTGAGAGTATTACTTTTAAAGTCTGTTGATGACGCCATTTTGCGCGTTGTCATATACGGCGCTTTTGGAGTAAGCTTATGAAACCTATCGTTATATTGGCTGGAGCGGCGCTCCTCGCCGCCAGTGCGCTGCCAGCTCTGGCCCATAAATCTTCGCATCGTCATCACCATCATAAGCCTTTGGAAGCCAAATATTTTCCAATCGCAGATGAACTCTCTCTTTCCCGCGCTGTTGTTGAGACATGCTACAAGTCCGATGGCGCTAATTTAAATAAGAGCTATTGGGATGAGCAGATAGCTCAAATTCCACGTCGCGAACTCTACTCATTTAACAAGAGAGTAGATAAAGGCACTCAAGAAATTGAAAGCACAATACCAGCAGATAAAGCTGCTCTATGGTGTGACGATCGACTTGATGAATTCGCCACCAAATATAAGACAACGTTGAAGCCGCCTTTCGGCAATGGTCCAGCAGGTCATCCTATCTGCTGGAGCGATCCAAGCGGCATGTATGGTTGCACGGGTATTGGCTACGATGATGCTCTTGCTGGCGTGAAGTCAATCATTCAAGATCCAGCTGAAGCTTTCAAATAAAAATGAAAAAAGAGCCGTCAGCATCCGCAGACGGCTCTTTTTTTGTCCATAATTCCATGAATTTTTATATAAGATTATTCTGGCTAAGCTATTATTTGGTTTGAGGTCTTTCAACGCGTTTAGCTCATTTAAAGCGCCATTTTTAGTAATTCAAATAGACCTTCTCCACCCATCCTGTAACGTGTTGTCCAGGATTATTTATCCTTACCCATTTTCCATCTTCTTCGATGATGTCGACAGATATTCCGAATATAGCGCGGGTGATTATTTTCCCATTAATTTTTGGAGTCTCTCGAATAATGACATTGTTGCCTGCAATCATAGCTGTTGTTTTAGCGTGATGTGATTGTTGATTAGTATTCTTATCGAGAACTCCAGGAGCTTTTGCCTCATAAATTGAGGTTGGCGTAAATTCTTTTGAATAATGATAAACACAAATGATGGTTACAAATAATAGTATTGCTGCACAAATACTTCTTATCCAGGCCCTTAAATAAAAATCCTTGGTAATATTTTGCGTTAATTTTTTGATAGGTTTTGTTTTTTGTCTTTGTGTATCGGGGTGTTTCTTAATTTTATGTTTTGCCATTTTAATTCCTGTAG
>DAIRFH010000034.1:10050-20948 GCA_036795145.1 Methylocystis sp. | reverse complement strand
GGCCGATGAAATGCTCGACCTCGGGTTTCGTGAGGATTTGGAATTTATTCTTGGCGCAGCGCCAGAAGATAGAAATACGCTTTTATTTTCGGCAACGATGCCAAGGGGTATCGTAACGCTTGCAAAGCGATATCAGCGTGATGCGTTGAGAATTGAAGTCGCTGGCGATGAGCGTGGGCATGCAGACATAGAATATCGCGCGATACGTATTACGCCAAAAGAAGTTGAGCATGTTGTTGTTAATCTGTTGCGATTGATTGCCGCCCAGACAGCAATTGTTTTTTGTAACACCCGAGAGAGTGTTCGCCATTTGCAAGCAACGCTTGTAGAGCGAGGGTTTTCAGCTGTTTTATTATCTGGGGAGCTCAGTCAGCACGAACGCAATCAATCTATGCAGGCCTTAAGAGATGGCAGAGCGCGTGTTTGCGTCGCAACAGATGTTGCGGCCAGAGGCATAGATCTGCCAAGCTTGGGTCTTGTTATTCATGCTGACCTTCCGCATGACGCTGAAACTCTACAACATAGAAGCGGGCGTACGGGCAGGGCTGGGCGTAAGGGCGTGAGTGTGCTTTTGGTGCCGCCGATGCGACGTCGACGGGCTGAACAAATTTTAAGGGATGCAAAAGTCCAGGCGTCCTGGAATGGCCCCCCGACAATTGATCAGATCCATAAATTGGATCAAGAGCGCATGCTGACGGATCCCATCTTAACCGATCAACCTAATGAAGAAGACTTCAGGATGGCGAAGCTGCTGCTTGCAGAGCGCACGCCTGAGCAGCTCGGCGCAGCTCTCATCCGAGCCTATCGCTCTCGCTTGCCTGCCTTAGAGGAAGTAACAGATCCAGGTGACGGTAGCGCGCATCACGCGCCAAATCGGCAGGAGAAAAATACGCGTAAAAACCAGCGGATGGAGTTGCCTGGCCAGTCGGTCTGGTTTCGACTTGATATTGGAAGGAAAAAAAACGCTGATCCAAAATGGCTATTGCCAATGTTATGCCGAAAGGGTGGCGTCACGCGTCAAGATATTGGCGCAATTCGTATCTTCGATAATGAGACCAAGGTTGAGATTGGCGAGCAAGTTTCCCGTCAATTTGCGATAAATATGCGCAAACCCGGCGGAGACAATATACGTGTTCAGCAGCTCACGACTGGGTCAGAGACAGAAGTCGAGCGTGTAGAAAAGAGCGACCTAACGTCGATCAAGTCATCTAAATCTGATCGACGACGAGAGAAAAAAACCAAGCTTCGCGCAAAAGAATGAACGCCCTCACATCCTTAAATTAAGGGTCAAGTTAAGATTGATAAGAATGAAAGATGTCCTGGAAGGCAGGTTAGTTGAGGCATTAGAAAAAGGTGATGTGTTTGGGGATATTGCGCCAATTGATGTATATGACCGCATGACAATGGGGCTTCGATCTGTCGCAATCCAGTCCAACCTCATGATTTGGGATGGATGAATTGGACGATATGTATTGACCGCCACTGGTCGCCATAGAATTAAAGCATGCGTTCGGAAGCCTTCAACGGTTTACAAAACTTGATCGCATGCGCGATCATGTGAAAGCTAGCGCTGATGATCTGCGCTTAGGAAACAGTAAATGATCAATTGGCTATTGGCTGTCTTTGTATTTTTTAGCCTCATTGAGCAGGCCGTTGCAGCTCCAGAGTTGTATAGCTGTCAGTTTAAAAATATAGAAACTAAGAAAAGCGAAGCTGCGGCCGTTGGCGCTATTACAACAAAAAATTTTACTTATGATCCTTCATCTGGGCGAGCGATCCAGGTTGGCGTTGATGAAGATGTGATTGTTGTCAGTGGAACGGAAACAATTTCATTTTTCATGAAAGAAAATAATGGTTCAGTTGATTTGATAACTATTTGGAAAAATTCCGAAGTAAACAATAAAATGTCTGCGATCATGAGCGCTCATAAGTCTGGAGCTAAGCCATCTTCTTATCAGACACATGGATTTTGTGGATTGATGCAGAGGGGATAGGGCGACCCAAAAAGTGGCGCGCCCAAGAAATCTAGAGACGACAGCGATGGATAGTACAATATATATTGATGCTGATGCCTGTCCGGTAAAAGATGAAATTTATAAGGTTGCATTGCGTCATCAATTGCAGGTTTATGTTGTCTCAAATCATTTTATACAGACGCCAAAATCCCCCATGATAAATAAAGTCATTGTTGAGAAAGGGCCAGATGCGGCGGATAATTGGATTATTGAACAAGTTGTGAGTGGCGATGTGGTTGTAACAAACGATATTCCTTTAGCGGCGCGCGCGTTAGAAAAAACTGCCTATGCAATCGCTCCTTATGGAAAAGAGTTTACAAAAGACTCGATTGGCATGGCCTTGGCGCAGCGTTCATTGATGGAACAGCTTCGCGAAGTAGGGGAGCGCACAGGGGGGCCGGCTTTCTTTTCTCCCTCTCATCGATCTAAATTCTTGCAAATTTTAAACGAAGCTATTGTGCGTGAAAAAAGACGTCAATCGCGTTCGATAGATCGCCAGGATCATCTCTAATCGTTACAATTCTTTCCGCTTACCAATTCGCTTGCTAAAGCGTTTTTCGTTAAGAGGGGTGAAATGAGATATTACTGTTGCAATAAATTCTGCGGGCGCTTGTTGTTTATTATACTGATTTCTTCGATGATTTCAGCGTGTGATCGCTATCATTTTAGCCCGCACTGCGCTGATGAGAAGCGATTGATTTTTGGTTCAGGCTGTCCGGCAATTGAGCTTCTTCGGCCAAGTGATGGCCATAAAGACGAACAACAGATGACAGCGTCTCAACATGGAAAGACAAAGAAAGAACCAAAACTATGAGATACGCCGTTGTTTTACTTATTGCTGCCTTATCTGGATGCGCTATTAATTATCATGTGAAACCCGATGGTGATTGTAAGTCATCAAGTAACAGTCAGTTTTCATCGACTTGTTCTTCACCGGAAGATAGCAAACAAATTCCTGCTTCTAAGTAGAGGAGACTATGATTTTCTTGCATTCCGCGTATCTGGCTATTCGAAAATAAGAAACCTTGATCTTTAAACTTTGCTGATTATTTATTGGTTTATCAACGCTCGAGAGTAAGCATTTGAGAAAATGAAGAAAACAACCTTTCTTATCATTTTTAGTTTAATTTTTTTCTTTTCATCGCCCCTCGTTAAGGCGCAAGAGAGTGGATCAATCATCAATCTTTCGATTGTGCGCAGTTCTTATGGTGGCGGTCGGTTATATGCGCCAATGCTGATTGGTCAGTTTCAGGGAAAGATGCGCGTAGATACTGGGGCCTCATCCAGTCGGGTCTCGCCGGCTCCATGGAATAAGGACGCGCCAATTATTGGGTCAAGCAGATCTCTTGGCGTTTCTGGAAAATTTGCACGGTGTGATGATGTGAGGCTACCAAAGATCACAATGAAATCCGCTGCTGGGCCAGATGTCGGACGTGTTAATTACCTTGTTACGCGGTGCGCCGGCGAGCAGGAGGATGATCTACTTGGATTAGATTTCTTTAGAGGCGGTTATTTTGTTGTTGATTCAAAGCGTCATCAAATTCAATTTTTGAGCGGACCATCTGCTAAGACGCCTCAATATTTTCTCAAGCCGTTGGGGTCTGAAAAGAAACTGATGGCGATTGACATAAAGATTGGCGATTTAAACCGAGAAGGTCTGATAGACTCAGGCGCGCAAATATCCGCTGTGGATCGTCGTTTTGTTGATGCCCATCCTGAGCTTTTTGTTTTTGTAAAATCGGGAGCAAGAGCAAGCGATGCGAGTGGCAAGCCTTTGATGACGAAAATATATAAAGTTAAACTATTAGATTTAGGTGACGGACGTATTATTCGAGGACTATATGTTCTTGTCTATGATTTTGCTTTACTGCGAGAGGAAATTGGAGAGCAGGCGCCTTTCATTCTTGGCTTTAATTTAATAGATAAATTTAACTGGCGCTTTGATTTGCGCACAAATATGCCTCCGCGTTGGGAGGCTATGCCGCGATAGCGACAATTGGAGAAGCTAATGTCGGAAACTTTTAACATTGAGATGACAAAAGATGACATCGCTATAGCATGCAAGGCCCTAGCTGACTATTTAGCAAATCAATTAAAAGAGTGGGAACAAAAAGAACGCTTAGGCGAGATGGATGCGGCTGAAAGCTTGTACATGAGCGCAGACCAGGTTCGCGTGCTGATGAATAAGATAGGCGCGGCGCCTTTGAAATTACGTTAAGTTCAACTCGCGACTAGCCAAGGCTAGCGCGAGCACGACGAATAATCTTCCTCTATCCGTGCAATCCTGGAGCCTCATGTCCAGTGCTTGCAACATATTCTGTGTATCCGCCACTATAGAGATGCGCGCCATCAGGTGTTATCTCAAGAACGCGATTAGAGAGCGCAGCTAGGAAATGTCGATCATGCGATACGAAAAGCATGGCGCCTTCATATTGCGCTAATGCGGTAATTAGCATTTCTTTCGTCGTGATATCTAAATGGTTTGTTGGTTCATCAAGAACAAGGAAATTTGGTGGATCATAGAGCATTTTCGCCATGACAAGACGCGCCTTCTCTCCGCCTGAGAGAATGCGGCATTTTTTCTCCGTGTCATCTCCAGAAAATCCAAAACATCCAGCAAGCGTTCGCAAAGATCCTTGTCCGGCCTGTGGGAAGGCTTCTTCTAATGTCTCAAAGACGCTCTGGTCTGCTTTTAAAAGATCCATAGCATGCTGAGCAAAATAGCCCATTTTCACACTATTACCCAATGTCACAACGCCGCGATCAGGCTGGAGCGTTCCTGTCACAAGTTTCAATAGGGTAGACTTTCCTGCGCCATTAACGCCCATGACGCACCAGCGTTCCTTTCGTCGCACCATAAAATCTAGGCTCTCGTAGATAATACGCTCTCCATAACGCTTATCGACCTTCTTAAGACTGACGACGTCTTCGCCTGATCGCGGTGCGGGTGGAAAATCAAACAAGATATTCTGGCGACGTTTTGGAGGCTCAACGCGTTCAATCTTTTCTAATTTTTTTACTCGACTTTGAACTTGAGCTGCATGTGAGGCACGGGCCTTGAAGCGTTCAATAAATTTTACTTCCTTGGCAAGCATTGCTTGCTGGCGGTCAAATTGGGCTTGTTGTTGCTTTTCTGTTTGCAGGCGCTGCTGTTCATAAAACTCATAGTCTCCACTGTAACTCGTTAAAGAACCGCCATCAATTTCAATAATTTTATTAACAATACGATTCATAAACTCTCGATCATGAGATGTTATGAGTAAGGCTCCGTCATAATTTTTTAAAAAATCTTCCAACCAAATTAAGCTTTCAAGATCAAGATGGTTGCTGGGTTCGTCAAGCAACATGGCGTCTGGCCGCATCAGGAGAATGCGTGCAAGCGCTACCCGCATTTTCCACCCACCTGATAAGGCGCTTACATTTGCGTCCATCATTGTTGGCGTGAAATTCAAGCCTGCAAGGACTTCCCGTGCGCGGCCTTCAAGCGCATAGCCATCAAGCTCTTCAAAGCGCGCCTGGATTTCTCCATAACGTTCAATGATATTTTCCATGTCATCTGCTTGATCGGGATTGATCATCGCCTGTTCGAGCTCATGTAACTGAGCAGCAACAATGCTCACTGGTCCAGCGCCATCCATCACTTCGGCGACAGCGCTACGCCCTGTCATCTCGCCGACATCTTGATTAAAGTAACCGATGGTCAGGCCGCGATCGATCGAGATTTGTCCCTCATCAGGACGCTCTAGTCCGGTAATCATTTTAAAAAGTGTCGACTTTCCAGCCCCATTAGGACCAACAAGACCTGTTTTCTCGCCTTTTAGCAGCGAAGCGCTTGCCTCGATGAACAGGATCTGGTGACCGTTTTGTTTGCTGATATTTTCCAGTCGTATCATGTGCGTGAGAAGTCCTGAGAGTGCGACGAATGTGATATTTCGAGGGTCTGAAGGGGTGTCATGACAATCTGTTCATGCCGGCCATTCTCTTCTTGTCAAATCAGTCGCCAAGTCAGACATTCCACTTTATGAAGACGCTCATATCTGATGAAAGGGGCGGTGTATGCTGCGATTGACATATCGACAAGGTTTTCTTTCTGCTGTGTTGATGCTTGTGCTCATGGGCGCCATGGCGCAGGCGCAGCAATATGACGACTATTCCGGTTATCCAGGCCATGGCGGCTATGGCCGGGGCTGGGACTTTGGCCCGCTGGAGACCGGCGTCCTGCCAAACGGCGCAGAAATTCCAGACGTCACCTTAGATGAAATTGATGCAACCGCTGAGCGACGTCCCGCCCGAGCCCAGGCCTTGCCACCGCCTGGAGATGTCTATGGAAATCAAGTAACAGCGCCTGCAACATCAAAAAAACGACGTACGACTCATTAGTAATGGCGCATGTTATCTTGTCGATTTTGCTGATCCATATCGTCTTATGGCGCGTCTCACTAAGCTGCCAGATGAGATATCGTTTCGAAAGGAATATTAAATGACCCTTCGCGGTAAATTGTTGCAAAGAACTTTATTGATCTCAGTCACACTCGCTGGTGCGCAAAGCGCAGCTTATGCCGCCGCATGTGGAAACTCTGCTGGCGGATTTGAGGCTTGGAAACAGGAATTTGCGCAAGAGGCGTCTAGAAATGGCGTAAGCGCTGTGGGAATAGACGCGTTGAAGGGAACGCATTATTCAACCGCGACCATTGGCGCCGATCGGGGGCAGAAAAGCTTTAGGCTGTCTTTGGAGCAATTTTTGAGTAAACGTGGCGGGCCTGCGATTGTGGCGCGTGGACGCGTCTTAAGACGCTCCAATGCAGCCTTGTTCGACTCTATTGAGCAAAGATATGGCGTGCCGCCAGGCCCTTTGCTCGCCATCTGGGGAATGGAAACAGGGTTTGGCGCCGTGCATGGCAATCAAAATGCATTATCCGCTGTAGCGACCTTGGCTTATGATTGTCGTCGTTCGGCCTATTTCACTGAACAACTTTATGCGGCGCTCAAACTTATTGAGCATGGCGTGATGACTGCAAACACGCGCGGCTCGATGCATGGCGAGATCGGTCAGACGCAGTTTTTACCCAAGAACATTCTTGAATATGGCACCGGCGGCAGTCTCGATAATTCCGGTCCGGCATTGATGTCGACAGCAAATTTTTTGAAAGCGCATGGATGGCGCGCTGGCGCGGGGTATCAGCCAGGAGAGCCAAACTTTGATGCGATTCAAGCTTGGAACGCAGCATCAGTCTATCAACGCGCTATTGCACAGGTTGGTCGTCAGATCGATACGGGTGAAGCTCCTGCTGTCAGTCGCCATAGCGACGCTGTCGATGCGCCGGCATCTTCTGCGCCAGCAGTCAGACGGCGCGATGGATCTGAGGGAAGTTCTAATGGAAATTCTCTTTTTGGCGGAGAAGATTTGTTTGACATGCATTAATGTAAAACCCGCTATCCTATCCATTAACCCTCATCGTTCATAAAGAGATGGGTCGTGATCCCTCGCATCCGCCATTAGATCTCTTGGCCAAGGAGATTGTATCTAACCTTCAAGCGATTGAGTTACAGATCAAGTCGACAAAATACGATGTTGGGTTTTGGGAAATTATCGCCTCGACATCGCCAAAATTTATCACAACGCCTGATTGTGTAGAGGCGTCCGGCGTAGCAATCTTGCTTGCGCAAAAATATGATCCGCCCGTTGTCATATTCGAACAAATCAACTCTATCCATCCGGGGATGGGTAAAAAGATGGTTGGCGCCGTTATGTGCGCCCTGATGGTCTATCCTGACCTCTTTCGTCACATTAGGGTTAACGATCTTTCGCCCTATTTGCCAGATGGAAGACGATGGTGGGCGCATATATCTGAACTTTACGAAGATTATGAATGGCGCATTACGCATGACGAGGATGTCACGCATGTTGGATGAGCGATTGATGATCTCACATGTGTTGACGCGGCGGACCACGCGTTTCATTTTCGCCTTGAAGGCAGCGCTTGCGCCAACTAAGCCTAGGGTTGGCGCATTGACGCAAGAAGAGATGTTTTCTTACAAACAGAAAAAATTACGATTACTATGTGAAGAATTTGGTTATGATCCTAGCTTGGTTATTTTGAGCGATGCGCCGTATAGTTTTAATTATCTCAATCAGAATTTTACATCGGAAGGTCAGGCTTACCCCGATGGTCGGATAGAAATTTATTTTGACCCTGATATGACAGACGCGCGCATGGCCTGTTGTCTTGCGCATGAATTACAACACCAAAAATATTTTCTTGTTCGCACTGCTTATCAAGCTGAGTCAATTCATGGCCCGTTACATCAGCGCTTCGCGCCTTTTACTTCAGAGACTTTAGCTGCGCTCGGCGGCGTTTCTGACTATTCTCGGGAGCATTGGCAGGCTTGGCAGGGCCGCTCTCTGCCAGTTCTTTTTTCTGACGAATTGGCGGATGGACAATGCGAGCCAATAAACGAAACTCTCGCAGAGATTGCAAAGGCGGAATATAACTGGGGGTCAATCGCTTGGATTGACTCAATTTGGCGCCAACTATATCTCGCTATTAATAACGAATATCGTCGCCTCTCTTTACAAAAAAGAGCCCCCTTATAATCGCCGACATGAATTTACAATTTTTAAGTCGCGAGGGGCAATTGCTTATTGCTTCGCTGTGAAGACTATACGCTCAATTATTATTTAAGCAGAATAGTAATATTTATTGATAGGCAAAGTTCTTAATCGTCGACGTCGACTTTTTTTCAGGTGTAACAAGATCAAGCGCGACAAAGACAGAATCTTTAAATTCAGAAAAATTAAATGGTTTGAAAAGAAACTCAGTGACCCCTGAGGCAATCGCTTGTCGCCAATATGACTCTGACAAGTTTCCCGTGTTGAGGATAAAGGGAATTTCACAAGTATGGGGATCAGCGCGCACTTCTTCGAGAAACTCATGCCCAGTCAGCATTGGCATGTCCCAATCGCTAACAATTAGATTGGGTTTATTGACGCCAAGCCAGTCAAGCGCATCGCAGGCGTTAGAAAACATCTTCACGTCAGAGAAGCCGATTTTTTTCAGCATCAATCCAACAGTATGAAGATAAACGGCGTCATCATCGACGACTACGACACAGTGCAAAGCTCAATCTTTCATTGGTGGCGTTATCCTATGGTGCAGCGTGATAACGTCAAATAACCATCATGGGGATGGTTATAACAGATTGATGCAGGCGTCTCTGAGAGAGCAGAAGCTTGGCTAAGATTTTATTTAGACGAGGAAGTTGTTGAATTTTAAAAGATTGCTGTATTAAGGCCGAGGCGGCTAAGGGTAAGGCGGGCCATTAAGTTCAAGGCATGGTTGATGGCTTATTAAACCATGATCCGAAAACAGCGTCTCGCGGGAAACCGCGAGACGCTGTTATAAAAGCTTATGCTTCAGGCTTTTGATGCGTCGCTCAATGCCTTTAAGACGTCGCGCATTGCTTGCTGATTGCCCATCTCAGCATAGGCATAACCGCATTCTTCCATTGCTTTTCTGGTAGCTGCGCGCATTTTGGGCAGGTTGCGGCGTGCAAGCGTTGGGAACATGTGGTGTTCAATCTGACTGTTCAGGCCGCCGGTCGCCCAATCATGAAAGAGTGATGTTGGCGTGTTGCGCGTTGAGCGCGCTTGGCGGTCATAAAAGCCGCCAGCCTTGCCCGCGTCGTAGACTTCCATGCCAGTGTGATTAAGAACGAACACAACGGCGAGAATAAAGCCGCCAAGAAACTGAGCGCCGAGGAACCAGGCCCAGCCCGTCCACATGGCGCCAGGGGTGAGCAAACCAGCGAGCGCCAAGCCGAAGATCCAATGCGCTGTGCATAAAGCGGCTTCTTTTTTCTGGCCCTTACGCCATGCCGTCAGAATGCTCTGCGTGCTCCAATTAAAACGCGACAGAGATAAGATTGGGAAAAACAGCACGACCTGCAAACGCGGCATGAGATAAGCAAAGGCCTTATCGAAAGACGTTTTTCTCTCACGGTCGTTATAGTCTGCAAGAACCTTATCCCAGACCAGCCAAGGAGCTGTGTCGATGTCGCCGTCAATCGGGATCAAGACGCCATCGTCACCCATTCGGCAGCCGTTGGGAAAGGCATGATGAAGTTCATGTTTCTCAACCCACCAAGTTGGTCCAAAGCCCTGAGTGAGTTCAATGATATCAAGCATTAGCCGAGGTTTGGCGTCTTCGCGCGGCCCCCAATGGCCGTGAGCGATATCGTGAGCGAGATATCCCGCGCGTGGATAGTGTATCCCAAGGATAATCATGCCAATGACCGCTAGCACGCCGCCTTGTGTGAGAAGGGTAAAGGCAACTATGGGCGCCAATACCAGTTCCAAGATGCGAAAGGCTTGTTCCCATAGCGGAATATTGAAATAGCCATTGTCGCGCGCGAGCGCTTTCAGCTCGCCCATGCGTTTTGCCAAGGCCTTGGCGTCAGGGATATTTGATGGCGGCCGATCTATGGCCGGTTCTATAGCGGCAGTTGTCACGCGTTCCTCCCCAGATGACCATAACGTTTTATCTTATTTATTTTCTTTTTATCATGTTCTGGGGATTTACCCTTGCGTTCCAGGCCAAGTCAAACGGGAAACCCAATTAGTCGCTTTTACAATCGCCTCAACGAAAGCATCATAGGCATGATGAGGCGGTGACGCCGACGGCCTAAAGTTGGGTTTACAAGGGGTAAGGATGGCGAAAATTTAAGGGTCTCTTTAATTCTCAGTTTATGCGCGGATATGACTGTCCAGCTAAAAAGCTTTAAAAACAGGACGCATCCAATAGGAATCGCATTTTTTATGTTGCCTGTTGTCAGCGATGACGCGCATTTTAGTCATCGCGATAAAGCAGCTGTGCCCCCTGTCAG
>DAIRFH010000034.1:0-9950 GCA_036795145.1 Methylocystis sp. | reverse complement strand
ATCGGCGTCTTTTGGGAATAAGATAATTGAGTGCAAGCGTCACAACCTTACATGCGCTTCGCCGCGGTGAACTGGCGGGTGCAACTGAGCTGCGCTTGTCTGGATTGAGTATCTTTCCTGATGAAATATTTGATCTTGCTGACACGCTCGAACTACTTGACATCAGTGGCGGGTCTTTATCCGTATTGCCTCCAAATTTCAGTCGGCTGAAAAAATTACGTGTTCTATTTTGCTCTCACAATCATTTTACGCACCTACCAGAAATACTTGCTGAGTGCGGAGCCTTAAGCCAGGTTGGTTTTCGTGGTAATCAGTTAACCCATGTTCCAGACAACGCGCTGCCATCAAATCTGCGATGGCTGATTTTGACAGATAATCACCTTTCATCACTTCCTAATAACCTTGGCGAGCGCCCCTATCTGCAAAAATTAATGCTTGCTGGAAATAAATTGGCCTCTCTGCCAGACAGCATGGCGAGCGCAACAAGATTAGAATTATTGCGGTTGAGCGCAAACAACTTTGAGAGCTTGCCCAACTGGTTGACGCAATTACCCAAATTGGCTTGGATTTCCTGGGCGGGCAATCCATTTGAACCTGCGGTTCCAGCGTTTCAGAGCGCGATGGTGCCTTGGGAGGAAATCAATACGACTGACTGTTTGGGAGAGGGCGCATCAGGGCGCGTCTATCGCGCGCATTGGCGATCGCCAATGCGCGCCGCCCCTCAACAAGTTGCCTTAAAATTATTCAAGGGCTCCATGACAAGCGATGGGATGCCTCAAAATGAGATGGCGGCGTGTCTATGTGCGGGCAGTCACCCGAATGTGATGAGCGCTTTAGGGCGTCTCGAGGGTCATCCTGACGATTTAGAGGGATTGATTATGCCGCTGATGCCGGACCATTGGCGCGTTCTTGCTGCGCCGCCTAGTCTGTTGAGCTGCAGTCGTGATGTTTATGATAAAAATTTGATTTTCACCCATCAAAGTCTCTTAACAATTTTGACAAGCGTTGCGAGAGCAGCGGCGCATTTGCACGCTCAGGGCATTCTGCATGGTGATTTATATGGTCATAATATTTTATGGGATGGCGGCGATGGACGTGCGCTGCTGAGTGATTTTGGCGCAGCTTGCCTGCTTGCACAAGGGCGGGAGGGAAAGCGCTGGCAAAGGATAGAGACCTGCGCATTTGGAATTCTTATTGAAGAATTATTATCATTGAGCATATTTGAGAATGATTTCACAAAAAAATTGCACGAACTAAAAACGAGTTGTCTTCAGCCTCAGACGCAAGAGCGTCCCTTATTAGCTGACGTCGCTACAGCACTTACGCAACTCGCGCGTGACTTTGATATCGTCGTTAGTTAACGCGCTTTAGGCATAAGGCGCTATTGTCGCGCGTAGGTTTTAGCCATTTCTTTTACGCCAACGTGGTTTTTGTTCAAAGGGCCGCCAGCCAATAACAGTAGCTGTTACTGTTTCATCCGATTCAAAATTCCGCCATTCCGATTCATAACGGCAGCAGGGATAGGGTAGGGTGTATGTGCCGCGATTATCCCTACAAAGCAATTCAACTGAAATTTCATCGCCTGGAAAGCCTTCTGTCGTGAATCCAGACAATCGATCTTGTAGCGTCGCCATTGCGCATTCCTCGCATAAATCCAAAAAATAAAGAAAATAAATTTGGCTCGGTCATTGTCACGGTGGTTAAGACGATGTGTTGAGTGTGCGCACCCAAGCTTAGAAAACATTTTTTTGCTGGATCGATGTCAAACGCTTCGTATTATTAAGTATCCATTAGACTCTAATCAGATATGCTTAATTGCAGCATCTGTCCATAACAATATAACTCGAATAATTTCATATTCCTTATGATCTCTATTCGTCATGGTTATTCTTTGGGCGCCGCGATTGTATTTTCCTCTCATGGCGCAGGCGCGCAAGAGTGTGTAGCGCTTGTCGGGAATGGGCTAGAGTTCAATCTAAGATAAATGTAAAAGCGCCGTTAGTCATGGTTCTCTCTCGACAAATCATTCTTTTTGAGCGATGGCTCTTGTGAAAGTCATGCAATTTTCTTGGCAAATTTGTATAAGGATAAATAGATGAGTGAGTCTGTAAAAGACGCAAATGGTTCTGAATTAAAAGACGGCGATGCCGTCACGCTTATAAAGGATTTAAAGGTTAAGGGCTCGTCAATTGTTTTAAAGCGCGGTACGCTGATCAAGAATATTCGCCTAACGAATGATCCAGCAGAGATTGAATGCCGCGCAGATAAGGTAAAAGATCTTGTGCTGCGAACTGAGTTTGTTAAGAAAGCCTAGAACTTTTGCCCCTTTTTTGAGCACATTTATTTTCAAGCCATGGAGCGCTACCTGCCAAAGCAGAGATAAAGGCCTACAAGCGCAACGACGCAAAAACCCGCTGACGCTTTCAGCAGCCAAATAAAGCTTTCATATGTTTTTAGGTGATCGCGCCATGCGGCAACAATAAGTTGCTTGGCTTCAGCTTCTGCGGCAATCAGACGATTATGCGTTTCAACTTGTTGAAAAATATCAATTGCTTCCTTTCGCATGGCGGCAAGCGTTTGGTCGTCGATATTAAAATTAGTGACGGCGCGCCTTAAATTTTCATAGGCGGCGTTAAGTCTCATCTCTAAATATTTTTGATCTTTATCCGTGTCCATTGAGCAGGATCCATTTGGGTTGACGAGGGCTTCTGCGTGAGGTGTTCGTAAATATTCAGGAGGCGCGGCTGGCGTCAATGGGCATCATCAATGCCTTGCGGCAATGGTCAGATTCAACATACTGGGCTTTAACACACAGAGCGCAGACGATATCTTCGCGGCGTATATACTTACCAGCAAGAGCGCATGCGGGCTTGACGCTTCAGCCCATGAATAGGCTTTTTTTGAAAAAAATGCCCATTAGGCGTCTTTTAGACTTGTGTTTAAGATGAATCCGTTATTTTTTGTAATCCTGCTCAAGTTCTTGATTCATTTTAAGAAGCTCATGACGCATATCACGGGGGACCTCATGTGGCTGAGCCGAACGCATCGCAATTTTTTAGCGTTCATGATGAGTGGTTGCGCTTCCTTCTTGGTCCTTGCGTCTGTAATGTGCGCTCAGGCGCAGGATTTCTTTCCCTTATTCGATGATGACGAGCCACGACGCACGATTGTGCGTGAGCCAAAGACCCGTTCACAGCCTCAACCCCATCTGCGAAGCGAGCGTAACAATGAGCGCGTTGAGCATAGCGAAGAGTCGCGACCTCATGCCGTCGCCTCTCGACCAGCGCCTAAAGAGGTAAAATCCACCCAGATTGTAAAGCGCGAACTGCCTCTTTTTGCGATTGTGTCTGTCGCTGATCAACATATTTCCATTTACAACCATAATGGCCTTGTTGCGCGATCAATGGTGTCAACTGGGATTGAGGGGCATCCGACGCCAAAGGGGATTTTTACCATCCTCGGTCGTGAAAGATTCCATCAGTCAAATATCTATTCAGGCGCACCAATGCCTTTTATGCAGCGCATAACATGGTCAGGCATTGCAATGCATACAGGGGTCGTGCCTGGCCATCCCGCTTCGCATGGATGTATTCGTCTGCCTGCTGACTTTGCGTCAAGGCTTTGGGGGATGACGCGTATTGGCGAGCGTATCGTCATCTCGCCATCTGAGGTGACGCCAGAAGAATTCAGTCATCCGTTACTTTTTACGCCAAAACTTCAGGCCTCCAATGACCTTGTGAAAGAGTCGACAACAGGCGCGCTTACCCAGGGCTCTGGGGAGGCGTCGCAAACAAAACTCATAAACCCGTTGCAGTTTGCAGAGCGTCTCAAAAATAAGGCAATTAAAGATGCAGCGATCGCGGCCAAGGCTCTCAAAGAGGCGACGAGCCAAATGGCGCTGAAGCAGCAAGAATCGACGAATAGCGCAAGGGATTTAAAGATTGCTCAGGCGGGCTTTCAGCTGGCGCAGACGAAAGTTATTGCAGCAACGAAGTTTTACGAGGAGTCCTCAGTAAAGTCTGCGCTTTCTCAGGAAGAGGTCTCCAAGGCGCGTCATGAGTTAAAGGATGCTGCGCTTAACCATGCTATCTTGGCTAAGGCGGATCGTTTGGAAAAAATTCTGCAAAAAAATGTAGACGTAAGAGATGGCGCCTTGGCCAGTAAAACGCGTTCAGAGCTTTCTCTCATGGATTTTAAACAGAGGCTTGAGATAGCCGAAAAAACGGCCGCAGCCGCATCAGCAGAGATCGCAGGAATGGCAAAGCTTGTCATGGAAAAGACGGAGCTTGCGAATATGGCTGGTACGGCCGAAAAATTAGCAAGGCAACGCACCGCGCCGGTCTCGATCATGGTGAGTAAAAAGGATCAAAAAATATATGTCAGGCAAGGTCTTGTGCCTGTGTTTGACGCCCCCATAAGCGTGCGGGATCCTCAATCGCCATTGGGAGAGCATCTTTATATCGCGACAGCGGCAAATGATGATGGTCTGTCTCTTAAATGGTCGGCGATTTCTCTTCCTGAACAGCCAATCGACGATCATAATGGCCGAAAAAAAAATAGCGCAACTATGCTTGAGAGCTCCAATAGCGATCAGCTCTTTGCAAAAACAGCCTCTAATGCATCGGAGGCGCTGGAGCGTATTGAGCTTGCTCAAGATGTCCGTGAGCGCATAGCAGAACGCTTGTGGACAGGCAGCTCTCTTATTATATCCGATCAGTCGCCAAGCAGTGAAACAGGCAACGATGGCACAGATCTAACAGTGAAGATTCGTTAGTTTTAAATCATTCTTGTGTTTTATCGATTTTGAAAAAAATTAATCGAGTTGTCTTCCTAAATGTCACGCATGCTGATCTTCATTGGCGTTATTTTTGTTCTATTAGGAGTCTTTTGGTTCCTCATAGTGCGCCTTCCATTTGGAAAGCTGCCAGGAGATTTGAGTGTTACGGGTGAACATTTTAAAGTTTATTTTCCAATAACAACGTCCATAATTGTTAGTCTTTTATTGAGTTTTCTATTTTGGTTGTATGAGCGTTGGAAATAGTTAGATGATTGGGCGGATGGTTTCCTAAACATAAGAGATTCTAATGGATCTTGAGGCTATGGCTGCTGCTCTTGAGGCAAGCGGCGACTATCGGGTTCTAAGAAAGCTTAAATCTCATCATTTCTATGAAAAGCCGGATAGCGCGCTGGTGAAGCGGGCGCTATTTGTTGATGTTGAAACAACGGGGCTCTCATATCATGATGATGAAATTATAGAGCTTGCAATGGTGCCGTTTAGCTATGGATTAGACGGAAAAATTTATGAGCTATTTGAGCCTTTTCAGAGCTTTCAGGAACCCAAAAAGCCAATACCTGCCGAGATTACAGAAATAACTGGCATTACGCCATCGATGGTTGAAGGCTTTAAATTAGATCTGGTGGAGATTGAACAATATATAGCCGGCTGCGATCTGATCGTTGCGCATAACGCTAAATTTGATCGTAAGTTTTTAGAGCGTCTTGCGCCATGTTTCCAAAAGAAGCCTTGGGCTTGCTCTGCGACTGAGGTGAATTGGCGTCGTGAAGGGTTTGAAGGTAGTCGTTTGGGATATCTTGCAACAGCTGTTGGTTTTTTTTACGATAAACATCGTGCGCTCAATGATTGTTATGCAGCTATAGAGTTGCTGGCCAAGCCCTTGCCTAAAAGCGGGTGTTCAGGATTTTCTGCGCTTTTAGAGACGGCGCGAACGCCGATTTGGCGTATATGGGCTCATCACGCGCCTTTTGAATTGAAGGATGTTCTGAAGGAGCGCGGATACAGATGGCGCTCTGGCGATAAAGATGGGCGCAGAGCTTGGTATATTGATGTTTCTTCAAAGCAGAAAGATGCAGAAATAAAATATCTGCAAGATGAAATATATCGGGATCCAAGGTCGATTATCACGCAGAAAATTGATGCCTATGACAGGTTCTCTGAGCGTGCCGATTAGGTTTCGACCTCCGTGCAGCCGCTTAATGCCGTCGGTCGCATATTATCGTCGCCTTTCTGGATTCTTATACGCTGCGCGCGTTCCAGCGCCTGTCCGCTAAATATGTTAACAGCCTAATAAGATGAGATATTTTCGCCTTCTGCCCTCAGTGTTTTTATCCTTTTGTCCTGGCGTTTTAGTCTTTGATTGTAAATTTTTCTTGATATAGGGCTTAAAGCGTTTATATAGACATAATCGAGCTTCTGCCGAACGACATGGCTACTTCGCCTTTTGGCAGTTGGCGCGTGACTTCCCTACCAGAACTTCGAATCTATTCAGCCGCATTTCTGCGGTTGAAAAACTTGCTTGTTCTCGGAAAGGACATGTCATGGCTACGGGTGTTGTTAAGTGGTTTAATTCGACAAAAGGTTTTGGTTTTATTCAGCCTGATGATGGCGGAGCAGATGTGTTCGTGCACATTAGCGCCGTTGAGCGCTCTGGCCTTCGCGACCTTCCAGATGGTCAAAAGGTTTCTTATGAGCTGGTCATGGATCAGCGTAAGGGTAAAGCTTCTGCAGAGCAGTTAAAGCTTGTCTAATCATCGATGAGTATATAAATGTTAGAGGCTTCGCCGTTGATGTTGCTCGCGATGTAATGGCGGAGCTCTTATTAAGGGCTTATTATCATACTGATAGTAGATGTATTAAATATAGTTGATGCTTATTGTGTTTTTATGGCCACTTGCGCCTTTATCTTAATAGGCCACGCCAAGTTTGAAAATTAAGCTCACTCAGCGATCAGAGTATTAAACTTAATCACCCGCAATAGTAATGACAGAAAGTTATTCAGGAAAACGTAATGAAGGCTAGTATTAAACCATTTGCTCGCGCTTATAAGTCAAGGTCGTTTAAGCTTCATGGCGCGCCATCATTGTCGCTTGACGAGGAAGATAAAAATATTTCGTTTGATTTTTCTATTTCCGAATCACGCTCTGCGAATGGTCTTTCAACGTCGGATCGACGCGTTCAGGAATTGCATGAAGAGGCTGAGTCTGTATTTCGGCGTGCTTTCTCGACAAGTGAAACCTCTAATCCAGAAAGCGACACGGCCTTTAATGCTCATGGCTCCGGACGGGTTTTGCCTTGTTTGCTTGAAGGAGCAGCTTCCTCAAGAAAATTGACGAAAGAGGAGTTGAGGATTGAGATTGAAGAGATGTTAAAAGCAGCAGGATTAGAGCTGGTCGATCTTTTTCCAAAACGCATTCGCAAAGAAAAAGCAGAGAACAAGACAATTATTTAAGATTATGCATGTCATCATCTATAAATTTAAAGATTAGGGAGAGGCAATGATTTGCTGCCTCTCCAAGAGCTTAGAGCCAGAAATTATATTATTTAATTATACATATATACTGGCGTTCCAATATCTACCCTCTCGAAGAGATCGATGACATCTTCATTGCGCATTCTAATGCAGCCATAGGATGCGGCAGAACCAATCGAGCGACGCATTTTTGCTGTCGTGCCATGTATCGCGACTTGGTATTGATCGAGCGTCAGCGCGCGTGCCCCCATTGGATTGCTTGGAGAGCCGCCAGGTATAAAATCAGGCAGCTCCGGATGGTCTACCCGCACGGCGTAGGGCGCTACCCAATCAGGATCAACATATTTACCGCTGATTGCGGTCTCGCCTGACCATTCTTTTCCTCTTTTGGGAACAGCGATAGGATAGCGGATAATTGATCCATCATCTGAGATGAGCAACAATTCGCGTTTGTTCGCGTTAATAACAATACGATTGCTCGGGTAAGAGCCAAAGAAGTCAAAATCATCTTCCGCCATGGAAGCCGTGGTCAGCGATAAGCTTGACGCTATTAGGATGAAAAGAAAGCTAGCCGCCCGAAATGAGTATTTTGTTGAAACACGAAGGGCTTCTAACATTGATTTTTGATTGATCCTATTCATTGGACGCTGATCCTTATCTCGACCTTATGAGTCGAAAATTTATGTCAGCATGGTTTATAAAGAGTTTCCAAGAATAGGATTAACAAGCAAAAAGCCTAAAAAAACGGCTAGAGAAGCTATGTTCCCTAGCCGATGGTTCGTTGACGAATTAAGGTTTTCTTAAGAAATAAACGCATCAAACTTTGCTAAGGCGCTTTTAATTTCCTGCCCAAGCGGAAGTCCGTTAAGGAATTCCTCTGTGCGTTGGGGCTCGCGACCCCAGGCAATGAGAGCGCCGGCGATAACGAGCAAGACAATAGAAAGAAGCGGGAAAAACATCCCGACGAGAATCGAAACGCCAATCAAAATTCCTCTTTTTGTACGTGGCTCATAGGACATTGGTAGATTTCCTGTAGTTTTTTTAATTTCTGAAGATGCGAATAAAAAGCAATCAAAGCATTCGGCGTATTCTATAGAAAACTTCCAAGACAAGATAGCTTAATGGGAAGTATAAGGACCTATTGTGACAAATCATCAAGCATAAAAGCCAACAATTTGTTAAATTTTATTAGGTCAGATGCAAATTTTAGCCCAAAAAAGTCTCGTCTAGTCAGCGCGGGGCGCTTTTTTAAGAAGTGATAGAGCAATTAATCGTCGCCAAATTTCTTAATGTTTTGTGTGAGGGTTTCTTTTTTTCTGATGATGAGCCTCTTCCATGACTGCTGTGTCAGCAGGAATCTGTGTCGTTTTATCTAAGATGTCTTGCGGTGTGGCGGCGCTGGCGTGGTTATTCGACCATTCGGCGAATTTTAAAACATTCATAAACGGCTCTTTTGAGATTTTTAGGTCTCCTGAGAAGGGAGAGCCAAAAAGATAGGTTAGATAAAGACTCATGAGAATTGTTAGGCTTACAGCCCCTCTCATCAGCATATGTATTTTCGAGCTCTCAATTGTAAAGAAGAAGGTTAGAATAATGCAAATGACGCCACCAATAATTAAGATGATCCATTCAATTGGCGGCTCGCCAAAATTCGACGGCTTTGTTCTTTGACGTCTTGTCAACACCAAATCAGACACATCATTGATCATGATTGGAAAGATTGCTTTTTGATTTTCAGTCACTGGTTCTATTTGTTTGACTGTAGATAATAGTTCAAGGGCTATAGCTAATGCCTTTAAGTCAGCCTTTCCGCTTTTCTCCATTAGAGGAAATTCCACATTAATGACTTCATTTGTGTAATTAACAATCAGATTATCTATTTTATTTTGATGTTGCGGGAATCGTTCAGCAGAAGAATATATTTTTAGGAGAGCCGTTGTTTCGCGGTCGACGCTGTCTTCAGCGGACTGAAATTTTGTCATCGCGTCAACTACGATCAAGCCCAATAAAACAGCATAGAATGTTCCAACCATGGAAAGATAATAGCTGCCAACTTCATGGCATTCAGCAATTGTCTGTTTACCCAAATGTTTTTTTACGAGTGATTGAAGAATTAATATAAGAATAATGAGAATAATAATCGCAGGAATGCCCACGCTATAATGGTCAAGATTGAGATTTTCCAACATCTAATGCCTCAAAAAACAAATTAATTTACTGACGTAAAACGTCAATGCTTACTCACTCTTTGTAAAATTTCATAGAAACGTACCAATTCAGGTGCCTTCTTTAAGAGGATGTGGAAACCTCTTCATGGAGGGGGTGTTCGCTTGCTGCCATGATGAATAGTTTTTTTTAATTCTATAAGCTTATGCTCCTTGTCAATAATAAGATTATGGCGTTCACTCTCTGCTTATCTGTTCACGTGGGAGGAGCTAAATGAAAAAAACTGCGATGCTGAAACCCACCTTTGCCGTGGCGCTCTTCGCGCTGACTTTTCTTGCGCTCACACCACGTGAGGCTTTGGCTATGCCCACTGCGCGACTGAGTGACCTGGTTGTCAGTCCTTTAGAGAAAGCATGGGGTGGATGCGGTCCTTACGGTCATCGGGGTCCATGGGGTGGATGTCGACCTGGCGGTCAATGGGGTGGTGGCGGCTGGGGCTATCGTCGCGGCTGGGGC
>DAIRFH010000118.1:0-4097 GCA_036795145.1 Methylocystis sp. | reverse complement strand
CAAATAGCGTGCGCTCAAGTCGCCCCACCTCTTCCATGCGATGCGGCAAGCCTGGGAAACTTAACACCCCACGAGCGATTTCTTCATCTTCTAGACCGCATTCCCATCCAACGGCGCAGGCGAAGGCGGCGTTTTGCGCATTGTGCGCGCCACGCAGTGCGCGCGCGCCAACAAGCGTCGCAATCAGCTCAGATTCCTCCTTGGCGCGATTTTGCTCACGATAATAAATGGCGCCGTCGTCAACAAAGAAGCCCCATTCAAGCGGGCGCATTGCTGAAACCGGCACAACGCGCTGCTCCGACATAGCGCGACCTGACAAACGGGCGCCAATAGCATGCGTCATGACGTCATCAACGCCAATCAAGGCGACTTCTGCGCCAGAGGCCAAACGCTCCTTGACGGCCGCGTAATTTTCCATTGAGCCGTGACGATCGATATGATCAGGCGTCAAATTGATTAACACGCCAATAGAAGGCTTAAGGGATGGGGCTAGATCAATCTGGAAGGAGGAACATTCAATAACGTGGATGCGTTCCTCAGACGGTGGCGCAAGATCCAGGATTGGCACGCCAATATTGCCGCCAAGCTGCACATCGCGTCCAGATTCACGAAGAATATGCGCGATCAAGGCTGTCGTTGTTGACTTGCCATTCGTGCCAGTGATTGCGATGAACGGCGATCCAGGGGCGCGCGCTGCGCGCTCCCGACAAAACAGCTCAATATCTCCTATGATCTCTATGCCTGCAGCGCGCGCGCGCTGAGCTGACCAATGCGGCGTGGGATGCGTTAAAGGCACGCCAGGCGACAAAATAAACGCATCGAAAGAGGACCAATCCGCACGCGTGAGATCTTGAAGCGTCACGCCCTGATCAACAGCCTTCAATCGACCTTGTTCACCATCGTCCCAGGCGCGCACATCTGCGCCGCCGGCGATCAGCGCCTTCGCCGTCGAAAGGCCGGAGCCGCCTAATCCAAATAGCGCTACTCGTTTATCTTTGAATGTCGTTACTGGCGTCATGATTATCTCAACTTCAACGTCGCAAGACCAACAAGCGCGAGCACAAAAGAAATAATCCAGAACCGAATAACAATTTGCGGCTCTTTCCAGCCCTTTTGCTCAAAGTGATGATGAATGGGCGCCATGAGAAAAATGCGCTTTCCTGTCATTTTAAAATAGAGCACCTGAATAATGACTGAGGCGCCTTCAAGCACAAACAAGCCGCCGACAATGACAAGCACGAACTCCTGTTTAACGGCGACAGCAACAGTTCCCACCAGACCGCCAAGCGCTAACGAGCCTGTGTCCCCCATGAAAATTTGCGCTGGCGGCGCGTTAAACCACAAAAACCCAAGCCCTGCGCCGATAAAAGCGGCGCACACAATGGCTAACTCGCCAACGCCTGCGACATAATTCACGCCAAGATAATTGGAGAAAATTGAATTACCAACAAGATAGGCAAATATCGCAAAGGTGCCAACAGCAATCATCGACGGCACGATCGCCAACCCATCAAGCCCATCCGTAAGATTGACGCAATTACCGGCCGCAACAATCACAAAGGCGCCAAACACAACAAAGAATAAGCCTAATGAGCCGACATATCCCTTCACCAAAGGTATGGCGACATGAGACATATTCTCGCCGCCAATCATCATCAACAGAAAACAGGCGATGCCCGCAATCACAAATTCAAGCGCCAAGCGCGCCTTGCCAGAGAACCCAGCATGTGACTGCTTTGTCACCTTCAAATAGTCATCATAAAAACCGATCGCGCCAAATGCGGCGGTGACAAAAAGAACAACCCAGACATAATAATTACGCAAATTCGCCCACAATAAAGTCGCCGCAAACAGGCCAGATAGGATCATGAGCCCGCCCATGGTCGGCGTGCCTTTTTTGGTGATGAGATGCGACGCCGGGCCGTCTTCGCGAATGGGCTGTCCCTTACCCTGCTTCAAGCGCAAATTGTTAATGATGCTTGGACCAAAAAAGAACACAAAGAACAAAGCGGTCGCCGCCGCCATTGCCGCGCGAAAGGTTATGTATCGAAAAATATTCAGCGGTCCATAAAGATAGGCAAGGTCCGCAAGCAGAGTTAGCATTAATGTGTCCTCAACTGGCCGTTGCCGGCGCAAAAGATTGTTTGATCGCCGCAACAATGTGCGACATACGAGATCCGTTTGAGCCTTTGATCATGACGACGTCGCCAGGCCTAATTGTTGCAATGACAGCTTCGGCAAGCTCTTGAGCCGTTCGACGATGCGCCCCCCGCATAGACTCCGGCGCAGCATAATACAGCGATGACATCAATTGACCGGCCGTAAAAAGCTGATCAACTTTCGCAGCGATAAGATCATCAGCCAACCCGCGATGAAGCGTCAGCGCATCTGGCCCGAGCTCCAGCATGTCGCCAAGAACAACGATACGACGACCATCTACGCCAGGCTGCGTTGTTGCAAGCTGCTCCAAAGCCGCCCGCACAGAGGTTGGATTTGCATTATAACTTTCATCGATCAGCGTAACATCGCCATTGATAGTGTTGATGCGCTCACGCTGACCTCGACCCGACGGCGGCACAAAACCCGCGAGGATGGCGGCGGCCCTCTCGACATCAAGATCAAAGACACCAGCAACAAGAAGCGCGCTCAGCGAATTTAAGGCAATATGCTTACCCGGCGCGCCAATCACATATTGCAAACGCTTGCCTAAGATCTCCGCGTCAACCTCACTCATATCGCCAATACGCCGATATGAGATCAACCGCGCCTCAACGCCTGTTTCGCCGAAGCTAAAAATATGCGCCGCGGTATCCTGCGCGGTGCGCAATAGCTGATCATAGACCTCATCGTCACGATTGATGATAGCGACGCCGCCATCAAGCCCGGAGAAGATTTCAGCTTTTGCTTCTGCAATGGCTTCAATTGAAGAAAAGTTTTCTAAATGCACGGGCGCGACACGCGTAATGACCGCGACATGCGGACGCACTTGTGACACCAAGGCGGCGATCTCGCCGGCGTGATTCATTCCAAGCTCAAACACGCCATAATCCATATGCCCTGGCATCCGAGCTAAGGTTAACGGCACACCCCAATGATTATTATAAGACGCCACAGACGCATGGGTCGCGCCAAAATGCGACAGCATCAGTCGGGTCATTTCCTTGGTAGAGGTTTTACCGACCGAACCTGTTATCGCAGCAATCAGCGCATGCGTGCGCACGCGCGCGCGCTGCGCAAGACTCTCAAGCGACCGCTGCACATCCTTGACAATCAACACTGGTCCCGCGCCAGCCAAGGCGCCAGCGTGTCGCTCATCAATGACTGCCGACGCCGCGCCGCGGTCAAAGGCGGCGCGCACAAAATCATGTCCGTCTCGCGCCTCGCCCTGTATCGCGAAAAACAAGTCGCCTGGCTGCAAGGAGCGCGTATCGATAGAAACGCCAGTTACGTCACGCGCAAGGCCGCCACTGACGCGCGCGCCTAATGCGCTGATTAAGGCAAGGCCCGACCATAAGGCAGTCGGTCCTGTGACAGCATTCGCACGCAAAACCTGACTGACTACGTCATGATCTGAAAATGGGAAGGTTTGATCGCCAATAATCTGACCTGTCTCATGGCCTTTACCGGCAATGACAAGAACGTCGCCACTATGCATTTGCGCAATCGCATGAATAATTGCCTGACGGCGATCAGCGATTTCAATAATCTCCGCCGACCCTTTTTCGTGCGCGCCCGCGAGCACGGCGGCACGGATCGTTTGCGCATTTTCATGGCGTGGATTGTCGTCTGTGACAATAACGCAATCCGCCTCGCGCGCTGCGATTTGCCCCATGAGCGCGCGCTTACCCTGATCGCGATCGCCGCCACAGCCAAAGACGATAAGCAGCCGATTGCGTGCAAGCGGACGCAACGTTGTCAAAACTTTTTCCAACGCATCAGGCTTATGTGCATAGTCAACAAAAATTGGCGCGCCGTCTTTTTCGCCAACGCGCTCAAGGCGACCTGGCGCGCCTTGCAAGGCGCTCAAAGTTGCAAAAACTCGCTGTGGCTCTGCGCCGCATACAATTGCCAATCCCGCCGCCACAAGCGCATTAGAT
>DAIRFH010000117.1:0-4176 GCA_036795145.1 Methylocystis sp. | reverse complement strand
GGGAAATGCGCCTTGATGACCGGCTGCATATTTTCTTATTTGATTACGCCGGCCCTGTCATATAAATAATTACAGTTTTACGACAAAGGGCCAGGTCTCACTCATCGCCTTGTCCGCGTGAGCTATGGAAACCCTATTTGCCTCGTTTTAAGAGGCGGACGTCCCATAGCAAAAGATGATGCAAACAGCCACTTAATAATAAGTTTTATAAATCATTCTTTTTCTTGTCATAGAGGCTGTTTATAAAAGTGGGGTCTGAAGACTATGATAGGTTTGTGACCACGGATGAACTGGCGCAAACTTATCTATCTTCAGCGTGATGCGCAGGCGCTTTTTTAATGCGCGCTGACGTTCATTACATAGCAACAATATTTTGATAATGAACTCTAGCCGTTACTGGCTAGATGATCTGCCGACGGGCAAAAAAATTCAGTTCATGCATAGATGCGCAATGACTTTTTGATCGATAGTTGCAGGAACAATATTGTGATACAGGCTGATCGCCTCTTTCCCAACAGCGTTTCCTTCCGCATGGGCGTCAGCATGTAACACGCCATGTTTAGGCGTTAATCTTTTTTGGATACACTGCGCCTGAACTGAATAAGAAGCTGACCCAAAGGTTACATCTTTATAATTCATCGATTTATTTAGCTTGATCGCTAATGTGGCGTTAATGCTGTAGCCGTCCCTCAGAACGCTCTGATCATCGATCAGATAGCTAATATCCTTATCAATCTCTATTGGCCGCCATCTCGGCTCATTGGCATAAGTTCCACTAAAGGATGACAGAAAAACAGCAACGGCCAGAAGAGTGGATTTGATCTTCATGTTCTAAATACTTTACTGAAGGCCTCGCCTCCAAAACCGCAGCTTCCAGCCAGCTGTATCGTTTTGGAATGAAGCGGGTTACGCGCCATCTCGCAAAAATCGTTAGTTGTGAAACTGATGACGATGTTTTTCAAAAGATTTGTGACAAAAAGCAAAAAGTTGCTGTTTTTGAATTATTAATTTGAGAAAATTCCTGCCAACACACAGGCCGCTCCGACCACCCCCACCCCCGGTCTGTCACATATCTGTCATAATTTATACGCTGACACTGGGCCTTTGCCGCCCGCTTTACATCCGCTCATCTCCTGTATCTGGCGCGCTGATTTTTTACCATCGCGAATTTTGACGCTGGCCAGGGGAACGTTTTTTAAATTTTTTTCTTAATTTTTTTGGCGATCTTTTTCATTTTCTTTTCTATCTCGCCATTCTTGATCAAACGTTCTTCACTAATGAGGACTGAATTTAAATCCTGCAGAGCAATCGCCAATAGAAGCTTCTTTTTCATATATTCAACGTTGGAAGAAAGATTCTCAACCTCATATTGGGCAAATTCCGGATGGGCAATCATTGAAAACCAGGCATAATACCAGTCGTGGTCAGAAGAATTAGCCGGATGCCAAAAACTTCCTGTGATTACCTCACGAGAAGGAAAAATGCTTTTAAACATGTCAATACTGCTGCCATCTGCGCCTTTTCTTTTCTCGCAAAGCCGCATGAGCTGCAACATGGCGCGCGCAAACTGTTCATGATGACCTTTCCAGCACTTGATCTTTTTTGTCGCCGCCTCGCTGGCCTCAAATGGAAAATATGAAAAATCCATCCATAATTCGATAAAATTATGCTCCGTCTTTAAATCTGTGGCCTGAAAGCCTCGTGGCATAGCCACGCTATCGTGAAACTGCTGCTGCTCCTGCGTATAGCGGTAGCGTAATAGGATCTCTTTCTCAATGATTCGCTTAGGAGCCTTATAAATCTTTGACATATGGCAATTCGCTCTACATTTTGTTGGCCAAAACTCTTTACAACCGGCCGCGCATCATTCCTGAGATTCTTCGTTTTATTTACACTATCTAACATTTCAATTCAGCATTAAATTACGCAAAAGAATGGAGAAAACCATGCCAAAGGATAAGAAGAAGGCCAAGAATCACAAAAAGAGCGCACTTTCAGGAAACCAAAGCGCCGCCCCTGAAGCGCTTGCATCGTTTTATTCTGCTTTCAACCAAACAGCTGTCGATTATGACGATGCGAACGGACGATCAAAAGAGCAACAGATCCTCTGCGAGCTGGAACGCTCCTTTATCCATTTTGCGCGCGCTTTAAAATTAACAGCGGAAATAACAATGAACTTCGTCAAAAAGGTTTGGGAGCAATTAACGCGCGCACAACAAACAAAGGATCATCCTTAACTTTAAGCCTCTGCGCCAAAGCAAAGGACATATTTTATTGATTGATCATAAATATTTCTCTTGGCGCTGGGATAAAAAAATATCTCTTGTAATTGAGGAAAAGAAATACTGGTTAAAAGCAGGATAATGTCATGAGAAGTAAAAAATGAGTCTTCTATGAATTTGTTAAATCTCATTCAACCAAGTCTCCAAAGCGATCAGAAACGCGCTTTGATGAAAATGCGCCGGACGGCCTTACTCCTCCTGCTTTCTATGAGCCTGATATATTTCTTGCTTATTTTTAGTCGGATCGATTTTTTCTGGGTCCCTTATGCAAAAGCTTTTTCTGAAGCAGCAATGGTTGGCGCATTAGCCGACTGGTTTGCTGTTGTCGCGATATTTCGCCATCCCTTAGGCATTCCAATCCCTCATACGGCTATTATTCCTTCCAATCAGAAGAGAATAGCAAAAGCTCTTGGTCAATTTGTTTCAGACAATTTTCTAACGCGACAGGCTATCAATCGTAAATTTTCTAAAATTGACGCGACCTCGACAATCGCGTCGTGGCTCTGTGATGAGGTTAATGCAAATAAAATTGCCGATATTGTTATTTCCTCGCTTCCAGAGATCATTAAATTCCTTCCAGAGGACAGATTACGAAAATTACTCGATGAATCGGCGCGACGCGGCGCAGAAACGCTGCAGCTTGCCTCTCTTAGCGCTCACCTTCTTGAAATTCTCTGGGTCAATGGAGAAGCGCAAATTGTGCTTGATCGCGCCATCATTTACCTTGGCGATACGCTCTCTCAAAAGAGAGGCTATATTAAAAATCGTGTAAGCAAAAATGCGCCGAGCTGGCTGCCAAAGTGGATTGATGCGCTTCTTATTGAACGCGTTGTTAATGGACTATCAAGCACATTTAAGAGCATGCGCGACCCATCGCATCCCTGGCGGCGCGAAATCAATACTGCAGTTGAAAAACTCATTCATGAATTGGAAGTAGATCCTGAATTTCAAAAACGCGGCGAAAAGATAAAACAAAATCTTTTATCTGATCCCGTATTCATGCACCAAATTGATCTATTATGGCAAAAGGTAGAAGCTGCGCTTATTTCAGATTTTTCTACGCGCAAAGATGAAATCCAACAAGGGATCAAAAAATCGATTTTAGATCTTGCGCAGCTCATTCAATCTGATGAGCGCATGAAGCAGCAAATTAATCGACGCATTCGTCTTTTAACAATCATCGCTTTGGCTCCCAGAAGAAATGAAATCGGCGCGTATATTACTGAGGTTGTCAGCAGCTGGGAGACAAAGACGCTCGTTGAAAAAATTGAAATGAATGTTGGTAAAGACTTACAATATATTAGAATTAACGGCACCTTGATTGGCGGCCTTGTGGGCGTCATAATTTATATGCTGACCCATTGGCTTGAGAATATGAGATAAATCGAGATCAGGCGATAAAATGATACGCCCTTGATCAATCAATGACGCCAATCTCGAAGGGCGCAATCTATCTTATCATAATAAAAATGCCCGGCGCTTCTCTCGCCGAGCATTTCTTTTAACGCTAGATGCATAAGGACGGACAATCCAAAATGCATGATTGATTTTGACTGCGATTGAGACAAAATTTGGGCAATTCTTTATTATGACTGAATTATGACAAATTCACTTATTCTTGTCTTATTGCTAAGCGCATCATGCAAATAACAAGTATAAATTTTTGGGGCTGAAAGCGTGGCTTTTTTGCAACAGGTCTGAATAAAGCGACATCAGCGCGCATTATGAAATAGTCTTCTGAGAAATATCAAATAGAGTCTAATCGTCGATTCACTTTACTGATTTGAAAAACAGTAAATCGTCTCGACTTTATTGGAATGAAAAAAACAAGGATGGACACATGAAAAAAATTCTTCTCTCAGCGGTATCGCTTGCCGTTCTGTCAAGCGCAGCT
>DAIRFH010000116.1:2690-4197 GCA_036795145.1 Methylocystis sp. | reverse complement strand
ATTCCAACGCATTAATAATGTTATTAAATTTGACAGTGGACAAACATCTCACAGCACCTGCCAAAGCCCAGCATAAAACGTATTTTTATATTTAAAATCAACGCCCTTCAGCAAAAAGCACTCAACGCCCTTGTCGGGAAAACAAAAGCTTATTTATCATCGCTGTCGCGCACGATGCAGGCATATCTATTATTGAAAATCATACAAAGTCGCAGTCCAGCACAGGCGTTTGCGTTTGATTGATTCACTGCAAATTAGCAGCGTGACGCCACTGACCAAATATCTTCCTTAACTTCTTCTGTGGCATGGGTAGGATCGTCATATAACCTTAGAGAGACGCATTCTTCCAATTGAAGAACGCAAAACGAAGAGCCATCGATGAAACGCCTATCTATTTGCCTCACGCTTTCGTTAATAATGTGCGGTTGCAATGCGCAAACAACCCAGCCTCTTTCAACCCCAGTCAACACGCCGACGGATCGCAGCAAGGCATCCGGCTGCCCTGGTGGGCTCGCAGGCGCGGAATGTGAGGCCTATAAGCAAGGAATAGAAGCCGGCGTGTCTGATCACGCTGCGCATAAAAGCGACTCCTTTCGGCGCCATGAAGGCGGCTTTGAGCCGCGCTTCGAAGCCTCATTCAGAGCCGGTTACGCAACCGGATGGTATAATAACGGCAAGTAAGCAACTGTTCAGTGGATCGAAGATCGTTGCACAGTTAGCCGCGGGCGCGGTCTGTTCCACGCGACTTTGGCGCGCGTTTCATATTTCTTCCAGCGGGGGCAGGCGATTTTGGCTCAGGACGGGCGCCATCACGCCGTGAGCGCGGAGAGACGTTGCGTGAACGCAAGGCCTGTTTTTTAGCGCCACGAGGCGCCTCTTCACTACGCTCATTCGCGCGTGAGTCTTGAAGACGGCGATCCGTAACAGGCAGTGTCTGGCGGGTCACCTTCTCTATTGCACGCAGCAGGGGCCTTTCTCCATTGTCACACAGCGAGATCGCCTGGCCTGAAGCCCCAGCTCTCGCCGTACGGCCTATGCGATGAACATAAGCCTCGGGAGTATCAGGCAATTCATAGTTTACGACGTGCGTTACGCCATCGACGTCAATACCACGCGCAGCAATATCCGTTGCGACAAGCACGCGTGTGCGACCCTTACGGAACCCTTCAAGCGCACGCTGGCGTTGGCTTTGACTTTTGTTGCCATGAATAGCTTCTGCGCCGACGCCGGCGACATCCAGATGTTGCGCCACGCGATCGGCGCCTCGCTTTGTCCGCGTGAAGACGATTGCGCGAGAAATCTCGCTATCCTGCATTAATTCAAGCAACATTTCCCGCTTAGCCCCGCCATCCACTAGGAATACTTGTTGAGCGACGCGTTCAGCTGTTGTTGCAACCGGCGTTACTGATACATGAGCAGGATCACGCAGCATGTCGGCGGCAAGGCCCGCGATTTCTTTCGGCATCGTTGCAGAGAACAGAAGCGTCTGCCGATTCTTTGCCAATTT
>DAIRFH010000116.1:0-2590 GCA_036795145.1 Methylocystis sp. | reverse complement strand
ATTTGAGCAGCGAGCTCACGCGTTGGCGCGAGAACCAATGCGCGCGCGGTAAAAGGAACCGGACGACGACGATCCTGCAACAGTCTCTCAAGTATTGGCAATGCAAAGGCCGCTGTTTTCCCAGTTCCTGTTTGAGCAATGCCAAGCAAGTCCCGACCCTGCATCAGGAAAGGGATCGCCTGTGACTGAATAGACGTTGGCGTCTCATAGCCTTCATGTGAAAGCGCGCGGAGTAAAATCTCGGCAAGGCCAAGATCTGAAAACTTTGTCAAAATAGATCTTTCGTAAGTTCACTGAGGACGCCAACAAATTGCCGGCGCGCGAAGCGATAAAGGACCTGCCCCGCGTAACGGACGGTCAATTATAGGCTGGGAGACAAGACAGCAGGCGGAAAATAAAAAACAGCTTTTCCGGATTACGCGGCTGGAGCGCCTCATGCTGCGACGCAGCACTCCGTCAATAAGCCAAGGCTATGTATAGGTCAAATAAAATCGATGGTGCTGAATGAGAAAGACGTAAAGACCTCATCAAATAAGACTTTCACCTCTGGCATTTCATGACAATTGTCCAAATTTCTAACCATGCACTGTGTGGAAATCATAAAAATATTTTGAAGCCCATAATCTTTAGGCCTAATGAAAAAGGCATTGCGCCAGCCCCTCAATAAACGCCGTCCTAGACGTCTCAGTCTGAAAGTGGATGCAAATCGCGCACCATTGTCTGCATGCGCTCATCGAGAACATGAGTGTAAATCTGAGTAGTTGCAATATCGGCATGACCAAGCAACTCCTGCACAACGCGCAGATCAGCACCATGCTGGAGAAGATGGCTTGCAAAAGCGTGACGCAAGGCATGCGGATGAATATGTTGTGGCGTAAGTCCTGCTGCTGCAGCTAAAACTTTTAATTCTCGCGCAAATGCCTGTCGTGTTAGATGCCCTGCATCACTATCAGCCGGAAACAAAAATGGGCTTTTCGCCTTTACAGGATACAAAACCTCCAAGCGACGGCGATACTCAATCATTGCCGTCTGCGCGCGAACCGTCAGTGGCGCGATCCTTTCGCGTCCACCCTTACCGCATATAACAATAAAATGATCGCGTGCGCGCGCTGCACTCTTAGGCAGCGACACCAGCTCTGTGACGCGTAGGCCCGTTGCATAAAGGGTCTCAAGCAAAGCATAGAGGCGGGCAGCGCGTAATTGAGGGCGCACAGACTCACCGTTACTGACCCTATTTCTAGCAAGCTCAAGGAGTGTATCAACTTCCGCAACCGACATCACTCGTGGGGCGTGAGGGATATTTCGCGGTCCTTTTAGCGATACAGTCGGATCATCTTTTCGCACGCGTTCGATGAAAAGGAATTTATAAAATTGCCGAACGGCTGAGGCCCGCCGTGCAATCGTTGCAGATGAGAGTGCGCGCTCTGATAATGTTGCGACATAGTCGCCAATATGCTCTCGCGACGCGCCAATAACGTCTGCTCCACTGCCCTCTAAAAAAAGCAAGAAATCATTGAGGTCACGACGATAGGCTTCAAGTGTATTCTTTGCTGCGCCTCTCTCCGCCACCAACATATCAAGAAAGGCGTCTAGATGATGCGCATTACGAGAGCTCATCTCAGAGCGCTATTTGTTTAACAGCTGTGGTGGAATAATATGGCTCATTTCTCTGGGCTTGGGTGTAACGTATGATACGATCGACAGCATTGCGCCATAAACCATGGCGACAAGCAGACCAATGATGATCAGTAAACGAATGAGGCTTGGCAATGGCGTAATCCATTCACGCAGAGTTAGCGACGAAAGTTAATCATATTAAGAACTGACTGACTTTCTTGTTAAGAACAAGTGGTTTTATCCAAAGATCGGGCTACCAAAAGTCCAACCCTTGGAAAGATCAGCGACAATAAAGAATTAACGCACGACAACTTTTGCGCCAACCTGCACTCGGTCATAGAGATCAACGACATCGTCATTCACCATACGGATGCAGCCAGAAGAAACATTGCGACCGATTGTCTCTGGCTCATTGGTGCCGTGAATACGATAGAGCGATGACCCTAAATAGAGCGCGCGAGCTCCAAGAGGATTATCCGCTCCGCCCTGCATGTGCCGAGGCAAATCTGGACGGCGCGCCAGCATTTGTGACGGCGGAGTCCAATCTGGCCATACCGCCTTATGACTAATAGATTTAACGCCCGACCATTCGAAACCCGGCCTCCCGACGCCTATGCCATAGCGTATCGCGCGACCGTTTCCTTGGACAAAATAAAGATATTTGTTTGGCGTATCCACGACGAGGGTTCCTGGACGCTCAGATGTTGTGTAATCAACCTCTGCGCGCTGATAGGCGGGGTCAATCGCGGTTTTTATTTCTGTTGGGTTAGTAGCGTCATAGGTGGCGTAAAACTCAGACCCGCTGGCCCCATCGTCAAAAAATGCCTCGAAGAGTCCGGCTGCTTCTGTCTCATTACCCGCTTCAGCTGACGCAAGCTCGATGGGTTGCTGAGACGCAGCAAATATCGGCGTTGATATACATAGTTGAGAAAGCACAGCGATGAGCGTGAGAGTCACACTGCAAGATAATTTT
>DAIRFH010000115.1:0-4208 GCA_036795145.1 Methylocystis sp. | reverse complement strand
CCTTTTCCCCCTTTTTAACCTTTAGTTCGGAATTGAAGGCATATGCCGTCACAAACCCATTTGGATGACGTATGAGTATCATTTTTCCATAACTAGGCAGTTCTTCAGCTGAATAAGCAATCTCACCCCCATCTGCAGCTTTAATTTTTGTGCCTACAGGCAAGGATATATCAATGCCGTCACTATCATGACGATGAAACTTCTGAATAATCTTCCCTTTGGCAGGCCATATAAAATTGACTTCCACATTTTCAATTATGGCGTCCAATAAGGGATTAAAAAGATTGCAATCCAGGCAGCTGCCAACACCCTTCATATCCGGATCATTAAGATAGGGGTTGTATGGCCTGCTTAATGTTGATGATTGGGCATGAGCAACTGAATTTTTGTTTAATGAGTGCAGAGCAATATTCGCTAAAATAATGCAGATAAGCCACCATAATGCAGAACTAAAGCTTGGTCGCGCATAGGACCAATAGATCAGAAAAGAAAACAGAGACGTTAATCCAAGCCCAGATAGGTTCATGTGATCGCACCACTTTTAGATTGAGTAATATATTTATTGTGTCAAAAGTTAATGAAATACCTGCATTGATTAGTTAATGGACGAATATTGCTTGTTAACGATTTTTATCAAAGAAGGTGGTGGCGTTAATTCTATTGCTGGATGGACATGATACTTGTTATCTGGAATATTTATCTTCATAAAAATTCGAATAGCTACAATCTTTCATTACGACATAGCTTGTAATGAATGCATGCAATAATAGATTGATCGTTATATCATCATATACATCCACAAGACTCACTAATCCCTTTTATTTCTTTTTTCCGGCTCGTTTGATAATTCACGACAGCGCCGTGGCCACCAATCTATATTTGATACTCTACCGCCTTTTTCATTTTCTATTTGCTGAGCCTTGAACTGTTCTATAAATCTCTTACTGCTTTCCTCGTTGTCTTTTTCCATCCAATCAGCACAGCCTGAAATTTCACAAGCAACGCCATCATTCTTCAAGCATTTTGCAGTCATGTCATCTGCAAATAATGGTTCAGATAGCAGTAATCCAACGATATAGACTAGCATAAAAGACAAAGTAAAATGATATTTCATGATATGATTCCCGATAGGATTGTTTTTTTAAGAATAAGAATTATGAGATTTTTGTCACATTTTTCAGGCGCCACTGAGCATCTACTTAAACGCGTCATTGACTTGATCTATTATCGTATAGCCTGAACAAAGCCGGCCTGCGCCCTTCCAGTTCATCCAGATCTCTTTTTGTGCCTGAGCCAAAGAGATCTTCCCCGCACAAACTGTTCTTGAAAGACATAGCTCCACTCTGTCCTTGTCTTTCGATGCGTCTTCTGTCTGAAGCGTGAAGTTTCTCAGATTGTTTGGCGCGCCGCCAAGCGACAATGGAATCTTATGATCCAGAATGAAATCATGCATGGCGTCAGCAGAATAACCCCAGGCGCGCAGCATCTCATGCTTAATTGTATTTGTAACATTGGCTGGCGGACGAATGGTCCGGGTATACCCCCGCACGCAAATCGTCTGCTCAATAGTATCCTGACGAACATCCGGATTGAGCGGCAAATCTTCAGCATTTGCATATCCAATTGCAAAAACAATCATGGCTGAAGAAATGATATAGGACCGGATCATGCCGCTGCCGCTTTCCATGAGTATCTATAATTTATTGACTATCTCAGCGCTTCATCGCCAATGACAAAGACTAAAGGCTTCCGCAGGATCAATCAGATTTTGATCCTTCACGACTAATGGCGCTCTATTCCTCGCAATCGAGATAAACACCCCCTTGCCGTGCTCGGTGCCTGAAAAATAGCAGTATTGCGCGCTGGGCGTTTGAGTGTTTTCAGGTTCATATTCCCAACCCGTCATCACCACACCGTTACGATAAGGGGCCGTCTTGAAGATGGTATAGGTTGTTTTGGGAGCCTGGGATTTTTCGCTTTGCTGGTTCAGTCCAAGCTGTTTTTCTGACGGCTGAAACATTTCATTTGTCTCAGTTGATCTGGGTGTCTGGGGAGCGTCGACAATAGAACTGTCTGATGGCGCCTCAAGGCTGACATGCTGGTTATTGGCAAGACTTACCGTCGACCCCTTGGCAAGACTTACCTCCCCGGAGACATTCGCGTTAAGCGACGCGGTTGAAAGAGACTGGGCAAAATTCTCGGCAATGTCTCGATAATGATTTTCAGCAGGATCAGCATGATAGGCATGAATGACAAGTAAGACGCCAGCGCTAACAAGAGCGATCAAGGCGCCAAGACCGCCATAGTTGAATGCAAGCGCCTTCAGATCACGCTCATATCGTTCTTTTGCAAAACGATTTTGTACCGTGTTCAGGAAAGCCAGCCTATGATGAAATCCAAGCATCAGCGCCCTCCTACTTGCCAAACCACACGCAGCTTTTCAGTGCGTCATACACATCAAAATCAACTGTTTTCGGATTGACCCGCGGATAGCCGTCAACAGCAAGCAGGACATATTCATCATGCCCAACATCAATCGATTTCCTGAACTTGCAATTCTGTGACGTTGGCGTTTCCTGATTACTGTTCACATAATTCCATGCCGTTTCAATTTTGCCATTGAGAAACGGAATATTCTTGAAAACAACAAAGTCATAGACTGTTTGATCGAGATCTTTTTCAGTCTTCTGACGCCTTTTGTCTGGAGCAGCTGGATCGGGTTTCTCTTGGTGCACCGGTCTGGATGACTTTACGACGCTAGCGCCTTTATCCAGTGAAACAGTCTGCCCAGGAGCCAGTTCGACTTCTGAGGGCGCTATCTTGACTTCTCCTGTAGGCTTGATCGTGAGGGGTTTACCCTCAAAAGCCTCTTTAAGCGCATTGGCAAACTGAGACTGTCCAGAGAGCTCTCCTTCATGACCATGCAAATAATAGATAAAGGCCGCAATCACCCCGCAGACAACAAAGATCAGTGAGCCAAGCGCAAGTCGCCGCCAGAAGCCACGTTTTGCCTGTTCCTCATCCTTGCGCGATTGCATGAGCTGTCGAAGAGCGCCAACCAGTGGTTGGGCTGTAGAATTATGCGCAAAAACATTGGACATATATCGCCTCCGCAGAACTATGCCGCGACTCTGGGCTCAGCATCAACATTGCTGATTTTATCAACCGCCGCCTTTGTCAGCTCGTCAATCAGAACGCCAGCTTCTCCGGATGTTAGGGCAATATCTTCTCGCGTCGCCTCTACAGGCAGTCTTGTTACGGAAGTCGCCGCAAGTATGCTGGCAGCAAGCGCGATGCAAATGGAAGGAATAAAAACAAAGATCCGCATGAAGCCGTAAACTTCATCATCGCTGACATGGGCGCTATCCTTGCCATAGAACATCCCGGTGAATGAATGGAGTTGCGATGAGAACAGGGCTTGCTTGACCTCCTTCTCTGCATTGCTCACAACAATTGAATATTTAGCATCCACAAGCTGCGTTTTACTTGCCGTCGCCGCCTCTAGCTCTGAAAGCGCAGCTGTCATCGTTGATTTTGCTGTTTCCTTTTGTGAGGAAATAGCCTCAGCAATCTTGTTTTTAGGGCAGGTTACACCCTTGCTGCGCACGCCATCTCGACTAACCCGGTAGGTAGTCAAACAAGGCTGCTCCTTTTGATCACCGAGTTTTTCGATAATGCTGTTATAGGTCGCGCGCGCCTTGTTGGACTGCTCCCTCTTCTGTTCAACCGTCTGATCGGCAAGCTTAAGACGTTCCTGATAGGCGTCCATCTCCGCCTTGGCTTCGGCGAGATTTCTGCGCGCTGTCTCTACCGCCTGCATTCTGGGATGAAACATCATTTCACCCAGCTGAGACATTGTCTTTGCCGTCACTGTGGTAAAAGCCAATACGCCAATGAGCGCCATCGCCTTGATGGCTGGAGAATCCTGCGTTCTGAACGCTACCGCAAGTGGTACGCGCGAAACTTCCACAACAGCATAGGAGATGGGTGCCAGCATCATTATCCAGAAGTCTTCATTGGTTAATGCATATCTGCTGGACAGAAGATAATTTCCAATCAGAGACAGCGTTGCAATGACAAGTTCAATTGCAAGAGCATAACCAAACAGCTTATAACTGATGATATAGTTTTTCTTATACGTCTGCTGTTCACTTGTGCGCGCTTGCGCCTCTGCCTCGAAATATTTACCGCCGTCAACATTAAGTATT
>DAIRFH010000033.1:0-22107 GCA_036795145.1 Methylocystis sp. | reverse complement strand
CCGTGAAGGCGGTCGAACCGTCGGCGCTGGCGTCGTTGCCTCAATCATTGAGTAACAAGGTGGATTGGACCGCGGGTCTTCGTGTCCCGCTCTTTTGAACATCGTCGCGCGCGTGATGTGCGCGACATAGAAAGCGAGCCTGACGGCGCGCGGTCCCAGAGGACGGAAAAATGAACGGTCAAAATATCCGGATTCGCCTCAAAGCGTTCGATCACCGGATTCTCGACACGTCGACCAAAGAAATTGTTTCGACGGCCAAGCGCACAGGCGCGCAGGTGCGTGGTCCAATTCCGTTGCCGACACGCATCGAGAAGTTCACGGTCAATCGGTCGCCGCACATCGATAAGAAGTCGCGCGAGCAATTCGAGATTAGAACGCATAAGCGCGTGCTTGATATCGTTGATCCCACCCCACAGACGGTGGATGCATTAATGAAACTTGATCTCGCCGCCGGCGTGGATGTTGAGATTAAGCTCTAAGGATAATTGGGCGATGATGGTCTATCGTCATTCGTCTTGTGAAGGAATTTGAACATGCGGTCGGGCGTTATCGCGCAAAAGGTCGGAATGACCCGTGTCTTTACAGATGCGGGCGAACATGTGCCGGTCACGGTTCTGAAGCTAGACGGCTGTCAGGTCGTCGCGCATCGGACGAAGGACAAGAATGGTTATACTGCTGTTCAGCTCGGCATTGGTCGCGCTAAGGTAAAGAACGTCTCCAAGGCTGAGCGTACGCGTTTTGCTGCGGCGAAAATCGAGCCAAAAATGAAACTTGCTGAGTTTCGTGTGAACGAGGAAGAAATGCTTCCTGTCGGCGCAGAAATCACAGCAGATCATTTTGTTGTCGGCCAGTTTGTTGATGTTACCGGCACCAGCACGGGCAAAGGTTTTGCTGGTCCTATGAAGCGTTGGGGTTTTGGCGGCTTGCGCGCGACCCACGGCGTTTCCGTATCTCATCGGTCGCATGGTTCAACAGGCGGTCGTCAGGATCCTGGAAAGACCTTTAAGAATAAGAAAATGGCCGGACATATGGGCGCGGAGCGTATTACAACGCAGAATCTGCGTGTCATTCAGACAGATGCGGCGCGCGGGCTGTTGCTTGTTGAAGGCGCTGTTCCTGGTACGGCTGGCGGCTGGATTTTTGTTCGCGACGCAGTTAAGCGCGCGCTTCCTAAAGAGGCGCCTCAGCCTGGAAAATTCCGCCTACAAGGCGCTGCTAAAAATGATGACGCCCCGACGCAAGAAGCGCAAAACGCTCCTGCTGACGTCGAAGTGAAGGAGGACTGAGCCGTGAAGATCGACATCACGTCGTTCGATGGCCAGAAGGCCGGATCGATCGAGCTATCAGATGACGTCTTTGGTCTTGAGCCGCGAAAGGATCTCATCTTCCGGATGATCCGCTGGCAGCTTGCTAAGCGTCGCGCCGGTACGCATGCCGTAAAGAACCGTGCTGATATCGCGCGTACTGGTAAGAAAATGTATAAGCAGAAAGGCACGGGTGGCGCGCGTCATGGCTCTGGCCGTGCACCGCAATTTCGTGGCGGCGGACGCGCTTTTGGGCCGCAAGTTCGCAGTCATGATCATGATCTGCCCAAGAAGGTGCGACAGCTCGCTCTCAAGCATGCGCTTTCCGCTAAAGCAAAGAATGGCGGCATTGTTGTTTGGGAGAAGGCTGAGCTTCCAGAGGCCAAGACCAAGGTTCTCGCCGGCGGTTTTGTCAAAAGCGGTCTTTCAAGCGCCCTCATCATCGATGGCGCTACGCCGCAAAAGAACTTTGCGCTCGCTGCGCGTAATATTCCATTGATTGATGTTCTTCCCGTTGAGGGCGTCAATGTTTACGACATCATCCGTCGCGAGAAGCTGGTGCTCACCCGCGCAGCGGTTGACGCGTTGGAGGCGCGCTTAAAATGAGCAAAGACGTGCGCCATTATGATGTAATCGTCGCGCCGGTCATTACCGAAAAAGCGACGCTTGCTTCCGAGAATAATAAGGTTGTCTTCAAGGTTGCTAAGACCGCGACCAAGCCGCAGATCAAGGCGGCAGTGGAAGGTCTTTTCGATGTGAAGGTAGAGTCAGTCAATACTCTTGTCCGCAAGGGCAAGGTGAAGGCTTTCCGTGGCGTGCGCGGCCAGCAGAGCGATGTCAAAAAGGCTGTCGTGACGCTTGCTGAAGGCCACAAAATAGACGTGACAACAGGTCTGTAAGGGAAGGCGTGAGGACAAAAAAATGGCGCTGAAGACATTCAAGCCGACTACGCCGAGTCTTCGTCAACTCGTCATCGTCGATCGCAGCGAGCTTTTTAAAGGCAAGCCGATTAAGACGTTGACTGAGGGCAAGACCTCTAAGGGCGGTCGTAACAATCATGGTCGTGTTACCGTGCGTTTTCGCGGCGGCGGCCACAAACAAACCTATCGACTCGTTGATTTCAAGCGTCGCAAGCTTGACGTTGTCGGTAAGGTAGAGCGCATTGAGTATGATCCAAATCGCACAGCCTTTATTGCGCTAATTCGCTATGCGGATAATGAGCTGGCCTATATTCTTGCGCCACAACGCCTGTCAGTTGGCAATGAGGTTGTGGCTGGTCAGCAAGTTGACGTAAAGCCTGGTAATGCGATGCCTGTGGCGAATATTCCAGTTGGCACGATTGTTCACAATGTTGAGATGAAGATTGGTAAAGGCGGAGCGATTGCCCGTTCGGCTGGAACTTATGCTCAAATCGTGGGCCGCGATCAGGGTTATGTTATTTTACGTCTGAATTCGGGTGAGCAGCGTTTGGTTCATGGCCAATGCTTTGCAACAATCGGCGCTGTATCGAATCCAGATCATATGAACGCCTCTATTGGCAAGGCGGGGCGTTCGCGTTGGCTTGGTCGTCGTCCGCACAATCGTGGCGTCACTATGAACCCGATCGATCACCCGCACGGCGGTGGTGAGGGTCGCACGTCAGGCGGCCGTCATCCGGTTACGCCTTGGGGTAAGCCAACTAAGGGCAAGAAGACGCGTAATAATAAATCCACAGATCGTTTTATCGTGTCTTCGCGACACAACCGTAAGAAGAAGGGCTGATCCATGGCTCGCTCGATTTGGAAAGGCCCGTTCGTTGATGGTTATCTGCTGAAAAAAGCAGAAACCTCACGTGCTTCTGGCCGCTCTGAGGTGATAAAGATTTGGAGCCGTCGCTCCACCATACTGCCGCAGTTCGTCGGATTAACATTTGGCGTTCATAACGGACAAAAGCACATTCCTGTCTCAGTTAGCGAAGATATGATTGGGCATAAGTTTGGAGAATTCGCTCCGACGCGCACCTATTATGGTCACGCGGCGGACAAGAAGGCGAAGAGAGGCTAATCGCGATGTCGAAGGAAGCCAATCCGCGCCGGCTTGCGGATAACGAAGCGAAAGCTGTTGCACGCATGCTGCGTGTGTCGCCGCAAAAGCTTAATCTGCTTGCCCAGCTTATTCGGGGCAAAAAGGTTGATCGTGCGCTTGCCGATCTCGAGTTTTCGAGAAAGCGTATTGCGCATGATGTAAAGAAAACGCTGGAAAGCGCGATCGCCAACGCTGAGAATAATCATGGGCTCGATGTTGACGATCTTGTCGTTTCTCAGGCTTTTGTCGGTAAAGCGATGGTGATGAAGCGCTTTCATGCGCGTGCGCGCGGTCGCGCTAGTCGTATTGAAAAGCCCTTCGCCAATCTGACGATCATAGTGCGCGAAGTCGAAGCGCAAGCGAACGCCTAAAGGAAGAGACCATGGGTCAGAAGGTTAATCCGATCGGGCTACGTCTTGGCGTTAATCGCACCTGGGACTCGCGCTGGTTTGCGGGTAAGGGCGAATACGCCAAGTTGTTGCATGAAGATATGACAATTCGTGAAGCTGTTTCAAAGACTTTGAAGCAGGCGGCGGTGTCTAAGATTATTATAGAGCGTCCGCATAAGAAATGTCGCGTGACCATTCATTCGGCGCGTCCGGGTGTGGTCATCGGTAAAAAAGGCGCGGACATCGACAAGATTCGTAAGCTTGTCGGCAAGCTGACGGGTAGCGAAGTTGTCATCAATATTGTTGAGGTTCGCAAACCAGAGACAGAGGCTGCGCTTGTTGCAGAGTCGATCGCTCAGCAGCTTGAGCGTCGTGTGGCTTTTCGTCGTGCGATGAAGCGCGCCGTTCAGTCCGCCATCCGTCTTGGCGCTCAGGGTATTCGTATTAATTGCTCCGGTCGTTTAGGCGGAGCGGAAATCGCGCGTCTTGAGTGGTATCGCGAGGGCCGGGTTCCTCTACATACGCTGCGTGCAGATGTTGATTATGGTACGGCTACTGCGCATACAGCCTATGGCGCTTGCGGTATTAAAGTTTGGATCTTCAAAGGAGAAATCCTTGAGCATGATCCGATGGCCCAGGATAAGCGCGCAGCCGAGCAATCCTCTGGCGGCGTGACTGGCGAACATGGCGAGCGCGAGCGCGAGCGTGGTGATCGCCGTCGTCGCGAGCCTCGCGAACCACGTGACGCCGCTTAAGGCGTCGAAGAACAAGTTTTAAAGAGCATAAATCATGTTGCAACCCAAACGAACCAAGTTCCGCAAGGCCTTTAAGGGCCGTATTCACGGCGCCTCAAAGGGCGGTTTCACGCTGAGCTTTGGTCAATTTGGCCTCAAAGCGATGGAGCCTGAGCGCATTACTGCGCGTCAGATTGAGGCTGCGCGCCGCGCGATGACGCGTCATATGAAACGCGCTGGTCGTGTTTGGATTCGTATCTTCCCGGACGTGCCGGTCTCAAAAAAGCCGACAGAGGTGCGCATGGGTAAAGGTAAGGGCGCTCCCGAGTTGTGGGCAGTGCGTGTTGCTCCAGGCCGTATTATGTTTGAGATAGACGGTGTGCCTGAGCCGCTTGCGCGTGAAGCTTTGACGCTTGCCGCTGCTAAGTTGCCGATCAAGACCCGTTTTATCGAACGTATCGCTGAGTAAGGGGAAAAGAGATGAAACATAAGCAACGCATCTCTGATCTTCGTGCAATGAGCGATGACCAGCTCAATGACGAAGTCCTAAAGCTCAAGAAAGAGCAGTTCAATATGCGCTTTCAAAGAGCGACTGGACAGCTTGAGAACACCTCCCAGGTTCGTGTCGTTCGTCGCGACATTGCCAGGGCTAAAACAATCGCCGCGCAGAAGCGCACGGAACAGTAAGGTTAAGCGCCATGCCGAAGCGAATTCTCCAGGGCGTCGTCGTCAGCGACAAGCAGAATAAGACGGTTGTTGTGAAGGTCGAGCGCCGGTTCACGCATCCTCTTTTTCAAAAGACGGTGCGTCGTACGAAAAACTATCATGCGCACAATGAGAGCGTGGCCATAAAGGTAGGCGATATGGTGACGATCGAAGAGACGGCGCCAATCTCAAAGCTTAAACGCTGGCGTGTAATTGAGAATGCGCCAAAGACCTAAAGGTCGGAGGCGTATAGGATCACCATTTAAGAGGTTTCCGGACGAAGTCGGCCAGCGCCGAAACCAGACCGGAGTGAAAGGCAGATAAGCCATGATACAGATGCAGACCAATCTCGACGTCGCCGACAACTCAGGCGCCCGCCGCGTGATGTGCATCAAAGTGCTGGGCGGCTCTAAGCGGAAATACGCCGGTGTCGGCGACATTATTGTCGTCTCGATCAAGGAGGCTATACCGCGCGGTCGCGTTAAGAAGGGCGATGTGCTAAAGGCAGTCGTCGTTCGCACTGCGAAGGACATCAAGCGAGCGGATGGCTCCGTGATCCGTTTTGACTCCAATGCGGCTGTTTTAATCAATAATCAGTCAGAGCCGATCGGCACACGTATATTTGGACCTGTGCCGCGTGAGCTTCGTGCTAAGAATCATATGAAGATTATATCCCTTGCGCCGGAGGTGCTGTAATGGCCGCCAAGATAAAGAAGGGCGATAAGGTCGTCGTTCTCGCTGGTCGCGATAAGGGCCGCACCGGAGAAGTGTTGCGTGTGATCCCTGATGAGGGTCGTGCGCTCGTTGACGGCGTCAATATGGTGAAGCGCCATCAGCGACAAACAAAAGACCGAGAGGCGGGCATCGTCAATAAGGCGGCGCCAATTGACCTTTCTAATATTGCGCTTGCTGATCCCAAGGATGGAAAAGCCACGCGCGTTGGTTTCAAGACACTCGACGATGGCCGAAAGGTTCGTGTCGCAAAGCGTTCTGGAGAATTGATCGATGGCTGAGGAAAAGACGCCGAAGGCCGCAAAGGCCACTGCCAAGGCGCCCAAGGCCGCAGCTGACGGCGTGGAGGCGAAGGCCGAGAAGAAGGCAACCAAGACCGCGAAATCGTCAGAGGGCGCTTATAAACCCCGCATGAAGACGCATTACGAAGATATCGTGCGTGAGCAGTTGACGAAGCAGTTTGGCTATAAAAACGCCTTTGAAGTGCCGACGATTGATAAGATCGTATTGAACATGGGTGTTGGCGAGGCTGTCAATGACACGAAGAAAGTTACCTCAGCGGCGAATGATCTTGGATTGATCGCTGGTCAAAAGCCGGTTGTCACGAGAGCGCGTAAGGCGATTTCGACATTTAAGGTTCGTGAAAATATGCCGATTGGCGCTAAGGTAACTTTGCGCAAGACGCGTATGTATGAGTTCCTCGATCGTCTGATCACAATTGCTTTGCCGCGTGTGCGCGACTTTAGGGGTCTTAATCCTAAGTCATTTGATGGTCGCGGCAATTATGCGCTGGGTATCAAAGAGCATTTGGTTTTTCCTGAGATCGATTATGATAAAGCAGAGTCGATTTTGGGTATGGATATCATCGTCTGCACGACAGCAAAGACGGATGACGAAGCGCGCGCCCTTTTAAAGGCGTTTAATTTCCCGTTCCGGCAGTGAGGGCTTTCCCCCTCAAACGCGGATACCGAAAGGCTAACTAACTCATGGCGAAGAAAAGCGCGATCGAGAATAATAAGCGGAAGGCTAAGCTTGTGAAAGCTTACGCAGGGCGCCGTGCAAGGCTTAAGGCTATTGCGAATGATAAATCGCTCTCAATTGAAGAGCAGTTTGAGGCGCGCCTCAAGCTTGCGCAGCTGCCAAGAAACTCTGCGCAGATCAGAGTTCGTAATCGTTGCGAGATTTCTGGGCGTCCCCGCGCTTTTTATCGCAAATTAAAAATGTCGCGTATCGCATTGCGCGAGCTCGGGTCCCGCGGCCTTGTGCCTGGCCTCGTCAAGTCGAGCTGGTAAGGAGAAACAACCATGGCGATCAATGATCCGTTGGGCGATCTCCTCACCCGTATCCGCAATGCTCAAATGCGACGCAAGTCAAAGGTTTCTACCCCGGGCTCCAAGCTTCGCGCGCATGTGCTCGATGTGTTGAAAGAAGAAGGCTACATTCGTGGTTATACGACGACGGATTTTGGCAATGGCCGCACAGAGTTCGAAGTCGAGTTGAAATATTTCGAAGGCGAGCCGGTCATCAAGCAAATTGAGCGCGTATCGCGGCCTGGTCGCCGTGTTTACGCCGCTGTAAGCGCTGTTCCGCGTGTCGCCAATGGCCTCGGCGTTACCATCGTCTCAACGCCAAAGGGCGTAATGGCGGATCATGCCGCGCGCGAAAATAATGTTGGCGGCGAGGTGCTGTGCAAGGTCTTCTGACCTTGCGCCTCGGCAAACAGGAAGTTTAGCAATGTCTCGTATTGGCAAGAAACCCGTGGTCGTTCCCTCTGGCGTGACAGCCAAGGTTGACGGACAGCTCGTCCAGATTAAGGGCGCAAAGGGTCAGCTCGAATTTGTTGCGCCTGACGACGTCACTGTCGTTTTGCAGGACAATCAGATCAAGGTAGATCCGCGTGACGGTAGTAAGCGCGCCCGGGCAATGTGGGGAACAGCCCGCGCCCGAGTGAATAATCTTGTGGTTGGCGTAACGGCAGGTTTTGAGAAAAAGCTTGAAATCACCGGCGTCGGCTATCGTGCTGCTGTTCAGGGCAAAACACTGCAACTCGCCTTAGGTTATTCGCATGACGTAAACTTTCCGATCCCGGCAGGCATCACGATTGTGACGCCCAAGCCAACGGAAATAACGATAAGCGGCATAGACAAACGCCAAGTTGGCCAGGTCGCCGCAGAGATCCGCGCATTACGCGGCCCTGAGCCCTATAAGGGCAAGGGCGTTAAATACGCAAATGAGTTCATCTTCCGTAAGGAAGGCAAGAAGAAGTAAGGACTGGCGCTATGGCCAAGGATGTGAAAGTCGAATTGCGCCGCAAGGCCCGCGTTCGCCGCGCGATCCGCGAGCGCGCCTATGGGCGCTTGCGTCTATCTGTATTTCGTTCATCGAAGCAGATTTACGCGCAAATCATTGATGATGAAAAGGGTGTGACTCTTGTCGCGGCTTCTTCGATCGAGAAAGAAAATCGCGCGGGCTTAAAGACCGGCGCAAATGTTGAGGCAGCGAAGCTTGTGGGTAAACTTCTCGCTGAACGCGCTCAGGCAAAGGGCGTCAAGCAGGTCATCTTTGATCGTGGGGCCTATATGTATCATGGGCGTGTGAAGGCTTTGGCCGAAGGCGCACGTGAGGGCGGTCTACAGTTTTAAGCATGACGCGGGGCGATGCCCGGCGCATATTACGAAGCGAGCAGCGTTACGGCGTTGCGTAAGTGACGGAAGAGAAAATGGCGCGTGAAAGTGAAGGCGGTCGCGGTCGCGATCGGGAAGAGCGCGATAGCGAATTTGTGGACCGGTTGGTTCATATTAATCGCGTCGCCAAGGTTGTGAAAGGCGGGCGTCGCTTTGGTTTTGCCGCCCTCGTTGTCGTTGGCGATCAAAAAGGTCGTGTCGGCTTTGGTCATGGCAAGGCGCGCGAGGTTCCGGAAGCGATCCGCAAGGCGACGGAAGCCGCCAAACGCGGGTTGATCCGCGTTCCTTTGCGCGAGGGCCGCACGTTGCATCATGATGTTTTTGGACGTCACGGCGCTGGTCGCGTTGTTCTTCGCGCTGCGCCAGCTGGCACTGGGATTATTGCCGGCGGACCAATGCGCGCAGTCTTTGAAACTCTGGGCATGCATGACGTCGTCGCTAAGAGCCAGGGATCATCAAATCCTTACAACATGATCCGTGCGACCTTTGATGCTCTAACGCGTGAAGACTCGCCTCGCGCCGTCGCTGCACGGCGGTCATTAAAGGTTTCTGTGCTGCAGTCCCGTCGCCAGGGCGTCGACGCTGACGCAGTAGACGCGTGAGAGGAGGCTCAGCCATGGCAAAGAGCAAGCAAATCACAGTCGAGCAAACCGGAAGTTCTATCGGGCGTCCTGAGCGTCAGCGCAAAACGCTCGTCGGCCTCGGTCTGACGCGTATTGGACGCCGTCGTCAGCTGGAAGACACCCCTGCCGTGCGCGGGATGATCGCCAAGGTGGCGCATCTCGTCAAAATCATCGACGAGAAGTGAGGGCGCGGCAATGAAACTTAACGAACTCACAGATAATCCTGGCGCGAGCAAAGATCGTATCCGCGTTGGTCGCGGCATTGGCTCAGGCAAGGGTAAAACCGGCGGACGCGGCGTTAAAGGCCAGAAGGCGCGCACGGGCGTTGCGATTAAAGGCTTTGAGGGCGGTCAGATGCCACTGCATCGTCGCTTGCCTAAGCGAGGTTTCCATAATCCGTTTTCGACTGATTATAATGAAGTCAACATCGGACGGATTCAGCAGGCTGTTGACGCTGGAAAACTTGATGTCCAGAACCCTGTAACCCTTGATGCCTTAATCGCTGCTGGTGTTGTGGCCAAACCTCGCGACGGCGTAAAAATTCTTGGTCAGGGCGAAATTAAGGCGAAGCTCTCTTTCGAGGTTGCGGCCGCGTCAAAGGGCGCGATCGCGGCCATTCAAGGCGCGGGCGGCACGATCAAGCTGCTTGCAGCAGAAGCCGTCGCCTCAGCTTAAATCAAAACAATCGTGCAGCCGCTCGAAAGAACGGCTGCACTGTCTTATCTAATCGTTATGAACTCTTGAAGGCCATCAAAGCGTTTGCCTTCGATAACCACAAACCAAACGCAGCAGCGCAAGCGGCGCATCAAAGGGGAGACCTTCCATGGCATCGGCAGCCGAGCAACTCGCAGCCAACGTCAACCTCTCCGCCTTTGGCAAGTCTGATGAGCTTAAAAAGCGCATTTGGTTCACGCTCGGCGCTTTGATCGTTTATCGTCTCGGCACCTATGTGCCGCTCCCAGGCATTGATCCAGATGCTTTTGCGAAAAGCTTCTTTGGCCAATCGAAGGGTATGCTTGAGCTTTTTAATATGTTCGCGGGCGGAGCTGTTCAGCGCCGCGCGATTTTTGCGCTTAATATTATGCCTTACATCTCGGCATCAATTATCATCCAATTATTGACCTCCGTATTTCCATCCCTCGAGTCCATTAAAAAAGAGGGCGAGCAGGGGCGCAAAGTTCTGAATCAATACACGCGTTATCTCACAGTCGTGCTTGCGACCTTCCAGGCTTATGCCATGGCGATTGGCCTTGAAGGCCAGGCGGGCGTTGTGACAGATCCTGGGTTATTTTTCCGAATAACAACTGTTGTAACGCTTGTCGGCGGCACAATGTTTTTGATGTGGCTTGGCGAGCAAATTACCTCTCGTGGTATTGGTAACGGCTCATCATTGATTATTTTTGCAGGTATTGTCGCTGCATTCCCATCTGCGATCGTGTCGACCCTTGAGCTTGGCCGTCAGGGCGCGATATCGACTGGGCTTATACTTGGCGTCATTGCCATGTCTTTCTTTGTCATCGCTTTTATTGTTTTTATGGAGCGCGCGCAGCGCCGCTTGTTGATCACCTACCCCAAGCGTCAGCACGGCAATCGTGTTTATGAAGGGCAGACGTCGTTTCTGCCTCTTAAACTTAATACGGCTGGCGTCATTCCTCCGATTTTTGCGTCGTCTTTACTCTTGCTGCCAACGACTGTTGCGAACTTTTATCAATCCACTGGTTCGGACAGCATATTTGCGACGGTCTCTGCATATTTTGGTCATGGGCGTCCGCTGTATATGCTGGCCTATGTTGGCTTGATTGTCTTTTTTGCTTTTTTCTACACGGCGATTGTTTTCAATCCGACTGAAACAGCAGACAATTTGAAGAAGCATGGCGGCTTTATTCCAGGAATTCGCCCGGGCGAACGCACAGCCTCATTTATTGATGGCGTGCTTATGCACATCACTGTGCTTGGCGCCCTTTATCTCGCGATCATATGTTTGTTGCCAGAGGGTCTCATTGCTTATGCCAATCTGCCCTTTTATTTTGGCGGAACCTCCTTGTTGATCGTTGTCAGTGTGACGATGGATACTGTTTCTCAGATCCATGGTCATATGCAGGCACAGCAATATGAAGGGTTGATCCGTAAAACAAAGCTCAAGGGACGTCGTAAATGAGGCTTGTTCTGCTCGGTCCGCCGGGCGCGGGCAAGGGCACACAAGCAGCGCGTCTGGTAGAAAAGTATGGTATTCCGCAGCTTTCAACCGGTGATATGTTGCGCTCGGCGGTTGCGGCTGAAACACCGATTGGACTTCAAGCGAAGGCCATAATGGAATCTGGCGCATTGGTGCCTGATGATGTCGTCATTGGTATCATCGACCAACGTATAGATGCCGCCGATTGCCTGAATGGGTTTATTCTTGACGGCTTTCCCAGAACGGTCGCTCAGGCGGAAGCTCTTCGCGCTTTGTTGGCGCGAAAGGGGCAAAAGCTTGACGCAGTTGTCGAGTTGATTGTTGATGAAAACGTGCTGGTTGATAGGATGCGTCAGCGTGTTGCTGAGACCTTGGCTGCCGGTCAGCATGTTCGCGCAGACGACAATCCTGAGAGTTTTAGGGCTCGTCTAGAGACCTATCGGGCGCAGACGGCGCCAGTGTCAGATCACTACCGCCAAAAAGGCGAGTTAAAATGCGTTGACGGCATGGCTAAAATTGACATGGTCACCGCTGCAATCAATCAACAAATTGCTGGCTAATAAGCTAATATCAGAGTCTGATGGATTTTCGCCAAGAATGGATCGTTTCTGCTTGACTCTCCTGCGAGCGCTCTTTAATGGCTCTTCAACGACGTATTTTTTAGGGAGCTCTCAATCGAGGGCTTCTGTTTTTGCGTCTTAGAAACCCAAAATACATCAATTACCCGCATGGGCCGGCCTCCACCGGACGTGGGTTATTCCGGCGACGCTCTGTGCATTGCCTCGAAATGGAGAAGTGAAGTGGCCCGTATAGCCGGTGTTAATATCCCGACAAATAAGCGTGTTGTTGTTGCCTTACAGTATATTCATGGCATAGGCGCTCAAAAGGCTGTCGAAATCTGCGAGAAGGTCAATATCCCATCTGAGAGACGCGTGTCTCAGCTCACTGATGCAGAAGTATTGCAGATCCGTGAGACAATTGACCGCGACTATCTCGTTGAAGGCGATCTGCGACGTGAAGTGGCGATGAATATCAAGCGCTTGATGGATCTTGGGTGCTATCGCGGGTTGCGTCATCGTCGTCAGTTGCCTGTTCGCGGTCAACGGACCCACACCAATGCGCGCACGCGCAAGGGCAAGGCAAAGCCGATTGCTGGCAAAAAGAAGTAATTTTTATGCGCTTTTGTAGCGCTCATCCCCAGCGCCTGGCGTTACGGGCGCGTTTGAAGGACTAAGGAACTTAAAATGGCCAAAGACACCACACGCGTACGCCGCCGCGAACGCAAGAATATTGTGTCAGGCGTCGCGCATGTGAATTCGACGTTCAATAACACAATGATCACGATTACTGACGCTCAGGGCAATACCGTGTCTTGGTCATCGGCCGGCACAATGGGCTTCAAGGGCTCGCGTAAGTCGACGCCGTATGCGGCCCAGATGGCGGCTGAGGATGCTGCACGTAAGGCTGGAGAACATGGCGTTCGGACGCTTGAAGTTGAGGTGTCTGGACCGGGTTCTGGTCGTGAGTCGGCTTTGCGCGCATTACAGGCTGCGGGCTTTACTGTCACCTCTATACGCGATGTGACCCCGATACCTCATAATGGCTGCCGTCCACGTAAGCGTCGACGCGTCTAATACACTTCACTGCGCAGCCTAGGCTGCGCGCATATTCACCATCATGCATTCATGCGCTGACCCGACGGATCTGTCGGGGGCGCTTACCGGAGCTTCAAGGAAAGGCGCCCCAGTGAGCATCCAGAAGAACTGGCAGGAACTGATTAAGCCAAATAAGCTTGAGGTCACGGCGGGAGACGATCCGCGTCGTATGGCCACGGCAATTGCTGAGCCGCTTGAACGCGGCTTTGGCGTTACGCTTGGCAACGCGCTGCGTCGCGTTTTATTGTCATCGCTTCAGGGCGCGGCAATCACATCAATTCATATTGATGGGGTGCTGCATGAATTTTCGTCGATACCTGGCGTGCGCGAGGATGTCACCGATATCGTTCTGAATATCAAAGATATCGCGATCAAATATCAGGGTGAGGGCCCTAAGCGCCTCACGCTGAAAAAGACTGGCCCTGGAACAGTAACCGCTGGAGATATTCAAGCTGGCGGCGATATTCAGGTTCTTAATCCAGACCTCGTTATCTGCACCCTCGATGAGGGCGCGGAAATGCGCATTGAATTTACGATCTCTACAGGCATGGGCTATGTGCCTGCCGATCGTAATCGCGCGGAAGATGCGCCAATTGGGCTGATACCGGTTGATAGTCTTTATTCGCCGGTGAAGAAGGTCAGCTACCGCGTCGAGAATACGCGCGAAGGGCAGGTTCTAGATTACGACAAATTGACGCTTGCAATTGAAACCAATGGCGCCATCACCCCGGAAGACGCTATCGCTTTTGCAGCGCGTATTCTTCAAGATCAGCTCAATGTATTTGTGAACTTTGAAGAGCCGCGTCGTGAAGAGGCCGCGCCGTCCATTCCTCAGCTCGCCTTTAATCCTGCGCTGTTGAAGAAGGTCGATGAGCTTGAGCTGTCAGTGCGCTCAGCCAACTGCTTAAAGAATGATAATATTGTTTATATTGGTGATTTGATCCAGAAGTCAGAAGCAGAGATGCTCCGCACACCGAACTTTGGCCGCAAGTCGCTTAATGAAATCAAGGAAGTGCTTGCTCAGATGGGTCTCCATCTGGGAATGGATGTCCCAGGTTGGCCGCCAGAAAACATTGATGACCTCGCCAAGCGGTTCGAGGAGCATTACTAAGCATTCGCGTTTAGCGCGAAATAAAGCACGGCCGTACCTTGGCACGGCGGCCGTATAAACAACGGAGAGCCAAATGTATCACGGACATAAAAAACGTCGTTTTGGGCGAACGCATGAACATCGCAAGGCGATGTTTGCGAATATGGCGCAAGCGCTCATTAAACATGAGCAAATTGTCACCACGCTGCCAAAGGCGAAAGACCTTCGACCTGTCGTAGAAAAGCTTGTGACGCTTGGTAAACGCGGCGATCTTCATGCCCGTCGTCAGGCGATTGCTCAGATCAAGGACGTCAAACTCGTCGGCAAGCTATTTGACGTTTTGGGGCCGCGTTACAAGGCGCGCAATGGCGGATATACCCGCGTATTGAAAGCAGGCTTTCGTTTTGGCGATAATGCGCCGCTTGCTGTCATCGAATTCGTAGATCGTGACCTTGACGCTAAAGGCCAAGATTCAGGCCCAGTCGAGGTTGACGAGAGTGAGGCTGCTTAAGTCAAGCGTGTTTCTAGAAGCGTGTTAGAAAGACGGCTCCTAGCCGTCTTTTTTATTGGCGGATCATTCCCGTCTGCCTAGCTTTTTAAGGGAGCAAGAGATGCGTTTTAATCTGCGTAATTTTGCTTTTGTAACTTATGCGAGCGCATCAGCTGCCGTAGCCCTCGTTTTTTCGGCGATCTTTATGCCCGTTTACGCGCAATCGTCTGACTCGTCAGCCGTTCCAAAGTCCCGCGCTGAGATTGCTTATTCTTTTGCGCCAGTCGTTAAAAAGGCGCAGCCGGCGGTTGTTAATGTTTTTGCGTCTCGTGTTGAGCGCATGCCTGCAAATCCATTTATAGATGATCCGATCTTTCGACGTTTTTTTGGCGGTGGAGGTCCGTCGGGACGCGAGACATCGCAATCTCTTGGATCTGGTGTTATTGTTGATCCTAGTGGTCTTGTTGTCACAAATCATCATGTCATTGAGGGAATGACGGATGTTAAAGTGTCCTTGCAAGATAGAAGAGAAATTCCTGCGCAAATTTTGTTGCGAGACGCGCGAACGGATCTGGCGGTTTTAAAACTTAAAGAGGGATCAAGTTTCCCAACCATGGAGCTTGGCGATTCAGACGCTTTAGAGGTTGGCGACCTCACGCTGGCGATTGGCAATCCATTTGGCGTTGGTCAGACCGTAACGCAGGGTATTGTTTCAGCTTTGTCGCGAACACATGTCGGTATTTCTGACTATGGATTTTTTATTCAGACCGATGCGGCGATTAATCCAGGTAATTCGGGTGGCCCTTTGGTTGACATGAATGCGCGTGTAGTCGGTATTAATACCGCGATCTTTTCGAAATCAGGCGGATCGATTGGTATTGGCTTCGCAATCCCAGTAAATATGGTCAAGAATATTATAGCAACCGCTAAGGGCGGCGGAAAAATGGTCAAGCGTCCCTGGCTTGGCGCGTCGTTACAAGCCTTAACCCAAGAAATCGCTGAAGGGCTTGGTCTGGAGCGCCCAGCAGGCGCTTTGCTGACAGATGTGCAGCAGAAAGGTCCTGCAGAAAATGCAGGTCTGCGGCGCGGGGATGTGATCACATCCGTAGATGGCCTAGCGGTCGATGATCCTGAGGCGGTCGGCTATCGTCTTGCGATGAAGCCTCTGGATGGGCAAGCAGTTTTGGGCGTGTTGCGTGGCGGAAAGAAAACAACTGTAACGCTCAAGCTTGTTCCAGCGCCTGAAACCCCACCGCGTGATCAAATCAAATTAAAAGGGCAGACGCCCTTTGCAGGCGCGACAGTTGTCAATATTTCGCCTGCGGTGGCGGAGGAAATGTCAGTGCAGGGCGCAACGACAGGCGTCGTTGTTACAGAAATTGAGGATGGCTCTTTTGCCCAACAACTCAATCTTCAACGCGGAGATGTCGTCCTAGCAGTCAATGAGCAAAAGATCGGATCAACGCGCGATTTGGAAAAAGTAACGACGGCTCAGGCCTATTATTGGAAGATAACGCTCGCACGCGGCGGTCAGGTGTTTACAACCGTGGTGGGCGGCTAATGCCCCTCGAGCTTGCTGTGCTTGTCACAACAATTGATGACGCTGGCAGGGCGAAAGAACTTTCTCGCGCCGTTCTTGATGCAAAGCTTGCAGCCTGCGTCCAGGTTAAGTCCATCCTCAGCTATTATATATGGGAAGGCGAATTCTGTGAGAACAACGAATATCTCTTACAGATGAAACATCGTCGGGAAGATTATCCTGCGCTTGCAGCTTTTGTGCGCGAACGCCACAGCTATAAGGTTCCGCAAATTCTTCGCGTTGATGTTGATGCAGTAGATGATGATTATTTGGCGTGGGTTTTTGAATCGACGCAACGCGATGCGAAGCTTTCCATACAAGAATAATCGCATTATTTGAATGTAGAGCTATAACCAACACGAAGGACATGTTGAGATGGCGGTTCCAACAGACTACCTCATTGATCGCCGCCGACTGCGTCGTAAGCTTGGATGGTGGCGCGCAGCGACGCTCGGGGCGGTAGGGGTGGCGGTTCTGACCTTTGCCTTAAAATCAACAGATCTTGATGGTCCGGCGGATAAATTAACGCCTCACATTGCGCGCTTATCAATCCAGGGGATCATTACTGGCGACAAGGATACGCTCGATCTCATCAAGAAGATTGGCGAGTCTGATAAGGTTAAAGCCTTGTTGCTGTCGATTGATAGTCCAGGTGGAACAACGGCCGGCTCTGAAAAGCTTTATGATGAAGTGCGGCGTGTGAGCGCTAAGAAGCCTGTTGTTGCTGTTGTCGGCACACTTGCGGCGTCTGGAGCCTATATTGCTGCGCTTGCTTCAGACAGGATTGTTGCTCGGGGCAATTCACTTGTTGGGTCTATTGGCGTGCTTTTTCAGTTCCCAAACTTTCATAAACTGATGGAAACAGTCGGTGTGAAGGTGGAAGAAATTAAGTCCTCGCCTCTGAAAGCTTCTCCCAATGGGTTTGAGCCTACTAGCGAGGCGGCGAAGGCCGCCATTGCAAGTCTCGTGGCGGATTCCTATGAGTGGTTTAAAGGGTTGGTGAAGGAGCGTCGCGGTCTCGATGACGCAGAGCTCGCCAGTGTCGCTGATGGCCGGGTATTCACTGCACACCAAGGGGTGCCGTTGAAGCTTGTTGACATGATCGGTGGTGAGCGTGAAGCTATTGAATGGTTAGAGGCAAATAAACAGCTGGCCAAGGAATTGCCTGTCCGTGACTGGAAGAAAAAATCAAGCCTAGAGCGGCTTGGGCTTTTGGAGGGGGCAGAGACACTCGCGCGGTTGGTTGGTCTGGGATCTTTTGCAGACGCATTTCAAGAGACCATCCGCGCAGAAAAAAGAGGTGGTCTTGACGGGCTTTTAGCTATTTGGCAGGGTTTTCCCTGATTAAGCGACATTTGACCTTTTCTCGGATTATTTTCTTCTATGGACGCTAGTATGATCAAATCAGAACTTATTCAGCGCATCGCTCGCCGAAATGGCAGTCTTTACCAACGAGATGTCGAGACAATTGTGACGACGATCCTTGATGAGATCACATCGGCTTTGTCGCGGGGCGATCGGGTGGAGCTTCGCGGCTTTGGCGCATTCTCGGTCAAGAAGCGTGAGGCCCGTACGGGTCGAAACCCCCGAACAGGCGAGCAAGTGTCAGTCGATGAGAAAAGCGTGCCATTTTTTAAAACTGGCAAGGAATTACGTGAGCGTCTCAACGACAATTACACAGGCTAATTCTTCTGAGCTGTGCGGCGCTCATTACGCTGTCAGGTGCTTGCGGTCGCAAAACTAATGTTACCAATGAATGTGTTGGTCGAGATTGTTGGGTTACCAATGATGAGCTGTGGATCCTGAGATGAAATCTGCGTTTCGAATCCTTGTTTTTGTTCCATTGGCTCTGATTATTCTTTTTTTTGCTATGGCCAACCGTGGATATGTTCGTATTGGGCTGGATCCATTTGTGACCGATGGTTCTGGACCATCATTTGAAGCGCCGCTCTACACGGTAGTGCTTGCCGCCATGGCTTTGGGCGTTATCGCTGGCGGCTTTTCGACATGGATGAAACATCTTCCCGTGCGGCGATCAGCAAAAGCGGCGCGTGCAGAGGCGAAGAAGACGCGTGCAGAAATAGAGAAGCTGCGACAACAGGCGCTGGAAAGCTTGTCTGCGGATCAGACAGGTAAAAACTAGCTCTATGCCGAGACGGAGTCGCCGCCTTTCCAAGCGAGGGCGGAAATTCACATGGATGTCATCTTCCTTCAAAGCTTTAGGGGCCTGCCAAGTTTCGGTTTGACTTGAAAAAGCTCAGCGGCGCCGATATGAGAGGGCGGTATATTATCTATGAGCGATCATTGCCGACTTAGCTCAGCTGGTAGAGCACATCATTCGTAATGATGGGGTCACAGGTTCGAATCCTGTAGTCGGCACCACAAAATTACATGCCCATCATAAATAAATTATGTTCTATCGATGACCTAAGTCTTAGATGCGTCATTTGGCGCTACTATCATTATTGTCTATAACGTCCACATCATCTGTATTTTTAAGCTAACAAGCATCTGTCGATTGTTATCGTTTATTAATTTAATCCTCCCTTCTTGATGTTGAGAGCTTGCAATAATGCAAGATCACCAAAGACCTAAAGGAGGGTGCAGGTTGTGATTGATGAGGTCAGCATGAGGTTTTGTTTCCTTATTCTACTATTGGCGAGCTCTACAGCTTTTGCTCAAGAATATCGTATTACGTCGGCTCCTAGCGTGCGAAATGAGGCGCTAGATCAAAGAAAATTACCAGATATTGATTTAGTCAGAGTAGGGGATGCGACCATTATTGCCACCACATATGCCGCAGCGCGTTATGCGGAGCAGCTGTGCCGAGCAGATGATGTCAAAATTAATTATGTATTTTTTAGGCAATGGATTGCTCGCAACAATGGGCAAAGTTCAGAGATGAAAAATTTCATGCGCAAAGAAATCTTGGCGGCAAAGAAAAAAGTTGCCTCTGACATTTTTGTAAAGGGCGTAGATGATTGGTGTGACGACTTCACCACAGAAATATTTTGGAATTATACCGCTCCTGACGGCCCTATCTATTATCATGATGAGCTTGGCTTATGGTGGTCGCCAGTAGCAAACACGGAGGAAGCTCGTATTGATATATTAGGGTTGGATTTTCCTTTTTAAAACTATGGCTGCTACCAAATAGCCTGTAGAGATATTCTAGGCATGATGCTTATAATGGTTCTCCCAGGAAATATTTTTTCAAACAAATTAATGTCAAAAGAAGCGGAGTAGAGACTATAAAATTATTTGGGATTTTCTTAAAAATTTTGGAAGAATTGCTATGAATGTTAGGTTTTTAAGAATTCGTAATTTGTTTTTCTCTTTTTTTGATAGGGTCGCAAAGATTTTTAACGAGAGGATGCGGCCTCCATCTCAACGCATGATTGTCTTGCTGCTAGTTCTTGCGGGCTTTACCGCAGGCATATCAATATCGTTGATGATTATGAAAATTCAGGGGGGCTATCATCGCTTCCGGGATGATGCCCTAAATGAAAGCCCACCATCAAACAGCAAGAATGTCATTTCACTAACACAAGCTGAAATCTCTAATCAGGGGATTGAAACCCGGCCAGTTGGTTCTGGAGATATTGTAAGGAAGTTTAGTGTAGCGGGTACTGTAGAAGCTGATTCAACAAGCCTTGTCCGCGTTGCGGCTAAGGTTCAGGGCGTTGTTTCTCAGTTACGAGTGCGTCTTGGCGCAAATGTTAAAAAAAATGAAGTTATTGCCATTATTGACTCTCGCGAGATCGCAGAGGCCAAAAGTGAGTATCTTGCTGCCTTAGTTGGTTCAGAGCTCCAAACAAATCTTTATCAACGAGAAAAAGGTCTTTTCGAAAAGAAGATTACAGCCGAAAATCTCTATCTCAAAGCTAAAGCTGCCTATACAGAGGCGCAATTGCGTCTGGATCTTGCGCGACAAAAGTTATCTTCCCTCGATATGAGCGCAGAGGAAATAGCTCATCTTCGCAATCAGCCGCTTGCTCGCTTGCGTGAGAAGGAAATTTTTGCGCCAATCACGGGTAAGGTTTTAGAGCGACTGGTTAATTTAGGGCAGCCTGTTTCGGGCGATACGCAGCTCTATGTGATCGCAGATTTATCTGAGATTGAGCTATATTTGTCAGTGCCGATTGAGAATCTTCCTGAATTAAGTCGAGGTCAAAATGTAACGCTTATTGCGCCAGATGGCACTCAATATAACGGAAAAATAGAAATTATTAATCCTGTGATTACGCCAGAAACACGAATGGCGAAAGTAATAGCTTATGTTGATACGCCAAATTTGTCGCTTAATCCTGGAACTTTATTGACGGCAGAGATAGAGAAATCACGTACAGCAAAAAAAATAATCATCCCTTTGCAGTCTGTTCAAACGATTAATAATCAGCCTATTGTTTTTGTGAGAACAAATGCAGGATTTGAGGATCGCAGTGTTGATTTAGGGGAGAGAGATCAGGTCTCGGTTGAGGTTCTTGCCGGTTTGTCGGCAGGTGAGATCATTGCCATGTCTAATACTCATTTTCTGAAGACCCTAGCACTTGCTGAGTTCGGCCAGAAGTAAATGCGCCAATCGCCATAAATAATGGTCGTGCAGGCAATCGATCTAACATGTCCACTTATTTAATCTTCTTGTTATAAAATTGGGTAAAAGTGTTCTTGCCCGTCTGAGGACCGGCGTTCGCCAAGAGCGAAGATTTTTAAAATGCGCTGTAGAAACTAATTTAGCCATGATTAAAATTGCTTTGGGATGCTATAGATTTCCTTTTTTGTAGCATTATATTTGCTATGAATGCTCACATTCTCAATGTCTTATCTAATGCATGCGTTGAGTAGCCAACGTCGAGCAACACTTGGGGGTTGGAATGGGTTTTGATTATAAAAGCGCTCCGCCTGAAGAAGTCCAAAGAAGACTACGGCAAATCATCGAGCAAACCGGGGGTCATCTAACCTTGTCTCGTCGCGCTCTCAATGATGTTGAGGATGCGATTTTTCCTGAGGAGCAGATTTTTGCAATTGGCGAGGGTGTCTTAAACCAAGATATGTGGTTGATCCTGGTTACTGATCGCAGGATATTGCTTTTGTGTCGAGGTCTCTTGTTCGGATTTAAATCAAAAACAATTCTGCTTGAGAAAATTACCGATATTATCTCTCAGCCTGGCAATATGATGACAGCTCTGATTATCAAGGAAGGCGCGTTTAGTCATGAAATCATTAATATTCACAAGGTTGCAGCTCAATCCATAGAAAATAAAATAAGTTCAGTGTTAAAGGCTAAAAAAATTGGTGTGTCAGTAGAGGCCTTGCCGGAAGATGAGCATTTGGCTCAGCTGGCTGAGTTGGTGAAGCGCAGAGAATCTCGCTTAATTGATGATGAGCAATTCGATCAAGAAAAAGCCAAGCTCATGGAAAAATATTTATCCTCATAGAATTCTAAGTCGCAAGAGTTTAACAGATGAGGCTGGGCATCGTTGTCGTGAGATCAATTTTTTTCAAATGTGTTTTGCATTCTGTTAAAACTTCGCATTAAGTGTTAGATATGCAGCGCGTGGCGAGCCTGGCATGATGTTGTTATTATTGCTTGCGGAAACATAATATCGTGCTCCTAACAGATTCTCGATATTGACTTGACCAGAAATTCTTTCATTCACTTTAAAAAATAGCCCGCCGTCAACGCGCGTGTAGCCAGGGACAATTACTGTATTATCCAAAGCGGCATAAAATTTTGCGTTGTAAATAACCCCTGCGCCAATCCCGAAAACGCCAGGGTTAGCGTTGAGCAGAGATGAAAAATCATATTTATTCCAGCATGAGAAGGTGTTTTTTGGAACAAAGGGAACGTCTTTTCCCACGCCATAGCCAGGGCTGACGCT
>DAIRFH010000114.1:0-4279 GCA_036795145.1 Methylocystis sp. | reverse complement strand
TTTCTACGCGGCGTCCTTCGAGATTAAACTTATTTGCCTGGTTCAAATAAGTCTCTACAATGCCGCCTCCATCCTCGTAAATGGCCAGAGGAGCATTGTTTGGTGGTGTATGTAGGAAATCGCCCATAATTTCTCTCTTGTTGTTAGAGGGGCTAAAAAGCCCCTCTATTAATACGCTCAAGGCTTAACTGAAGCGACTTTAACCTTAGCAATCGAGGTAACTTCTTCTGCTGTCTCGTCATTGATCTTATCCAGCATATTGGAGATCGCGGCGAGCGCAGGAGAAGGTGGCTTTTGGGTGTGGTCTGATAGTTCATGATGCTCTATTGAACGGTCTAAGTTTTCTTCTTCACGCAAATGAAGGATTTTGAAAATATTCTCTTGTATTGCTGCGTCGTTGTCCGTAAATGGTTTATCAAACCTTCCATAAGCTATCATAGCTTCGCGCACCGCATTCATAGAGATCGAACGCAAACGCGATTCAATATCATAGCCTAGAGCTGTTTCTCCATATTTATTAAATTGTGTCATCTTGAGTTCCCTTTGATTATTGATAGCCACCAGTAGCAGCATAGCTGCCTTCATATCCATCACCAACAGAATCGCCCATTGGCTCGGATGCTTCTACCCCACCAGCATATCCTTCGTCTGCATGGCCATAGATCGTTGGCGATTGCATAGCGAATGGATTGTTAGCTGAATAAGGAGAGAAGAAATTACCGTATGGCCCAAACCTGTTTCTTGGAGAGTTTGGGTTGAACGGATTATTATACATGCTGAAAGGATTACTTGTTGAGTCTCCAATAAATGGATTACGGGAGATTGTTCCTAACTTTTCCATTGCGCATGCTTTCGGCGCGAACAATGAAAATAATCCATACATGAAGATAGCTATAATTGCGATCGGCAATACAGCAAGAACGCTTACTACAAACACATCTACTAAGTCATTTAGTCTCCCCTTGATCATCCCGAAAAATCCTCTCAGCAGTTCTAACGTAGTCTTCATCAATAGCAGCAACGGCTGCTTCTTCCAGAGTTTTAAAAGGCCCGACCAATCTGTTACCTTCACGATACCATGCATCTTGATTGCTGTCTGATATGATCTCATAACCTAATCTCCTTGCACGCATGATTACAAATGGGTCGGACACTTCTAACACCTCAGTCTCTTCCTTCTAGCCAAACCTCCATGGGGTGAGGGCCGGCATGACCACTTATTTCTATTTTGAATGGTTCTTTGTTATACTCAACTTTCCTTTTTAGAGAAGCAAGCGCAGATATGATAGAAGCCTTTACATGAAAGACTTCATCTTCTCTGAAAACTTTCTCCCCGATGTCTCGAGTTGACAAACGATTTGATTGTTCGGATGCGATCGCATCAAACACAAGCTTCTCTCTGTGACTATACTTTATCTGAGGTTTATCACTTAGCTTGAAGTTTGTATGCAACGTTCTTTCCTTTGCCAACTTTTATGACGTTATACTTAACATCCGCATTTTTGCTGGCAAGTATTAATCCTTTTACAACAAGGCTACCTGCTCCGAAATACTCGTCGACTTTTTTATCTGCGCCATATACTGCCGCAATGATCTCTGCGAACGGAACATCTTGGTTCTTTTTACCCCAAAGATAATCTAAAGCCTTTCTGCGTAAAGAATTTAAACCGATACCAAACGCAATATAAGAAACATCAGAGTTCGGATCAAATTTCTCTTTTGATCTTCCTCTTGGTGCCTTATCAGCTTTAGCTGCAACTGGCGCTTGATCTGAATTGGTTTCAATAGTTACTTCAGTCACGGTTTCTTCCTTTGTGGATTGAATTGAAAGATCAAAATCTGTATCAGAACACGGGATCTTTGAAGCCTTGATTGCACGGAATAGCATTTCGCTGAGATAGTCGCGATCAGTTGACTTGATCGCGTAACCAGTAACAGCAGAATACACGCGGCGCATTTCTTCTTCAGTTAGCCTTGATTCTTTCAAATCAGAAAGATCGCTGAATACTTGCTGGCCGTTTCCGTAACTCTTTGCTGCTTTCTTGCTACTAAAAGCACGCAAAGTTAATTGCTTGTCATTACGGATTGAATATGCAATCATAACTTCCCTCGTGTGATTAGGATCATTCCTCGTGATCCGATTCGAACTATTGCCTTAAAGCGAAAGAAATGAAAAGCCGTCTTTTTATTTTTTCGCTATCTTTTTTACAATTGTGATCAAACAGGCCATATATATGGCAAATAATCAGGTTCGTCCCAAGCCCATTTGCTATAGAATTCAGGATCTTTCCTTTTTAAATTCGCTCTATGGCTTGCATGAAACTTTTCATCGCCCAACCAGAATGGCTCTTTTGACATTTTTGGTAATTCAATATTGATCATTTTATCGCGGCATGTATCTTTGTATCCGCGTTTTATCCATTCATCACAAATGAACAGACTATAATTAAGTAGTGAATGTTCATATCCGCGCCACATCTTAACGGCTGGGTGATTTTGCCAGCCATAAGTCGGCTCAGTCAATGCTTTCAAAATCTGTAAGCATTCTACGCGCTGCTTACCTAAACGTCTGTTGTCGAGATAATATGCGCTTTTGACGAAGCTTTTGTCTGGAAGAAAAGTTTGCATGATCAGTTCCCTTTGTTTGTTTTTCTGCAAGCCCAATAGATCATAATTAACGCTACAACTGAAACTGGAATAAACACATTTACGCTCCTTCTATAAAGCCCATAGGGGCGCTTTAAGCGCCGCCCCTAGTAAAGGCCCTACTAGCTACCTAAAGGCCCTCCCGCGCCCAGCTTTGGGCCGTATAGGGCGATTTTAGGCCCTAGTTTAGGGCTGGACTGTCGGTTTAAAGCCCCATAAATGGGCGTAGGAGCCAGTTTCGGGCGCTCTGGGCACCTTCCTAGCTCCTGGTCACAATTGGCCCTCCTATGGCCATTTTTACAGGTTCTGGGGGACATGAAAGGCGTAGCTATCGGCCAGCTCAAAGGCCCCTGCTAAAAGCTCGTCCATTTCAGGGCTGTCGGTGTGGTCGGCGATAACATCCCAGCCGTCATTACCATAAACCAAAAGAACAAAGCCCAAACGCTGACCTGTTGTGTCGTGGAATATTAATCGCTCTTCATCAGTGGAGTGTAGCTCTTTTAAGATTATGTTTGTTGCGCGCTCCTTGGTTAATGGTTCAGGGTCATCTTCAATTCTGTCTCTCGAATAATGCTGGTTCGCAGATACCATAGCCGTAGCATATTCGCCATTGTGATGAGTTACCATATAACCATAATCAAGTGCATCCTCGATTATTGTTTTTATGATAGCATATTCCATTCTTTGTTCTGCGCTACCCATGATCGTTCTCCTTATTGCTCTTCTTCGTTTTCTTCTTCGTCTATTTTTAAACCAACTGCCAATCTAACATCAGTGATTGCTTCTGATATGCGCCCAGGATTAACTCCAAACACTACGCAGAGTTGGTGAGTGTCAATGCCTGTAACTTCGTGCAGATATGCAACTTTTAATTTCTCGATTGGCTCGAGTTTTGTTTTAGCCTTAAAACCTTTTTTCATTTTCGTTCTCCGTTTTTGTTTTAGTATAAAGGACGTTGAGATTCCTCAATGTCCTCGCAAACGTATGGCATATAATCAGGATCTGTTAAAGCATCCTCAATAGCTCTGTAAAGATCGCTGTCTGGTTTTAGTTCCATGTCTGGATACTTTTTAGGATCAGAAGAATGCAGTTTAATTTTGTGGATGTCGTATTCAACCCCACCAGACATAATGCCCACATCAGGCTCTGGCGGATACCAGCGATATGTCATCTCTGCTTCGCCGGCAAGAAATAGCTCAATGCCGCGATAAGGTCTTAGTTCTGAAAACATATATGTGTGCGTGCTCATTGTTCTCTCCATTGTTGTAGGTAAAAGGGGAACAAGGCCCCTCTGTTTAGTTTAAGCCGAAAGCATCACAGATCTTTTGCATATTCGATTCGAGCTTCTCAATCCGAGCAAGCAAATCTCCCGTAAAACTTTTTTCAGGGCTTTTGCTCTGGGAAGCTTTGTGGAAAAACTTACCAAACTGTGTCACGCGAATTATTTGCACATGATTCGGTCCGCTTACGTGATTGCCAACAGAAGAAGCGATCCTTGCATCGCTCCATCCTGCATCATATTGTATCAAACCATCTCCGATAGGCTTGGTATGTTTGCGTAACAGATCAACGATTTTTATTTTGTCTGCTAAAGGCAAAACGTTTCTAGATTTACGTTGAGTCATATTCGTTC
>DAIRFH010000002.1:0-78804 GCA_036795145.1 Methylocystis sp. | reverse complement strand
TGTTTTTTGGAACAAAGGGAACGTCTTTTCCCACGCCATAGCCAGGGCTGACGCTGCCTGTGCCAGAGCTGTTGATTTGTCGGATATAGTTTCCCTGATGACCCCAGCCAACAGAGACTTGCCAGAGATCCGTCACGTTCCCTGTTAGTCCGAGTTCGCCGCCATTTGTCTGTGTATTCGCTAAAACGGCGTTTGTTGCTGTTGCGACAACAGGTTGGTTGGATCTATTAAGTTGATAAAGCGCGCCTGTAAATAATAGGCGTGGCATAATCTCTGCTTTAAAACCTGCTTCAAAATTCTGAAAGCCTTGGGGCGCAAGATTAGCGAGTGTTGGTGTGAGGAGAACAAATTGATCTCCAGCCATCGGCACATAAGATCGAGAATAGCTGCCATAAAGTGATAGTTGCTCAAATGGTTTGACAACTAAGCCAAATCTTGGCGACCATAGATTATCAATTCTATTCAGTTGAGCATTCGTTATGCCGCCATTTTCATCAAGTTCTGTTTGACCAACGCTGCCAATTGGCGGAACATCGCCACCTTTAAAGTGCAGATCAAAGCGATCATATCTTATGCCTGCAATAACATCGATAAATTTAGTGATGGCGATTTGATCTTGGCTATAAGCTGCAGCTAAATCTAAATTTGTATTTCTTTTTTGGACGGCATTAATAAAGCTGATTGGATTATAGACGGTTGGCATAAAATATGGCGTATCCAGAGATGGGGTCTGGCAATCAAGATTAAAGCAGGGGAAATTAATTCCATTATAGGATTTCTGATTGCCAGCTTCGAAACCATTGAGCCATTGATGTTTGATCTCTGGCGTTGTCTCAAAACGATAAATAAAATCATTCTGACTAAAAACATTGGTTCTTGGGGAATCTCTATTATAGCCGCTGAGCTCAAATACTCCTGGTCCATTAAGTTCTAATGGGCCTTCTGCATAAGTGTTTTGGTATTTTTTCTGATAATTAGCGTAGACCGTATGTGAGCGTATTTCTAAGCCAAAGTCAGTTTTATGTTGTAGGTTTAAATCTACAGAGTTGAGGTCTACTTTTGAATAATTAACCTGGGCAACTGACGGGTTTCCTACGCCAAAGTAGGTCCAGTTGCCGGTTGAATAAGGATAGCCTGGATAGGCAAGCAACGTGTCATTAACGAAGACGCCTCCAGTTGAGGGAATGCCACGATCAGCTGTTCGGCGATCTCGAAAATGTTCATAGCTGAGAGTTAGAAATGTGTTTTCTTGAGGTTTCCAAGTTAGCGTTGGGCTAATGCCGTAGCGTTCTAGCGCAAAGAAGTTACGATAGCTGTAGGATTGCTCATAAAGACCATTCAGGCGCACAGCAAATTGATCTGATATGGCTTGTCCAAAATCAACGGTTGTGCGTTTGCGGCCAAAACTGCCTGTGCTTACTTCAACATTGCGAATTGTTTCGCCGTTGGCTTTTTTCATTACTCTATTGACGATGCCGCCGCCATTTCCGCGACCAAAAATTAGTGCGGACGGCCCTTTTAAGACCTCAATATTCTCGGTTGCATAGAGGTCTCGATAATATTCTGCATCGTCTCTGACGCCATCTCGAAAAAAATCAGAGGTCGTTGTCTGGCCGCGGATATTGATCTGGTCGGTGTTGCCTTCGCCTAGAACAACAGTGACGCCAGGCACATAGGATAGAGCCTGGCCGAGGCTTATGCTGTTTCTATCCTCAAATTGTTGACGCGTGACGATGCTCACTGATTGTGGCAAGTCCATCACAGATGTTTCGGTTTTTGTCGATGAAGATGTGTTGGCCGCTCTATAACCGTCAACGCCTGTTGGTCCATAGCCAAGTCTTCCGTCAGATGCGACAAAACTAGGGGGCGAGGCAATAGGTGAGGGGCTGGAGGGCTGAGGATTTGCGGCTGGCGTCGCATGCGGGGGGCGTGGCTTGGCTGCGATAACTTTGGGTTTGGCTTGAGTATGCGTTATGTGAATCGTCGGCAAAGCCTGCTGCGCGGCTGCATTTGCGCCGCCGAAAGCAATAAATAAGGCGATTAAGATAAAGTAGTTTTTGTTCCAGCCAGGCATTCGACTTTTAACTCGTCATTCTTCTTCAGATGTCGAGTATTATTTTTCATTAGATGCAGATCCAAAATCAAATAAAGCTATTCTAAACTAGCGCTTATTCGTGAGACTGTGGCAAAATCGCCACGGTTTCCCTGGAATAGGTCCAGATTTGATGTTTCAAATAGAGTGCGCCGCCCGCTTAAGATAGGATCTATTCTAAACTACACTTAATTTGAACTACTGTGATGAAACCCTGGATCTCTTCTGTTGGCGCAGGATGTCTCCAAAAGCTTGCGCGCTTACCGCTAGAAACAAGGGCAGATAATGAGAGTTTTGCAAGAATAAGTGTCAGCTGAAGAAGCAGCGTTTATTTTTTTATAAGAAATCTGGATATTATTGTTTGAATTGCCTCATACTTGGGATTTCGCGCTAGAATTCTACTTCTAATTCCTCAATGGCCTCTTCTTCCTTAAAGGCTTCCACAGTCCAGTCGCGTAGATATGTCCAATCAAGAATCCTGTCGCGATATGTTTCACAGGTGCGTCCGAGCTTAACATCATAGGTTTTAAATCTTGTGGCGACAGGCGCATACATCGCATCGGCAAGCGTTGGATGTCCAAATAAATACGGGCCGCCATACATGTCTATGCATTCTTTCCAGATATGACATATCCTATCGGTATCTTGTTGAGCTTTTGACCATATTTTAAATTTTGGAAAATGGCCTTTTAGATTCATTGGCATGGCTGATCGCAACGCATTAAATCCAGAATGAATTTCTCCGCATATAGATCGGCAATGCGCCCGCTCTCGAATGTCTTTGGGTAACAGGTTTTTTTCTGGCTTAATCTCGTTTAGAAACTCGCCAATCGCCATTGTATCCCAAATTTTAGTTCCCTCATATGTCAGACAAGGCACTAAAATTGAGGGAGAGAGGAGAAGGATTTCTGCGCGTGCGGCGGCATCCTCAAGATTTATCACAATCTCATTAAATTCAATTTCCGACATCCTCATCATAAGCCAGCCTCTGAGAGACCAAGAAGAATAGTTTTTACTGCTAATTGTTAATGTTGGTATTGAGATTGTCATCGCAGCCCCCTTTGGGAATAGGCGTGAGCAAATGTCGTACCGAAAGCAGGCTGAGTGGCATAGGTATTGCTGCGACATGTATGGAAAATTGGATCTTTAAAATAATTCATGATTTACAATGCATATCAAAGCTATGCTGATTTCGCGCAGTCAATCCGGGTGGCGGCTTGCGGAAGCCATAAAATACTGGATTCCTGGTATGGGTTAAGCCCCATTGAGCCATTTCGCTACATGGCGGCCTTTCAGGAGCTTGTTGCCTTCACAGGCTTTACGCATAGTCGTCCTGACTATGATATCTATGACATATGCCCAGATTCTGGGCAGAGGGTTCTATTAAGTGATGAACTCATTACCGAAACGCCCTTTTGTTCCTTGCGGCGTTTTAGCAAACGCGCGTCTCAAAATGAGCCCAACGTCTTGCTCGTGGCTCCTATGTCAGGGCATTTCGCCACCTTATTGCGTGGGACCATTCAAACCCTTTTAAGGGACCATAATGTCTATGTGACGGATTGGCGTAATCCTCGAGATATACCCCTCGATGAGGGGATTTTTTGTTTCGATGGTTTTGTCGAGCATATTATTAATTTTATCAAAAAGATTGGTCGTCAGACTCATGTCGTCGCAGTTTGTCAGCCGGCTGTTCAGTCGCTTGCTGCTGTTGCTCTTATGTCTGAGGATAATGATCCAGATCTGCCAGCAAGTCTTACGCTTATGGCAGGACCTATCGATACGAGAATTGAGCCAAGCGAAGTTAATAAATTTGCTGCGTCAAAATCTATTGAGTGGTTTAGGCGTAATATGTTGGGCCGTGTTCCAGAAACATCTTTGGGCGCAGGGCGCGTTGTTTATCCCGGTTTTGTTCAATTAAGCGCTTTTATGAGTATGAATATGGCGCGGCACTCCAAAGCTTTTATGGATTTTTTTGAAAAACGCATAGGAAGCGATCATCAAAAGGCTGATCAAATTAAAGAGTTTTACAAAGAATATTTTGCAATCATGGACTTGGATGCATGCTTCTATTTGGAAACAGTCGAGCGCGTCTTCCACAATCATGAATTGGCTTTGGGCACACTTAAATATAAGGAGCGAACAGTAAATCCGGCAGCAATTAAGAAAACATTTTTGCTCACTGTTGAGGGTGAGCGTGATGATATTTGTTCTGTAGGCCAAACATTAGCAGCACAAGATTTATGCACTGGGCTGCGCCCATATTTAAAGAGCCACTACATGCAGCCTGGCGTCGGGCATTATGGCGTGTTCAACGGTAAGCGGTGGGATAGTCAAATTTATCCAATCGTGCGCGACCATATTCACGCAAGCGACTAGAGCGTCGGTTTATTTTAAGACTGACAAAAGCGAAGATATCGGGAAAAAATACATTAAGTCATTGTTTTTATTTAAAGTAATTCCGGCCATAGGCTAGTCGACATAAGAGGCTGGGTAGCTCAAATTTTAATCATGGCATGAAACTTGATTGTGATTATTGGCAAAGCTTTAGGCGCTTTGTTTAAGATTAGGTCATTTTACTATCGTGTAGGGTTGCGCCGTCCAATGGCGGAAAGATGGATGAAATCATACTGCAGAATAGATATGACATCATTGTTGGTTTGCGCGGATCCTACAAAGCTGCTGAATGTGAATAACATAGTCTGATGTCGTCAGGCACATCGCTTTTGCTGGAGATAAAGATGCTGATTGGTCGCCGTTTGTTGCAAATAAACACTGTTCTCACAGCAGGCGTTCTTGCGTTATGTCTTCCCTCTTTTAGCTTTGCAGAAGAGTCAAAACTGCAAGAATGTGCGGCAAAATATGTTATTGCAAAAGATAAGAATGAATTAGCTGGAAAAAGTTGGCAGGATTTTTATGCCTCATGTCAGGCTCCGGCCACAGAGAGTAAAAAATCTTACTCTGCGGCAAAGCCAGAAGAAATTATCAAAGTTTGCGCGACAACTTTTCAAGAGACGAAAGCGGCAAATGGACTGAATGGCCAGAGTTGGCAGGACTTTTATAAAGTCTGTAGCCAGGCAATCGCAGAGGCTTCGCCATCTTCTGCTCCAGAAACAAAAGATTTAAAGGAGCCAGTAAGCGCGGCGCCACAATCGCCAGACGCCCCATCGGGACAGACGCCAACAAGTTCGGCAGTTGCGCCGATAGAGGATAAGGCTTCGTCTCCATCAGACACGGCGCCACCAAAAGAGATTAAGCCTGTCAGCTCAGTTAAGAAGAAGCCAGCGTCAGCAGCTAAGCAGAAGAAAGTTGCTCCAATAAAATCTGAATAATACACAGCTTAAGCTCACCTAGCTGATTTAGGCGTCGCCCTTCGTCTTATGCCGACACTAGGCTCTTTTGTCGCGCCGTCACTTTTGAGGGCGCGACACTCTGGACGAAACTTAATATTTTAAAATTTGACGCGGTAATTGCCACGATCAGAAACAGCAAAAGGTTTCTGCTTGGAGTGAGCTTAATGGCGGCTGCGGTGGATCAGGGGCTAAAAGATTGGAACGAATGATAGGCGTATGACCATGTATGTGCTCCAGATTCATCATTCTGGATGCATTCAGGACCTTATCCCGTTCTAATCATAGCTGGGTTAATTTGTTTTCTGACCTGGCGGTCGAATGAACATTGAATATTGAAAATGACAAACATGCCAAAACTTGAGAAACCGAGCCTCGTTCACGCGGCAGCGCCTTATATTCATTCATCGGCTGACCCAATAGGAGCATAAGAATTAATTAATGAAAAAAAGTAGCCTAGTCAGTGAGGGGTAATAAATATCAAGATCCTTTTGGAAATATATAGGGGCTGTATTTTCTTACCAGTTCAGCCTGGTCAATGAAGTTTTTGCCCTCTCCAAGCAAGTCTCTTGAGCCGATCATCCATTCCCATGCATGGTAAAGAACGACGGCCATTGCAAGGCATATGGCAACTGACATCAACACTTCCAGCTGATTTATTTTCATAGTGGCTCTTTATGCTGTGTTGCTTAAATTTCTAGTCTTGCTGTTTTTTGCTTAAATTCTTCGTTTTTCAGATAAGCATCCATTTCTGACATACAAGATGCGCTAATGGATCTTGGCGGTTTCAGTATGTCGTCTCAAAACCTTAACTATTAGGAAAATAGATGTGATCGGATAAAAGGACGATGCCGCTAATAAGTTAAAAAATGATATCCTAAACAGATCTAGATAGATTGACGCAATTACATGAGCTTTAAATTATCGATCACATGATTATTTCCTATTTGAAATAAGTGAAATTCTGAGCGCTAAATATCATCTAAACTCTCATATAAAAGATGAGTAGAATCCGATTTTATCATTATGACGTTGATTGCGCCGTATTTGTCGTTTGTCTTAGGGAAATCTGACGCCGCTGTAACTTTGATCTTCTTCTTTGAGAAGAAATTATTCGACGCGGAAATTAATAATGACGGTACAAAATTTTGTTCACGCCTTTTGCCTACAGGCTGAGCCGGCCTCTGCTCATGGCTGTCAAACTATGATGTCGTCTTTGAACTTGGATGTTGGGCATGCGTGCGAAAATAAAAAAGCGGACGCTGGTTGCGTCCGCTTTTCTCCTCCCCGACTTGGACAATCGCTGTTGGTAGACCCAAAGTCTTATAACCAGCGGGTGCGACAACCTAACGCACCATGCGCTGCCGTCAATAGGAATTTTTTCACTAAATCCATGCTCAATTAATAGGCTGACTGAATAGTAAATTCTCTTGACCATGCTGCGCTGCACAATGATACTTGTATAGCTCAGTTTGAGTCCTTGGCTCAATTCCCTCTGAGCTTTCCTCCCTAGACTTGGACCGCTGGCGACAGCGGTCCTTTTTTATTTGTAAACATTTTGGTCTTCCAATAATGTATGTTTCATTCCCGAGATCTTATGTGCTTTTCCATTTGATGCGCGTCGTCAGCCTCAAATGCGATTGAAACGTTTTTAAGCAATGTCGCTTTGCCGAGGCTTTATGAGCGCTTGTTATGCTCGTCAGCCTGCATCAAAAGCGGGGGGCTTTTTTGACCACCCCATACGCTGTCGTTTATCTGGGCTGTATGCCAGAAATTCTTTCCAGTGATATCTCCCAACCCCATACTCTCTCACCAAACAACCGTTGAAATGACGTAGAGTTCTAATGCATTGGGAAACATGGCGTGCGCCCGTGTGATTGTGAATTCTATCCTTCGGGCTTTGGTTGCTTCAAACCATCGTCTCAAAAGATTTTTTTACCGAAATCACTTGGCTTTTATGAGATTGACAATGAAATGCCGCTCTTTCCTCTCTCAGCCGCCTATGTCAGAATTGATTAAAATTTAAAATCATTCTGGGAGACGCATTCATGTCAGAGGGTTATAAAAACGAGTTTCAATCAGATACCCCGCATACCGATAATAATGCCACGCCTGTGAGCTTTGATCAGGTCGATGGCGCGAGGGTAGTTCATGTTTTTGATGGCGAATATCGCAGTGCAAAATTAACGGGGACATTTCAGGTAGCTGTCAATCAAGGCCCTCTCACCGCAGAAAGTGAGGCGTTTTATGCTGAATGCTACTGGTTTGGCTGTAGGCCTGGGATGAGCTGGCCGCTTATCCGTCTTGTTTCCAGATGTTGGCGGGAAGAAAAAAACTACATTGGACCGGTCATAAGAAATATCGGTCGGTTGAAATCAGAATAAATGACCAGTTACGCCTCAGGCGCATGCTGTTCTATCTGTAATATAGATTAAAGATAGATTGCTTCAGTCCTTCGCACATTCGCAATCCTATATGTGACGCAAAAACCACACTGATATGTTTTCTGGCCCAAAGCGCAACGACGCCATGATTTTGCCATTAGCGGAATTAACTATTCTCCCACGCCCCTCCTTGGGCGTTTCCTCCCTTTGACTTGGACCGCTGGGTTTCCAGCGGTCTTTTTTTGTCGCTACAAAGTGCTTGCTGTTCTGAATGCTATTTATTGGCTTCAAGATTAGCTCTTAGCAGCCGCTTCCTCACGCGCGACCTCTCTCCAGCCAATATCTTTGCGATAAAATCCTTCAGGCCAATTGATCGCTTTCACCGCCTTGTAGGCGTTTTTTTGCGCCAGTGATATTGTTGTAGCAAGGGCTGTCACATTTAATACGCGTCCGCCTGCAGCCAGGAGCGTGTTGTTTTCCAGTCGCGTGCCGGCATGCGTAATGATGATGTTCATATCTTGCGCCGCCAACTCCAGTCCCTGAATTTTTGTATTTAGGACAGGTTGCTGCGGATAATTTTGTGCAGCCATGACGATTGTGAGCGCTTTATTATCAGCAAAGCGTGGAGGCGCTTGCGGCAAGGCTCCCATAGCGCAGGCCAACATGAGTTCAACGAGATCATCTTGTAATCTCGGAAGGATCACCTGCGCCTCCGGATCCCCAAAGCGCACATTATATTCGATGAGTTTGGGTCCGTCGCTTGTGAGCATGAGACCGGCATAGAGAATGCCCTTAAAGGGTGCGCCATGCCGCCACATCGCCGCTAGAGTCGGATTGATAATCTCTCGCATAATTTGATGCGTCAGCCTATCGTCGATGATTGATGCCGGCGAATATGCTCCCATGCCGCCTGTATTAGGGCCAGTATCGCCATCGCCAACACGTTTATGGTCCTGCGCTGTTGTAAACGGATGTGCATGTAGCCCGTCACAAATTGCAAAAAAAGAAGCCTCTTCGCCGATTAAGCATTCCTCAATGACGATTTCCGCCCCAGCCTCGCCGTAGGCGCCCGCAAACATCGACAAAACAGCCTGTTCAGCCTCTTCAATAGTTGCCGCAACGACAACGCCTTTACCGGCGGCGACGCCATCAGCTTTTACGACGATAGGCGCGCCTTTGCGGCGCACATAAGCGAGTGCTGCGTCCAGATCTTTGAAGCGTTCATAGGCGGCTGTGGGTATGTTGTTGGCGCGACAGAGGTCTTTTGTGAAGCCCTTGGAGCCTTCAAGTTGCGCCGCGGCTTGTGACGGACCAAATACTGGGATCTCGGCTTTTGTGAGGGCGTCCGCTAATCCCCCAATCAGTGGTTGCTCCGGGCCAATGACGACAAGGCCGACGTCATGGTTCACGCAGAAGACGCAAACTGCTTCATGGTTGTTGAGATTAAGCAGAGCTTTTTCACCAATTTCTGCTATTCCCGGATTGCCTGGCGCGATAAAAAGCTTAGTCAGACGCGGGCTTTTTACGAGGGCGTTGGCGATAGCATGCTCACGTCCGCCAGAACCTATCAGCAAAATATTCATCTCGCGCCTTTTTGGTTGCTATCTGGCGAGCAGCTACGCATCAGCCAGATGGTGGTTGCGTGACTATTGAAACAGGGGAGAGGGCGTTGACTCTAAATACATGTGTCAGACTATTGCTGCATGTTATTTTCTGTTTTCTGACTCTGTTTGGGGCGGCGGCGCAAGCTGCGCCAATCAAGATATTAGTTTTTGGCGACAGTCTGGTGTCTGGCTATGGACTCAAGCCTACGGAGGCCTTTCCGCCAATGCTTGGCCTTAGATTGCAGGCGGAAGGTTACGAGGTGGTAATCGCAAATGACGGCGTGCCAGGCGAAACGACTGCGATGGGGCTTGCTAGACTGACGTCGGCAGCGGAAACCCGGCCTGATCTAGTGATCCTGGAGCTTGGCGCAAATGATATGCTCAATAATGCGCCGCTTAAAGAAACACGGTCTAATCTTGAGCGGATGATAAGAGAGTTTCGTCGCGCGGGCGCCCATGTCGTCCTCGCTGGGATGGTTGCAAGAAGCGACTTGCCTGCGGCCTATCGATCTCAGTTTGATGCTCTTTATCCAGAACTTGCCAGAAAATTTTCCATCGCTCTATACCCCAATTTTCTAGCGGGCGTCGGGGGGGATCCTGCGCTAACCCAGGAAGGCGGCCTGCATCCCAACGCCGCGGGCGTAAAAGTCATTGTTGAGCGAATCTCTCCAACAATTCATGCCGCGCTACGCGAAAGGGGCGTCAAACGACGTCGGTTTCCTTTTACCAGCGAATAAAGCTCTTCCCTGACTGCCGTCTGATGCATTAAACACGGCTTCAGTCTCAATCCAATCGTTCCAGTCTCAATCACCCGTTAGAGCTTCATCCTATGGCGCGTCAATTCATCTACCATATGCAGGGCCTTACCAAGACCTATCCTGGCGGCAAGAAGGTTTTGGATAATATTCATCTTTCCTTCTATCCAGACGCTAAGATTGGCGTATTGGGTGTCAATGGCGCAGGTAAATCAACCTTGTTGCGCGTTATGGCGGGCATAGACAAAGATGTCACGGGAGAAGGCTTTGTCGCTGATGGGGCGCGCGTCGGTTATTTACCGCAAGAGCCGCAACTTGATCCAACTCTGGATGTTCGCGGCAATGTCATGCTTGGCGTTGCAGAAAAGAAGAGCATTCTCGATCGTTATAATGATCTCGCCATGAATTATTCAGACGAGACGGCAGATGAAATGACCAAGCTTCAAGACGAGATCGAAGCTAAGGGCTTATGGGATCTGGATAGTCAGGTTGATCAGGCGATGGATGCCTTAGGCTGCCCGCCAGATGATGCGGATGTCACTAAGCTCTCTGGTGGTGAAAGGCGTCGCGTTGCGCTCTGTAAGCTCTTGTTGGAGCAGCCTGATATGTTGTTGCTCGACGAGCCAACCAACCATCTTGACGCTGAAACGGTGAATTGGCTTGAGGGGCACTTAAGGAATTATCCTGGCGCGATATTAATTGTCACCCATGATCGATACTTCCTTGATAACGTCACAGGGTGGATCCTGGAGCTCGATCGCGGTCGCGGTATTCCTTATGAGGGGAATTACACCACTTGGCTAAAGCAGAAACAAAAGCGACTGTCGCAGGAATCCAGCGAAGATAAAGCGCGTCAGAGAGCATTAGAGGCGGAAAGCGAGTGGATCGCCTCATCTCCCAAAGCGCGCCAAGCAAAAAGCAAGGCGCGTATTCAGCGTTATGAAGAACTAGTCGCCAAGCAAAATGATAAGGCGCCAACGACTGCGCAAATTATCATACCTGTAGCTGAACGTCTTGGTAATAATGTGATTGATTTTGATCACATCGCTAAGGCTTTTGGCGATAGGCTTTTGATTGACGATCTTTCCTTTAAACTTCCTCCAGGCGGCATTGTTGGCGTCATTGGTCCTAATGGTGCGGGTAAAACGACTTTGTTTCGCATGATCACAGGTCAGGAAAAACCCGACAAAGGCGTCATTGAAATTGGAGAAAGCGTACAGCTTGGTTATGTTGATCAATCAAGAGACGCATTACATGCCGACAAAACAGTTTGGGAAGAGGTATCTGAGGGCAATGAAGTCATTTATCTCGGAAAACGGGAGATAAATTCGCGCGCCTATTGTTCGGCTTTTAATTTTAAAGGCGCGGATCAGCAGAAAAAAGTCGGACAGCTTTCTGGAGGTGAACGCAATCGTGTGCATTTGGCGAAAATGTTAAAGAGCGGCGCCAATGTCTTGCTGCTGGATGAGCCGACTAATGATCTTGATGTTGATACCTTGCGTGCGCTGGAAGAAGCTCTTGTTGATTTTGCTGGATGCGCTGTAATTATTTCGCATGATCGTTTTTTCTTGGATCGCATCGCAACTCATATTCTTGCTTATGAAGGCGATAGTCATGTCGAGTGGTTTGAAGGCAACTTCGCTGATTATGAGGAAGACAAGAAACGCCGCCTTGGCGTTGATAGCGTCATCCCGCATCGACTGAAATATAAAAAGTTCACGCGTTAAGATCTGTTCAGATGGATCGATCATGTCTGCAAGCCTGCTGCGTTAAGCGCTGGGGGCTTGCTGTGGCAAGTTCTTGGGCGTTTTTGCTGACGCGGAAGGTCTAGAATATTAAACAAAAATTGGGTTTATCTTCTCGCTAATGAGTTTTTCCGTTGCGTCATAAGCTGATTAACTTACTAAATTAATATACTTTGTTGCTCTAATGCCTTGACAGGATTGTCTATTTCGCCTGTGGTCACGATTTCGCCACTTGACCATGAACACTGAAGGGCTCGATTCTTATCAATTAGAATTTGGAGGGGCGATGCGGTTCAATGTTCAGACAGCAGCAATCGTCATTCTGACAACCCTTAGTCTTTCAGCTTGCGGCCCCTCACAGTCGCCGATTGCCTCTGCGCCACAATCCTACATTGATGAGCCGCGCTCAAATAAAGAAATCAGCGTTGGCTCCACCGGATTAGCGTCACGTATTGCGCATTTTGCCCGATTGTATCAAATCCCAGAATCTCTCATTCATCGTTCGGTGCGTCGTGAGAGCAACTATAATCCAGCCGCTAAGCACGGACCCTATTTTGGTCTCATGCAAATTCGGCACGATACGGCGCGCAGTATGGGCTATGAGGGTGCTCCAAGCGGGCTTCTTGATGCTGAAACAAACCTGACCTATGCCGTACCCTATCTCGCCAATGCATATATGTTGGCCAATGGCGATGAGGCGCGGGCAATTCAGCTTTATGCTGCAGGCTACTACAATGAGGCCAAGCGCCGTGGCATGCTCTCCAAGTTGCACAAAAGCGCTAAAAAATAACAGTTATTCTGTTTGGGGAGTGAGTGTGCTGCGAACCTTTCCCCCCTGGAGGTCATTGCCAAAAACGCTGGATTCTCCTGTGGCAACGTCATAAATCGCTCTGTCCCCCGTAACAACGGTTTCATTTTGCGTAATTTTTACATTTCCAGTTAGATAGACTTTGTTCTGACTTTTGTCGTAACTGCCGTTGTCTCCAATACTGATTTGATCTTTTGTAACGAGTTTTACTGGCCCTTGAGCGTCGATATGTTTAACGCGATCGTTGCCAGTGGTTTTTTTTGTATTATTTTTCTCGTCGTCTAGAAAAATAATAAGACGGGATGCCTTGAGTGTGGATGGGCCATTCACCACCAAAACATCGCCATTATAGATGAGTTTTTGCTCTTTATCGAAAAAATCAAGCGTCGCAGCGTCCACTGTTAATGGGTCTTTAGCTGACGCCCCGGGCAGGATGCCCTTTGTTCGACCTTTTCCATAAACTGTCCCGCTCGACATAAGTAGGAGTATGGAAATGGTTAGAATAAATAGTTTTCTATACAAGAGGATGCTGATCATTGAGTTGCGTGGAATGCGTTTGAAGGCTCGGCGCCTTCGCCATACAGCGTAGAGTGAACGCCGCCGCTAAAAAGAGCATGGCTTTCATTTTGTGAGAACTCAAGGCCTTTTGCAGTTATTTCGCCGCCTTCAAGCTTCATAATAACTGGCTTATTAGAGGTCATCTTGCTTGACTTGAAATCCATTGTGGCGGTTTCGAGGCGCATATCAAATTTTTTAGGGTCATGAATAATAACGCCGCCGCTCATGTCCGCGCGGTCAGCCTTGGTGCTGTACATCCCCTTTACTGCGGTGAGCGATATGGTGCTATTGGCGTTGTTTTCTACCAAAACTTCAACATGATCGAGATCAATCACGTCGGGTGCGGCGATGTCTTGAACGCCAGTTTTTGCGCGTATTTCATAGGGCCGACCATCTTTCTGATAGCCAACCAATTTTGGCGAGTCGATGACAATTTGCGATCCCTTCATCGCAACGCGCGCGAGTCTTAGGTCAACAGGAAGAAACTTCAAGGAACTGATAATAAGGCCAATGGCGACCAGCGCCATCACACCGCCCGCGCCCCAAAGTATCCAGCGACGAAGCCTGGCGACGCGCGCAGTATGGCGCAGCGCCGCTGGGAAAGCGCTCTCTCTTTTTGACGTAAGCGCGTCTAATCTCTCGCGGCCTGTTCGGACCTGCGGCGTGTCGTTCATGCCTGCATTATCGGGGCGGTCGGTGGCGAATTCGAGGCGCCGGGCTCGCCTTGTTTACTCGTGCGAAAAAATATCCACCGCTGGCCAGCCTGCAAGATCTAGTTGCGTTCTAATCGCCAGAAACGCGAAGCAGCCCCCGGCAAGCGCGGTTCTGTTTTCTCGCGCCAGCATCGAATCGAGCCGTTCTTTCAGTTGATGCAGATAAAGCACATCTGACGCAGCGTAGGCCTGCTGGGCATCAGTGAGGTACTGCGCGCCCCAGTCAGATGATTGTTGTTGCTTGGAGATTTCTACGCCCAGTAATTCTCTGACAAGGTCTTTTAAGCCATGGCGGTCAGTATACGTCCGGCACAGTTTGGAGGCAATTTTGGTGCAATAGACCGGCTCAGGCATGACGCCAAAAGTTTTGGCGAGAATCGCCATGTCAAACCGTGCAAAATGAAATAACTTTAGAACGCTCTGATCAGCGAGCAATTTCTGCAGATTGGGGGCTTGCGTTTGTCCCTGGGCGATTTGTACCAGCTCAACATCGCCATTGCCATAGGAAAGTTGAACGAGACATAAGCGATCGCGATGAGGGTTAAGGCCGAGCGTCTCCGTGTCAATAGCAACGATTGGGGAGAGTGGCTTGGCGTTAGGTAGATCGCCTAGATGCAACTTTATGGTCATGTCGTTTATCCCATGGAGTGCGTTTCGTCCTTTTAAAGGAAAAAACGTAGAAATGTCTAAATTCTGTAAGTTCAGCCCTTGTCAGGACTAAGTTGTATCGCCACTAATAGCCGATCTTTCTCGAGCATGGACGCTAGCGTGACCAACGAACCTATTGGATTTGACGCTGTTGAGCGTCGCTTTAATGCACGCTTTATCGAATTATCCATTCGTATATTGGTTATTGGATTACTGTTTTATTGGACGATCACCATCATCCAACCCTTCGCGCCAATCTTTGTTTGGAGCGGGGTTATGGCGGTGGCCTTTTATCCGCTGTTTGAAAAACTTTCCGCTCTGCTCGGCGGGCGTCGCATTTTGACTGCGACACTAATGACTCTTGGTGGGCTTGTGCTTGTTATTGGTCCAGCAACATGGATCGCATTTGGATTTATTGAACCGGTTAAGGATTTTATCGCCGGCATTGACTCAGGCGATCTTTCTATTCCCCCGCCGCCAGAAACAGTCAAAGATTGGCCGATAGTTGGACCGCAAATATTTTCCTATTGGGAGCTTGCATCCACTAATTTGCGTAGCGCCGTGACGATGATCGCGCCACAACTAAAACCTGTCGGCGAATACATGCTCGGCGCGGCGCGTAATGCGGGAGATGGCGCTCTTAAATTTCTTTTATCTGTTCTCTTGAGTGGTTTTGTTATTGCCTCGGGTGCACAATTATTAGCCATGACTCGGGCTTTGGCTCGACGAATTAATCCATCAAGCGGGGACCAATTTGTTAATTTAGCCGGAGCGACAATCAACGCAGTCTCGCGTGGCGTTATGGGTGTCTCGCTTGGCCAAGCCATTATAGGTGGTGTTGGGATGGCGCTTGCCAAAGTCCCAGCCGCAAGCCTTTTGACAATGGCTATTTTAGTGCTCGGAATTATTCAGGTTGGCCCCTTGCTTGTTGTTGCGCCCGTTGTGTTCTGGGCATGGACGCACTTAAGCACAGGGGCGGCTATTGCACTGACGCTTTGTATGCTGACGGTGAATTATATGGATAATGTTTTAAAGCCGATGCTTTTGGCGCATGGTCTATCGACACCCATGCTCGTGATTTTTATTGGTGTTATTGGCGGCGTTATTGCTCATGGATTACCAGGTCTATTTGTTGGTCCTGTCGTTCTTGCGGTGATCTGGGAGCTCGGAAAAGCTTGGATTGAAGAAGAGCCTCCTGTCTCTGAAGTTGACGAGTAAAGATCATTACAACAGCAAAAAGTAATTTAGCCTCAGGCTATTTTAATTGCCGCGAAGCGCATTGAGAACTTTCAGGCTCGCACGTCCGTTGCGTTGAAGGCCCACACGACCTTGATAGTCGGCAATTGCTTCTTTTGATTTTGCGCCAATGACGCCGTCTGCATCACCAACGTCATAACCTTGCCGATTAAGCAACGCTTGTAATTCACGTCTTTCTGCACGAGAAAGACCTGGATCATCTGTGGGCCACGGAGTTTGAATGCCATGACCGCCTCGCAGCATGTCTGACAGTATGCATATTGCAAGCGCATATGACTCGGCTGCATTATAGCTGTAAATCGCATCAAAGTTTTTGGTAACCAAAAAAGCTGGGCCATTGCGACCGGCGGGCAGAAGCAAGGCGGCGGAACCGCCGCCTAAGCCGCCGCCATCAATCTTAGTAAGCCCTCGGGTCTCCCATGTGGACATGGATTGACGATGCGTGCGTCCTGATGGTCCTGAATAATCGGCTGGCAGCTTGACTTCAAAGCCCCATGTCTCGCCGGCGCGCCATCCAGCTTTACGCAGGAAATTTGCTGTCGAGCCCAAAGCGTCTGGGGCTGAGCTGGCGATATTTTTCCTGCCGTCGCCATCATGATCAACAGCGGTTGTCAGAAAGGTTGAGGGCATGAATTGCGTATGTCCAAATGCGCCAGCCCATGAACCAAGAAATTCATCTGGCAGAATATCGCCGCTGTCAAGAATCCTCAGGGCGGCAATAAACTCTTTACGCCAATAATCATTTCGGCGCGGCGCATCACACGCCAGCGTCGCCAGCGATTGAACGACTGAGCGCTTGCCAAAACTTTTACCAAAGTCTGATTCAACACCCCAGACAGCAACGACTGTCGCAGGATCTACGCCATATCGCGCTTGTGCGCTGTTAAGCGCGCTCGCATATTTACGAAGAAGTGTTTTTCCTTCCTCAACGCGCTCCTCATCGGCCAGACCAGAAATATAATCCCAAACCGGTGTAGTGAACTCCGGTTGTTTGTCCATGAAGCTCACAGCGTCATTTGGCGTCAAGCCGTCCGTTGCAGCAGAGATTGTTTCTTGTCGCACGCCCGCGCCAGCTGCAGCTTGACGAAGACTGCCGAGGCAGGAAGAAAAATCTGCCTGCGCTGGCGATGCGCATAGCAGGATGAGGACGAGAGCAAGTGCGGAATGATTCGTTTTCATACGCTAATGCTAACGCACTGATGGATCATTTTCACGTCATGCGTTAAAGTTCTCGGATAGATTGTTGGTCTGCCTGGTTTTTTTTGCCCTCTACGTGTCAGTATCCGTATTTATGCGCTCAAGCATTGCGTCTTGGATCGCGATCGATCTAATCATGCTTCATCTTTCGGCTAACCTTTAAGTGAAGAGACGGCCCGTCATGAAGTCAGCCCTAAGTTTTTTTTGTTGGGCGATATTTTACGGCCTGACGGCTGTTGTTCTTGCTTATTTTTTTACCGACGCCCTTGAGGCGACAAAACAAACATCGCCTGTCGGGATAGAATTGCCAGAGACGCCTCAAGCTGCTGCTCCTCAATCCGCCCCCAAACTCCAAACGTCAGACATAAGCCCTTCGCTTTGTCAGTATGGGAAAGTGGCGGCCAATGGGGAGTGCGCCGGCGCGCTGCAAACGCCGCGCAAGGTCAAACCCGTAAAAATAGACCCTGCAAAAAGATATTGAGAATTCTGTTTGGCTATTCCTCCAAGCTGATGCGCTGACTTTTCGCTGTTTTCCCAATCGCTGCGCCAAATGGTTAAACGCAAGCCAACTGGCGCCGCCTAAGACAAGTCACCCAAGTCTTAGCCGTGAATTCATGAATAGGCCCGCGCGCCGCCTGATGTCTGATCCTTCTCGGCCTAATGCGTTTATTTGGGGGCTCCTACTGGCTTTGTGAACACGCGCGAGAAGCCTCATGTGCCCCTGCAGCTGATCTTTTTGTGCAGCGCAGAGAGCCCCGCGGGGGCAAATTTCGACCAATTGGGTTTGTCGAGCTCGATCAACGGTCTCTTTATGAGGCTGTGGGGATTAGAAAAGCCTTTATCGACTCGAGTAGGTCGCTTGTGGTTAAAGGAGGCAGAGGCCCGCCCAAAGTTCTGGGGCAGTCTTGAAATTGGCAAAACCAAGAAGGAATGAATGAATGCGCACTATTTTTCGGCTCTCGGCTGTAGTGGCGATTTTTGCAGTGACGCCCGCCGTTGCGCAGGGAACCGCAGAGCAGAAGGCGTCTTGTGAAAATGACGCCTATCGCCTTTGTGAGTCGGCTGTCCCCGACGCTGTGGCAGTTGAGAAATGTCTCTCGGCGCATTTGTCCGCGCTGACGCCTGATTGTCGTGCCGAATTTACTGGCGGCGATAAGAAAAAAGGCCGTAAGCACTAATCCAAATTTTTTACAAAAAAGCCCCGGCGACCAGTTTTCAGCGCCGGGGCTTTTTTTATTAGCTCAGTGATTTCTTTAACTCTGAAACAATGGCGTCGCCCATTTCATGGGTAGACACGCTCTTGCCTGCTTCACCTTTAATATCGGCGGTGCGTAGGCCTTTTGCCAATACGGCTGAAATTGCCTGATCTATTGCATCCGCCGCCTTTGGCAAGTCGAATGAATAACGCATCGCCATGCCAAGAGAGCCAATCATAGCGATGGGGTTGGCGATACCTTTGCCGGCTATATCTGGCGCCGATCCGTGAACGGGCTCATACATCGCTTTCCTTTGTCCCGTCGTATCAGCGGCGCCAAGTGACGCCGATGGCAACATGCCCAATGAGCCGGTGAGCATTGAGGCGACGTCAGACAGCATGTCGCCAAAAAGATTATCCGTGACAATAACATCAAATTGTTTTGGCCAGCGAACCAATTGCATGCCGAGGGCGTCAGCAAGCATATGTTCCAGTGTCACATCGGCATATTCGCGTTTATGCAAAGTTGTGATGACGTCGCGCCATAATAGGCCTGATTTCATGACATTGGCTTTTTCAGATGACGTCACTTTATTATTTCGTTTGCGTGCAAGTTCGAATGCAACGCGTCCAATGCGTTCAATTTCGTATGTTTCATATACTTGGGTGTCGACGCCACGTTTTTGTCCGTTGCCTAAATCAATTATTTCCTTAGGCTCGCCGAAATAAACACCTCCCGTCAGTTCGCGCACAATCATAATATCGAGGCCGTCAACCAACTCGCGTTTCAGCGAGGAAGCGTCAGCAAGCGCGGGATAACAGATTGCAGGGCGCAGATTGGCAAATAGCGCGAGATCTTTTCGCAGTCGCAGCAGGCCGGCTTCAGGACGAACATCGTAAGGAACGCCATCCCACTTTGGCCCGCCTACTGCTGCGAGCAGAACCGCGTCGCTTTGTTGCGCCAATTTCATGTCATTTTCACTGATGGCGACGCCATACGCATCATAAGCTGCGCCGCCGACGAGACCGCGTTCAATCTCAAATTGAGCGACGCCTGTGGTTGCTAAAAACGCCAGAACCTTTTCAGCTTCAGCAGAAATTTCCGGCCCGATACCGTCACCCGGTAGAAGGAGAAGCTTAAAGGCGGACATGAAAACCTCATCGTGTTGAATGAAACAGCCGGGCAGTGAATAGAGCGCCACTCCCTATGACGCAACTGCGCTCTGATGGGTGAGCTTGTGCGACAATTCGCGCGCGCCAGCGCTCTTGCCGCAGAAGCGGAAGCCGTGCAGCCTGATAATTATCAAATAAAACAACTCCGCATGCTGTATTCTATGCTGGCGAGGCGCGCGCCGGGGTTTAAAAAATTTAGATGGAGGGAGAGGCAAACATGAAAAAATTAATAATAATCGCTTTAATGCTTGTCGGCGTTCTTGCAGTCGCGTCGCCAGCAAAGGCCTTCTGCCTGATGAATTGCGAGCCCAAGCCGGATGCGGTGCGGAAAGTGTTTGAGAACGTCATAAAACAGAAATTTGATGCAGACGCTATTATTGAAAAATTTGATATCACCCGAGGTTGGGCTTTGGATGTTGAAGGCGCCGGTCATGCTGGCTACGAGTTTTATTTTACAGCTTTGGTGAAGTTTCCTAAGGGCGCTCATCTTGAGTGCAAGCCGGAAGCAGATGGCAAGATCAAAGAAGGGTGTTCGGCAAGCGCCTATTACTCAACAACAATCCAAAATCAGATGATCAAAGAAAAGCAATATATTGAACCAGGCAAGGTCATAGAATTTAAAGACGAGACCCGCTTTGATGAGGTTGGCGGTAGCTGGAAGGGTCAAGACGGAAATAAATACTAATCTGAAGCCTGTAACGCTGCCGTTGGAGGTTCTGTCGCCGCTGCGAAGATTGATTGCGTGCGACGATTTCTTGCGGCAACAGGCTGACGGACCTTTCTCGCGCGGCCGTCATAGTGTAAATACGCGCAGGTTTGAAGGCGTAGAGCGCGGCCTTAGTAGCGCGCGACGCGGGTAATCATGTAGAAAAGGTCTTAAATGCAACAGGTTATAATCGCCATTCACTTGATGGTGGTCTCGGCTCTCGTGATTGTTATTCTGTATCAAAAATCAGAAGGCGGCGCGCTCGGCATGGGCCAGAGTGGGGTTTTCACAGGTCGCGGCCAAGCCAATGCATTAACCCGCGCCACAGGTATTTTGGCGACGATCTTTTTCTTGACGAGCATCGCTCTCACAGTACTGCCGGCTTGGCAGCGTCGTGCAGATAGCGGCCAAGATTGGACAAAAGCGCTCGATCAGGGTGGGGTTAAGCTTAAGGAGGTCAATCCCGACGCGAAAGCGGGCGATAAGTCGGACGCAGCCAAGGATACTATTTTTGACCAATTACAGCGCGCGCAGCAGCAGCGTCTGCAGGGCGCGCCAGAGACGGCTGCCCCGGCAACGGCTCCTGAAGCGCCAAAGACTGGGGCTCCAGCCAAGCCAGAGGCTCCGAAGGGCCCCGGCTCTAAAGCGCCGCAGCCTCGGTAAAATCGTCGAGAAGCCTGCCTCATTCTGGCAGGCTTTTTTCTTTTCTTGGAAATCGGCTGGGGAAAGCGCGACGCGCGGCGTGAGTAGGCCTATCCAAAGCGTCTGAAAGTCATTAGGCGTTAAATCCCATGGCGCGGTACATCTTCATCACCGGCGGCGTGGTTTCTTCACTTGGCAAGGGTTTGGCGTCAGCAGTGCTGGGCGCCCTCTTGCAGGCCCGCGGCTATACAGTTCGGCTTCGAAAGCTCGATCCCTATCTCAATATAGATCCGGGGACGATGAGCCCGTATCAGCATGGCGAAGTCTTCGTCACGGATGATGGCGCAGAGACAGATTTAGATCTTGGACATTATGAGCGCTTCACCGGCCGGCCTGCTACTCGTCAGGACAATGTTACGACAGGTCGCATCTATCAAGACATTATCAATAAGGAGCGGCGAGGCGACTATCTTGGCGCGACAATTCAGGTGATTCCACATGTCACCAACGCCATCAAAGAATTTGCGTTAGAGGGTAATGAGGCGGTTGATTTCGTGCTTATCGAGATTGGCGGCACGGTCGGCGACATTGAAGGACTGCCTTTTTTTGAAGCTATTCGTCAGCTTAAAAATGACTTACCGCCTCATCATTGCATCTATGTGCATCTTACATTGTTGCCATATATTCCCAGCGCAGGCGAGTTAAAGACAAAACCAACGCAGCATTCTGTGAAAGAGTTGCGTTCAATTGGCATTCAGCCTGATATTCTTTTATGCCGCACAGATCGCGAAATTCCTCGTGAGGAACGCCGCAAGCTTGGGCTCTTTTGCAACGTGCGCGAACAGGCAGTTATCGAAGCGCGCGATGCCGCAAATATTTATGATGTTCCGCGAGCCTATCATGCCGCTGGTCTTGATGCGCAGGTGCTGGCCGCCTTTGGCATCGAGCCTGCGCCAAAACCAGACATGAGTCGCTGGAGCGCTGTTACCCAAAAGATCAACAATCCCGAGGGAGAGGTAACGATTGCGATTGTTGGTAAATATACCGAAATGAAGGACGCCTATAAGAGTTTGATCGAAGCTCTTGCGCATGGCGGCATTGCCAATCAGGTGAAGGTTAATCTTGATTGGATTGAGTCTGAAATCTTTGAAAGCGCTGATCCGGCGTCTCATCTGGATCATGTTCACGGCATTCTCGTTCCAGGCGGTTTTGGTCAACGCGGCGCTGAAGGTAAAATTCTTGCCGCGCGTTTTGCCCGAGAACGTAAGGTTCCATATTTCGGCATATGTTTTGGTATGCAAATGGCGGTGATTGAAGCCGCGCGTGCGCTTGCGGGTGTTGAGGCGGCTAATTCAACCGAATTTGGTCCATGTGATGAGCCTGTTGTCGGCCTGATGACGGAATGGTTGCGCGGTAATGAGTTGGAAAAACGTCGAGCCGATGGCGATCTTGGCGGGACGATGCGTCTTGGAGCCTTTCCAGCCTTACTCAAGCCAGGATCGCGTATTGCAGAAATTTATGGCGCAACAAAAATCTCAGAGCGTCATCGGCATCGTTATGAAGTAAATTTCACCTATCGTGAAAAGCTTGAGGCTAAAGGGCTCGTATTTGCAGGCGTTTCACCTGACGGTCTATTGCCGGAGACTGTAGAAATTCCCGAGCATCCATGGTTTATTGGCGTCCAATATCATCCAGAACTCAAGTCACGACCTTTTGAACCGCATCCACTATTTGCAAGCTTCATTGCGGCGGCAAAAGCGCAAAGTCGTTTTGTCTAATGTTACGACAAAGAGTTTTCGTCAGTTGATATGATATGCTGTGCTGGCGATAGTTTGAGGCCTGATGATCGGCTCTGAGCGCCACAGCATCGGTAAACAAACTGCATTGTTAATCCATACGCCCAAATTATAGTCTCTCATCTTTGGCGCGAGCGGCTTGATTATCACGCCGGCCTCTCGTAACCTTAAGTCAACTGAGAGGACGCCTTATGTTTGGTGGCTGTGTCGTAATAAAAGCGCGCCTGCGACGGCGCGGGTGACGTGGCCCGCTAGCCGCCAAAGGCGCTTGACCAGGCCCCCTCGAGGGCCTTTTTTATTGCTCCTCGCTTGAGAGAACAACGGGACAGGATGATGTCAAAGGAAATGACTGGCGCTGAGATGGTGGTTCAAGCCCTCAAGGATCAGGGCGTCGACACCATTTTTGGGTATCCTGGCGGTGCGGTTTTGCCAATTTATGACGTGTTGTTTCACCAGGAAAAAGTCCGTCATATTCTTGTCCGGCACGAACAGGGCGCGGCACATGCAGCAGAGGGCTATGCGCGATCGTCAGGAAAGGTTGGCGTATTGCTGGTCACTTCAGGGCCCGGCGCCACCAACACCATCACAGGCCTGACCGACGCATTGATGGATTCAATCCCGCTTGTCTGTATTACAGGGCAGGTGCCCACACATTTGATCGGATCCGATGCCTTTCAAGAGTGCGATACTGTCGGCATCACGCGTCATTGCACCAAACATAATTATCTTGTTAAAAATATTGCCGATCTGCCTCGCATTTTGCACGAAGCCTTTTATGTCGCCTCAACCGGTCGCCCGGGGCCGGTCGTCATTGACATACCAAAAGACATACAGTTCGCACGAGGCGTCTACACGCCGCCTGCAGGCATAGCCCATAAGACCTATCACCCAAAACTCGCTGCTGATTTGGATGCGATCCGCGCGGCTGTGGACATGATGGCGCACGCGAAACGCCCGATCTTTTACACGGGCGGCGGCGTGATCAATTCAGGACCGGCTGCCTCGACGCTTCTGCGTGAGCTTGTCGGACTCACAGGGTTTCCGATAACGTCAACACTGATGGGTCTTGGTTCTTACCCTGCGTCAGGTCCTAATTGGCTTGGCATGCTTGGCATGCATGGCACCTTTGAGGCGAATAACGCCATGCACGATTGTGATCTGATGATCGCCGTTGGCGCGCGATTTGATGATCGGATCACTGGAAGGCTTGACGCGTTTTCACCAGGCTCCAAGAAAATTCATATTGATATTGATCGTTCCTCGATTAACAAAAATGTCAAAGTTGATTTGCCGATTGTGGGCGATTGCGGTCATGTTCTGGAAGCGCTTGTGCGTGTATGGCGCGCTGAATCCATGCAGGCAAATAAACAGCCGCTCGAAGATTGGTGGGCGCAAATTAACGCTTGGCGATCAAAAAAGTCTCTTGCCTATCGCGCGTCCTCTGAAACCATTAAGCCGCAATATGCCGTTCAGCGTCTTTATGCGCTCACTAAAGATCATGATGCCTACATCACGACGGAGGTCGGTCAGCATCAAATGTGGGCGGCGCAGCACTATCACTTTGACGCGCCTAACCGTTGGATGACCTCTGGGGGGCTTGGCACAATGGGCTATGGCTTGCCTGCGGCCATTGGAGCGCAGCTTGCGCACCCAAATTCCTTAGTGATTGATATTGCAGGCGAGGCGTCAATCCTGATGAATATTCAGGAGATGTCCACGGCAATCCAGTATCGCCTGCCTGTAAAAATTTTTATTCTCAACAATGAGTATATGGGAATGGTGCGGCAATGGCAGGAATTGCTACATGGCGGACGTTATTCTCACAGTTACTCAGAGGCCTTGCCCGATTTTGTTAAATTAGCTGAAGCCTTTGGGGCGAAAGGCATACGCTGTCGCGATCCTGAGTTGCTGGATGCTGCGATTCAGGAAATGATCGATTATGATGGGCCTGTGATCTTTGATTGTTTGGTGGACAAGGTCGAGAATTGCTTCCCGATGATACCTTCAGGCAAGGCGCATAACGACATGCTTCTGGCTGATCTTTCAGATGATGCAGGTCTCGAGATAGGTTCGGTTATCGACGAAAAAGGCAAAATGCTCGTTTGAGCTAAGGATCAACATGAACGCTCCCCTGTCTCCTCCGTCGCCATATTCTGCAGCCCTTTCAAGTTCAAAATTGGAATGGCATACTTTATCTGTTCTAGTCGATAATGAGCCAGGCGTGCTTGCGCGCGTTGTCGGTTTATTTTCTGGCCGCGGGTATAATATTGAGAGTTTGACTGTAGCGGAAGTCGCTCACGCAGAACATCTGTCGCGCATTACCATCGCCACTTCAGGAGCCCCTGAGACGATTGATCAGATCCATCATCAGCTTGAGCGTTTGGTCCCGGTGCATCAGGTGACTGATCTCACCACCTCAGCGCGTTCGCTTGAACGCGAGCTAGCAATGGTCAAGGTGCGCGGGCGTGGCGAAAATCGCGCGGACGCTTTACAGCTCGCTGATGCTTTTCGCGCACGCATTATCGACGCAACGACAGAGAGCTTTATCTTTGAACTTTCTGGTAGACCGAGCAAAATCGACGAGTTCGTGGATTTAATGCGACCGATCGGTCTGGTCGAGGTCTCTCGCACGGGTGTTGCGGCGATTTCTCGAGGACCAGAGCCCATTTAGCGCGCTTTGACCTTATTGGCGACGCCGCGTAGAAGAAGCCCGCAATTGGAATTTTAGGGGGGCGTCGTCGCCCGCCTTGGCCGGTATTGATGACCAGCAAACACCAGAGGAAAAACAGGAAATGCGCGTTTATTACGATCGGGACGCCGACATTAATCTGATCAAAGGCAAGAAAGTCGCCATCATTGGTTACGGCAGCCAAGGTTTCGCCCATGCTTTGAATCTAAAGGACAGTGGCGTGCAGGAGCTTGTTGTTGCCCTGCGCGTCGGTTCGGCTTCCGCGAAAAAGGCTGAAGGCGCTGGCATCAAGGTCATGACAGTTGCAGATGCAGCCAAGTGGGCTGACGTTGTCATGATGCTCACACCAGACGAGTTACAGGGCGACATCTACGCCAATGAGCTTGCGCCAAACTTGAAAAAGGGAGCTGCGCTTCTCTTCGCCCATGGCCTTAATATTCATTTTAATCTTATTGAGCCTCGGGCCGATCTCGATATTGCGATGGTTGCGCCCAAGGGCCCGGGCCATACTGTACGGGGCGAATATCTCAAAGGGGGCGGCGTGCCGACCCTGGTGGCTGTTCATCAGGACGCCTCTGGCAATGCTAAGCAGATTGCGCTGTCTTACGCCTCGGCGAATGGCGGCGGACGGGCAGGCATTATTGAAACGACGTTCAAAGAAGAATGTGAGACGGATCTTTTCGGTGAGCAGGTCGTCTTGTGCGGCGGTCTAGTTGAGCTGATCCGCAATGGTTTTGAGACCCTCGTTGAGGCAGGCTACGCGCCAGAGATGGCTTATTTTGAATGTCTGCATGAAGTAAAGTTAATCGTTGATCTTATTTATGAAGGCGGCATCGCCAACATGAATTACTCCGTGTCAAATACAGCTGAATATGGCGAATATGTTACCGGTCCGCGCATCATCACTTCGCAGACAAAGGCGGAAATGAAGCGCGTGCTTGACGATATTCAAACGGGTAAGTTTACCCGCGACTGGATGCTGGAAAATAAAGTTAATCAAACCTCATTTAAAGCCGTGCGCGCAAAACATAATGCACATCCGATCGAGGAGGTTGGCGCAAAGCTGCGCGCAATGATGCCTTGGATTGGCAAAAACAAGTTGGTTGATAAAGATAAAAATTAAAGCCACTTGTTATTAGATATGGGCGCGCCGTCAGAGTTATATCTGGCAGCGCGTTTTTGTTTGAGGCGCGCTATGCGCTAATTTTTGATTTTTTGAGCCGATGCATGTGCACGATAATCTACAATCTCTGCTTTGCTTTTTTAATATATTGCTTTTTGGCGCCGTATTGGCGCGCCATCAATTGATGGTCATTTTCAAAAATATAAAAGGCCGCGGGTCACGTGACGCTTGATTGTGAACTTTTCACTGTCGATCGACTAGAGTGTCGCTTAACGCAATTTCAGTGGTCTTTTCGAAAAGAGCGCGCCGAAGATATTCGGCGTCATTGGGAAAAATGTCGTCAGAATGTTCCATCCCTTTACAACGGGCCTATCTTATTGGCCCGCCATTATGAGGTCGTCACGAATCGTCAGCAACGCATTCTGAGTGTGGATTTTTTTGAGACAGATTTTTCAAGTTTTATTGCCTGGCGAGATTTCGGCTGGCCTGACAAAGCTGTCTTTAATTGTTTCTCACAAGCGGCTGTTCGATCTTTAGATGGCGCGTTCCTACTTGGCGAGATGGGCCTAGATCATTCCAATCCTGGGGCATTTTATTTTCCCTGTGGCAATCCAGATCTACAAGACCTCAAAACAAATGGCGCCGTTGATCTTCGTGGCAGTCTTATTCGGGAGCTTTTCGAGGAAACGGGTCTTGTTGCGGCACAAGGAAAAGAGGGCGATAATTGGACAATTATTTGTGATGGGCAGCGGATCGCATGCCTCAGGAGGTTCGATTGGCCTCTAACCGCTCAAAGCTTGACTGCTCAAATTCGGCGGTTCCTTGATAAGGAAGCCAAGCCCGAGCTTGCAAATGTGCACTTCTTTCAAGCCGCTGCGGCGGCGCAGCTTGCGCGAGCGCCGGATTTTATAAAAACTTATTTGTCTGTGTCCTTTGATGCGCTGGATGGGATGAAATTCCCGCGGGTGCAGTGTAAATTATCAGCTATGACCCGCTCTGTAAGCACCGCACATGCCTCCACTGGCCCAATTGACGCCCGCGTCAGCGCGATTCTATCTGGGTTGGCGGGCCGTATTATCGTGCTCGTAGGGATGATGGGATCAGGTAAAACCGCTATTGGCCAAAGACTAGCCTCTCGGCTCGGTTTGCCATTCGTTGACGCAGATGCGGAAATCGTTGCTGCGGCCGGCATGTCGATACAAGAAATTTTTGCAAAATACGGCGAAGCATATTTTCGAGATGGCGAGCGACGCGTTATTATGCGTTTGCTGAATGGCGAGCAGATCGTGCTTGCAACAGGCGGCGGCGCTTTTATGGATCAGCGCACGCGTGAACGTATTGCAGAACGTGGCGTTTCGATCTGGCTCGACGCCGATGTTAAAACGCTTATGAAGCGCGTGCGGCGCAAGAATGATCGTCCCCTCCTACACACAGAAAATCCGGAAGAAACCTTGCGGCAGCTTATGGATGCACGCACGCCAATATACCGTCTGGCGGATATTTGCGTCCCATCACATGACGCGCCGCAAGATGTTATGGTGGAAGAGACGCTTGGCGCATTGGTTGAAGGTGTTGCGTCTCTCCAGAAAACGCAGCCAACCCAAAAGAAGGATTCCACGCAGCCTATGGCTCATCTTTATCCTCATCGCTCAACGCGTGACTCGTCTGATGCGGCGCATCGAGAAACTGTTGCGGTTGGACTTGACGGACGCGGTTATGACATTGTGATTGGCGCGAATCTTCTAGAAGAAGCTGGCGCGCGTATCGCAGAAATTGCTCCAGAGGCAACATGCGCTATTGTTACGGATGAAAACGTCGCACGCTTGCATCTTGCAACATTAGAGAAAAGTTTGCTTGCCGCAGGCATGCGGTTTACCACGATTGTTATTCCACCTGGGGAGAGTTCAAAATCTCTTTCAATTTATGGAAACGTATGTGACGAAGTTCTCGCGGCAAAGATTGAGCGGCGGGATTTAATCATTGCATTTGGTGGCGGCGTTGTTGGAGATCTTGCAGGATTTGTCGCCGCAAGCGTACGACGAGGCTCGCGCTTTGTGCAAATTCCAACGACGCTGTTATCTCAGGTAGACTCTTCAGTGGGCGGCAAGACGGGGATTAATTCCGCTTATGGAAAAAATCTTATTGGCGCGTTTCATCAGCCTTCCCTTGTTTTAGCTGACGTCGATGTCTTGCGAACGCTTGCGCCGCGGGAGTTTCGTGCTGGCTATGCAGAGGTTGTTAAATATGGACTGATTGGCGATACGCGCTTCTTCGACTGGCTAGACGCCGATGTAGAGGCGGTTTTTCACAGTCGCGCTGAACAAATTTGTGCTGTTGCCGTGAGTTGCGAAACAAAAGCCGCTCTGGTCGCCAAAGATGAATTAGAGCAAGGCGACCGAGCGCTACTCAATCTTGGCCATACTTTTGGTCACGCTCTAGAGTTGTTGACCAAATATGATAGCGCACGCCTAGTTCATGGCGAAGGCGTTGCGATTGGAATGGTCTGTGCGGCGCGCTTTTCCGTGCAGCTGGGATTATGTTCACAGGACACGGCTGAGCGTATCGAACGCCATCTTGATCGCGTTGGCTTGCCGACAAAGATTACTCATATTCCAGGCTGGAACCATGGCGCGCAGTCAATCCTTGAAGCAATGTATCAGGATAAAAAAGTCGTTGGCGGAGCGTTGACCTTTATTTTACTTCGAGGCATCGGCCAATCCTTTATTGCTAGAGGGGTTGATCCCAATGAAACATTGGCTTTTCTTGAAGCTGAACTCACGCGGGCGTAAAAAAGATGCATGGTCTTGAAGGAGGCGCGCCACAGGTCGATATATGGACCGCGGTTATCATTGTTGCATTCTGCATATTCTTGTCGGCCTTTTTTTCTGGATCCGAGACGGCCTTAACAGCTGCGTCGCATGCGCGCATGCATACGCTGGAAAAAGAAGGCGACAAGCGCGCGGCGGCTGTGATGCGGTTACTGCGTCAGCGCAATCGCATGATTGCTGCTCTTCTTCTTGGCAGTACTTTGGGAAATATTGGCAGTTCCGCTTTTACGACAAGCGTTTTAGTTGTGATTGCAGGCGATAATGGCGCTGTTTACGCGACGATCCTTATGACGGCTTTGCTGCTCGTTTTTGCTGAGGTGCTGCCCAAGACCCTCGCCATCAATCATCCAGATTCTGTTTCGCTTCATGTTGCTAAATTTATTGAACCCTTTGTGTCTGTGTTTGGGCCTTTGCTTGCGGCAGTTGAGTTTATTGTCCGCAGCGTTTTGAGACTAGCAGGCGTTGAGCTTAGTCATGGGCGTACAATGCTCTCGCCCTATGAAGAGCTGAAAGGCGCTGTCGATATTTTGCATGAGGAAGGCAATGTTGAGCGCGCGGCAAGAGATATGTTTGGCGGCGTGCTGGATTTGCAAGTTCTTCACGTTTCTGATGTCATGATTCATAGAACAAAAATGCGAACAATTGATGCAGATCTTGCCCCCGTGCAGATTGTAAGAGAAGTTCTTTCTTCTTCTTTCACGCGCATGCCGCTTTGGCGTGAGCGGCCAGATAATTTTGTTGGCGTTCTCCATTCTAAGGATCTTTTGCGCGCCCTTGATGCAGCTGGCGGAGAGGCAGCTAAGATTAATATTGACGATATTATGTCGACGCCTTGGTTTGTTCCGGAAGCCACGACATTGGAAGACCAGCTTGAAGCTTTTCTGAAGCGCAAAACGCATTTTGCACTCGTTGTTGACGAGTTCGGAGAGGTTATGGGGTTGGTGACGCTGGAAGATATTCTTGAGGAAATTGTTGGAGATATTCGGGATGAGCACGACCTTGCCGTGCAAGGCGTCAGGCCTCAGTCAGATGGCTCTGTTTTGATCGACGGCGCAGTGCCTGTGAGGGACCTTAATCGAGTGATGGCGTGGAATTTGCCGGATGAGGAAGCGACGACGATTGCAGGGCTGGTCATTCATGAGGCTGGCGCCATTCCAGAGGCCGGTCAGGTTTTTACCTTCCATGGCTTTCGTTTTGAAGTGATGCGCAAGATACGCAATCGCATCACTGCGTTGCGGGTGACGTCTCAGCAGCAAAAGGAGGAAGTCTAACGCCGAGTTAAAATTATATTTCTGTTGTCATCATCGCACGCATGCCATGCGACGCAAAGCTGAACGCAATATCCCCGCCAAACTGTCTAGCAAGCACATCTTTCATTAGATAATGTCCAACGCCAGGCTGAGATTGCGGCGCAACCTCAGGTCCGCCGGTTTCGCTCCATATTAGCGTTAATTTGGGCGAGGGGTTATTCTCGACAAACCAGTTAAGAGTAATGCGGCCGGTTGCATTTGACAGCGCGCCATGATGCAGGGCGTTTGTAAAGAGCTCATGCAGCGTCATACCTAGAGCAAGAGAGATTTGAGAGCGAAGATCAATGTTTTCGCCGCCCATGTCGATGCGTCCCTCTAATTCTGGATCTCCATACGCTAAGGCTGTTTCTGCAAGCTCGCGCACTGGGATTGTTGACCAGGACTTGCTGACTAGAAGCGTCGAGATCCTGCTGACGCATTGAATGCGATCTGACAGATTGCTTCTAAAGCTAACGATGTCGGTTGCAGAGCGAGCTGTGATGTTGGCAATGCCTTGGATCATGGCCAATGCGTTGTTAACACGGTGATGCAATTCAAGATTCATGGCGCGGCGATGTTCTTCCGCAGCATGGATTTGCTCAGTTACTTCTGAAAGTCGTTGACGTTTTAATTTTAGTCTTTCGTCGACCTCAGTGAGTGTTCGCGCAATCGCATCTATTTCAACGACGCCCGTGCGCCGCCAAGAGACCTCAGCGCCGCTTTGTAATTTTTCACTGAGCTCAGCGAGTTGCGTTTGAGCCGCCGTATGCCTGCGGCGACTGATCACTAATAAAATGACCAGGGCCATGCAGAGAGCTAATGCAGTAGCAAGGACAAACGTAGAGGGATTATTGATGGTTGCGCCATCAGATGCGCGCGCAGTCGCCATCTGCGCAGCCAGTATAGGGTCTAATAAAAAAACAATTAGCAAAACGCGTGTAATTTTTTTATCCGCCAAACCTTTAACTCCATGCCAGTGATAATATGATACTCTGGACCGCAGGCTGATGAGGATGTTTCCAATAATAGTGTCTATCTTACTCTTCGCCTCCTGTGCGCGTGAGAGAAAGCTCGGGGGTAAGCCCCAAAAGTTCAGCAAGTTTCGCACGTGCGCGGTTGAGTCGGCTTTTAACAGTGCCGACTGCGATATTGCAGATTTCTGCAGCTTCTTCATAGGAGAGTTCGGTCACGCCGATCATCAGAAGAATTTCTCGATGTTCAGCAGGGAGCTTATTGAGCGCACGCTGAACGTCGTGCATGGTTACGCAGGCTTCCTGCCCGCCGCCAACGGCGATCTGATCAGCATGTGTATTCTCGCTATCTTGAACTTCTCTTGCAAGTTTGCGGTATTGATTGAAATAGGTGTTGCGCAAAATCGTCACGAGCCAGGCGCGGTAATTCGTTCCCGGGATAAATGAGTCGGCGTGCGTCCATGCTTTGACTAGTGTTTCTTGAACCAAATCATCGGCAACGACTGCAGAACCTGAAAGAGATAAGGCGAAAGCGCGCAAATACCGCATCTCCGCCACCATCATGTCGGCAAAAACAGCATCACTCATCTCTTATCGCGCTGTTTTGCTTCGAGCCGCGCAAGCAAGACAACAAGCTTGTCGGGGATAGGCTGATGGATGAGATCATCGCAGAAGGTGCGAAAAACACGCCCAAGCTCATCTTGAACCTTTGGGTCGAGCGCAGGGGCGTCGACAGGGTTAGGCTGAGAGTCGTTTGAGGATGTGGCCGGCAAAGAATGACCGGAGGTGTGAGTTGCTTCTTCCTCCTTGGTCATAGAAGTCCTTTACCCCTCCATTTGAAGGCACTTGGCGGCAAATTGGATGGGTGTCGCCCACTATAGCTTAACCCGCAACTCGTCAGAATGTTCCCTTCCGCGGCGAATTTGACGTCAATGATCACAGAATCTTGCCGTGGCGCTGTAATATCTTTAAGTCTGTCGCGTATGCTTTAAAGGGACCTGGATCCAGACATGAACATCTCTCAAGAGATTGCGCCTCATCTGCCGTATCTGCGACGCTTCGCCCGCGCCCTGTGTGGCTCACAGACAAGTGGCGACGCCTATGTCGTCGCAACTCTGGAGGCGCTGATCGCAGAGACAGATGCATTTCCCATGACTGTGTCCCCAAAGGTCGGTCTCTACCGCCTATTTATGGCATGCTGGTCGTCAGTTGTTTTGAATGTTCAAAACGAGGCTGGCATAGACGAAAATTCAAGCCCTTACCATGCGATCGCTCAGCTGACGCCACAGTCTCGCCAAGCCTTTCTCTTACGCACGGTTGAAGGGTTCTCACCGCAGGATGTGGCGAACATTCTGGATGTGGCTCTGGCGGATGTGGATAGTCTCATTGCACAGGCTGGTCGCGAAATCGCGCAGCATGTTGCAACCGACGTCCTCATTATTGAGGATGAGGCTCTGATTGCGCAGGATATAGAATTTATTGCGCAAGATCTTGGGCATCGTGTCATTGGAATCGCGCGAACGCATCAAGAAGCCGTCGAGCTGGCGAAAAGCAGACGCCCCGGTCTTCTCCTGGCCGATATTCAGCTGGCTGACGGCACCTCAGGCCTGAATGCCGTGAATGAAATACTTGAGAGTTTTGACGCCCCCGTCATCTTTATTACTGCCTATCCTGAGCGTTTGTTAACAGGTCAGCGCCCGGAGCCAGCCTTTCTCATCAGCAAGCCCTATAAAATTGATATTGTGAAGGCCACAATTAGCCAGGCGTTATTTTTTGATCGTAAGTCGCATATGGCTGTTTAGCCGGTGTCGGCATGTCTTAAGCCGAGACACGCCAAAGACTTCTTTGCTGAGGCTGATTAATCGCTAGTGTGCGACGCGGCCATCGCTCATTAGCGTTTAATGATTTTTTGCGTTGCTTCTTTGAGCCATTGTCTTGTTTTCGCATCTAACGTGGCTGACAGCTCTGTATAGACACGCGCATGGTAGCGGTTGAGCCAGACAAGCTCCTCTTCAGACAGAAGTTTTGGTTCAATAGATTGGCGATCAAAAGGCGCAAGCGTAATCGTCTCAAAGCCATACATCTCACGCTCAGCGTCCTTGATTTCCCGTTTTTCAACAATAACGAGATTTTCAAGTCGGATGCCATATTCGCCAGCGCGATAATAGCCGGGTTCATTTGATAAGATCATGCCAGGCGCCAAAGATGTGGCGCCCAATTTCGAGATGCGTTGAGGACCCTCATGAACTGAGAGATAGGCGCCAACCCCGTGACCGGTTCCGTGATCAAAGTCCAAGCCTGCTTCCCATAAGTGACGGCGCGCGAAAGCGTCGATTTGGGCGCCTGAGACACCTTTGGGAAAAACAGCGCGTGCGATGGCGATATGGCCCTTCAAAACGAGGGTGTAATGATAACGAAATTGTTTGGATGCGCGTCCAATAATGAGCGTTCGCGTCACATCTGTTGTGCCATCAATATATTGAGCGCCGCTATCAACAAGATAAACGCCTCGTTTGATCGTCAGATTTGAGCGTGTTGTAACGCGGTAATGCGGTATGGCGGCATGAGGGCCAAATGCAGAAATTGTGGGAAAAGAAATATCACGCAACTCTCCAGTATCGCGCCGGAAAGTTTCAAGTGCTTGAGTGGCAGAAATCTCTGTGAGCGTTCCTTTCGGCGCGGTTTGCGTAAACCAGGCCAAAAAGCGCGTTAATGCAACCCCGTCTCGAATATGTGCGCGACGGGCGCCGTTTAGCTCTGCGGCGTTCTTTATAGCTTTGGCTAGAGATGTTGGATCCTCAGCGATGATCGGCGCGCCGCCAGCTGAGCGCAAACACTCTGTTAGTTTTTCTGGCGCTGTTGCTGCGTCAAAAATTACCTTAGCTTTTTTTTCTCCGAGTTTCTTTAGGTCTTGCATCAACTCACTGGGAGTATGAAGCGTCAGAAATTTTGTTAGCGTCAGTCGAGTTTTGTCATCAAGTTTTTCAGGGTCAATATAGAGTTGCGGCGTCCCTTGCTTTGGTAAAAGCGCAAAGCAAAGCGGAATTGGCGTATGCGCCACGTCAGAGCCGCGAATATTGAAAAGCCAGGCAACCGCATGCGGGTCGGTAAGCAGTGCGGCGGCGGCATCTTTTAGTTTGATGCGAAGTCGCTTGATTTTCGATTGTGCAGTCTCGCCGGCAAGGCGTGAGGGATAGATGAAAATGTGACCCCTGGGATCACTGGGTCTTTCTTGCCATAAGGCGTCGATGGGATTTGTTTCAACAGCAACAAGTCTTGCGTCTTTTTCTTCAAGGGCTTTTTTAAAGCGATCAATCTGCGCGCTTGTATGCAGCCAGGGATCATAGCCAATACTTGCCCCTTGACGCACATGTTCCTTTAGCCAAGTGGCAGGGCTTAGCGTTGCGCTATCAAAAGGGGAGAAGAGACGCTGATCGATTTCATTCTTAACTTGAATGACATATCGCCCATCAACAAAAATAGATGCTTGCGTCGTCAGCACAATTGCAAAGCCAGCGGATCCCGTAAATCCTGTGAGCCATGCAAGTCTTTCCGCGCATTTGGGAACATATTCATTCTGATGCGCGTCAGCGCGGGGAATGAGAAAACCGTCTAGCTTCTGGTCTGTCAAAGACGCACGTAGCGCATTTAGTCTTGATGCGCTGTCATGAGAGGAGGCGTCATCTGCGAAGGTCTGGAATTTTGCTTCAAACATGAGGCTAAGTTAATAGCCTTATCCCTTTCCGGCAACCATGGCGTCTGTTAAGGCCAGCAACGATCTGGTTTTGCGCCGCTACGACGCAGTATCAGCGTTGCCCAGCCATCGATGTCGCGCCTATGAGCGAGAGAGAATCCTTGTGCGCGGTAGGCGGATAGAACCCCAGAAACGTCACGTGTCAGTAGGCCGGAAAGCACAAGCTCTGCGTCAATGCTGGCGGCGGCTGAAATCGACGGCGCAAGCAGGCGTAAGGGCTTGGCGAGAATGTTTGCGAAGATAAGATCATAGCGGCCGTGAAAGGCTTCATGGCGCAATCCAACCGCTACGACGGGACGCACGAATGCGCTGGCGCCATTGTTGATGGCGTTCAAACGGGCGGTTTCTACAGCAACGGGGTCGATATCGCCGCTTGCGACAGGCTGGCGCAAAAGTCGCGCCGCCGCAATCGCCAATACGCCTGTGCCAGTGCCAATATCCAAGATACGACGGGGTCTACGGCGTTTTGTGATCCTGTCCAAGCCGTGAAGACAGCCCAAGGTGGTGCCATGATGGCCGGTGCCAAAAGCAAGAGCGGCCTCAATTTCAACGCCAATATCATTGACGCGTCGTTGATTTCGATCGTGTGCGCCATGGACAAGAATGCGGCCGGCGCGCACAGGTTTTAAACCAGCGAGCGCGTTTTGCACCCAGTCTTGTTTGGCGATTTGTAGAAATTTGGCGTCATTAGCCGTTTCAATATCGCTCACATCTGCAATCAAGCTTCGGATTGCCGTCTCGTCTGGCGGATCAGCGAAGTAAACTTCAACAGCCCAGTAGGCGCCGTTTTCTTCCTCAAATGCGGCGGCCGCTGTTTCCGTTGGATCAAATGTTTCAACGATAATGTCAGCAACAGCGCGCGCGCGTTGTTCGTTACACGTCAGGCGCAGAACATGGCTGGCGCCATTTGGGGGGAGACCTTCAAGCATGGAGGGCGCATAACACAAGAAAGGTTTGCGCGTCACCTTTGCTGAGCCGCCACAGACCTATATGCTGTGACGAGAGTGACGAATCTGTGTTGGCGGACGGACAGGAAAATCCACAATGGATGAGAAATTGTCGATCTGCCTGCTCGGTCCCAAGTCTGGAGGAAAATCCAGTCTGCTGGCCTCTTTGACAGAATGCGTCGGTCAAGGAGCTTTTGGTTATTCTGCGCGACTTCGGCCGACGTTACAGTCAATTACGGAAGTAGAATTTCGCAAGGGTTTGATAGATCGTCGTAAGGCTGATTTTTTAACGGCTCCCCAAACAGGCTATGAGCGGCTCAAGCAAGATCTCATAAATGGCGGCATAGCGACCAATACGCTCGATACCTATGAATATTATTTTCGCTTAACCGCGCATGAGGGGGCGCAGGACGCGCCGGCGTCCTCTCGGGCGTGTTTACTGGAGATTATTGATGCCTCAGGCGATGTCGCCTTGCCGTCTGATGAGGCGCGCGTTGCTATTCTCGATGATGTCAAAGCCAAGCTTGCTCGGCAAATATTTAAGAGTGAGGCGATCGTGATTGTCTTGCCAATGGTGCGCATTGAAGAGTCGGGCTGGCCCGGCGCTCTTGTGCGCCTGATCGATCGATTGACGCTTACAAGAGATAAAAATTTACGTCGGATTGTTGTTGTTTTTTCGCATTATGAGCGTCTTTTTACCCGTTTGGGGCCTGACGCTTTCACCTATGCCTGCGATCCTGCTGTCGCGCGCTATGTCCTGCGGCGCACCATGCGGGCATCGCTTTGGTTTGATCATTTACGTAAATTACAATTAGACAGCCAGGCAATCACGGCGCGCTTTTGCGTTTGCTCAAGCTATGGTTTCACTAAACGATTTCAAAATCCAAATATCGACCCCTGGCAGGCTGGTGATAAACTCTTTCACCGGAAGGAGCTCGAAGGTCTATCGGCTGTTAGCGAATATTGGCGCCCTTTTTTGACGGCCGAACCCATTCTTTATGCTGCGCTTGGCCTGGACAGCGCCTTCACATTTTCATTTGAGCAGCTTGATGCGCACGCCTAGGTTAAGCTGCTGTTTCCTTGATGCTTGGGAGATAATGTAAAAAAGAGTTGTTGTCGCAGTCTATTTTAAGCATGCGCGCTTTTTATTGAAGATAGCGCGCCAATGCAGATGGTCGGCGTCGATGTATTTGTCCGGCTGTGGGGTCGCTATAAAAGTTTTGAGCTGAATCTGACCTTGCGCTTGTGTTTAGCGCGTCATTGAGGGATCGCGCTGCGCGCGGTTTCAACACAGAAAAAAGACCTGCTTCAATTTCGGTTATAGTGGCATTGTCGGCAATATAGACTCCTTTGCGGTCAATATGAGCGGCGTCATCGCGCACCATTCGGTTAAGAAGAGCGATTAAATTTTCTCGAACATTTGGGTTCAACTCAAGAATTGCTGGCGTTTGAGGGTCGATCGCGCTTGTTTCATTCTCGCGCGGCTGAGCAACGCGCAACAAGGCTTTCATCGCGCGGATGTCTGTGGCGTCATCTTCGTCGTCGGTTAAGTCAATCGGCGCTAGAAATTTTTTACGCTCTTTTGCATCAGTGCTGCGCTTAAAAATTTCAGCAAGAAACTTCATAATGAACAAAAATAAATCTTGCGCCATGGCGACATAAATCGCCATATTGGAATCTGGCGTGAAGCTCCAAAATGCTTCGCGCGCAAGTTCAAATTTGTTGCGTTCAGTAGAGTGCGCGCGCAGGTAGGCGTCGCTCTTGTTAAGCAGTTGGCGTATATCTTCATCTGTTAGGCCAGCTGATTTTCCAGAAACGATACAGCTATCAATTACTGTTTTTGCTGTATTGAATCCTGAACTCACGGCAGTGCTGTCAGTAGCTGGCGCAGCGCGAATCTTAGAGATAATGTCAGAAAAAGTGTCGCGCAGGCCTGTTTCAATGCCACATTTTTGATTGAAGCTTGCGCGCGCCGTTAAAATGTCTTCTCGCGCGGATAACAAGTCTCGAGACGGCCCTTGTGGCTCGCATGAAAATGTAACATCAACCAAGCTGGCGGAAATATTTGCTTGTCTGAATGCGGCAAGAATGGGCGCGCAGAGCGGCTTTGCCGCGTAGATGCGCGCCCAGTTTGGATCTACGCCGAGTTGATCGCGCAGTAGAATTAAATCTCTCAGCGTTGCGTCCAGGTCCGTGATGGCGCCGCTAATGGGGGCCGCGCTAGTGGCCGCTTGAGTCGCCGCCTCAGCTTTTTGTTTTAATGTGATCATTTGCGTTGCAAGCGCGTCACGGCGTTTCAGCGCTTCGGTGCGCTCATTCAATGGATTTGTCAGCGTGCGGCGGATGGCGCTAATGCGTTTCAAGGACTCTTCGGCCTTGAGTTGGTGCATATGGCAATTTGGTCCGCAAGCAGCGCCCATATTGTCGAGGCCATGCGCGGCGTCGACCGCCAACTGCTCTTCCTGGCGCACAAGAGTCGTTAGAGAATTTATTTCATCCTGTTTGGCTTGAATGATTGTTTCAAGATCTGACGCGCTTTTTTCCAGATAAGCAATCTCAACACGGGCTTCTTCTAATTGTCGCGTAGCGGCGCGCGCAGTCTCTATTTCTGCGGCCGCTTGACGCGCTGCCCGAGCCAAGGCTTCCTGCTGCGCCTCCTGACCTTTGCGAATTGTCTCTCGAAGCGCCGGGCTTGCGTGTCGGGCTGCGTCAATTAATGCGTCTAGAGCAGAAAGATAGCTTTGATAGGAGGGGCTTGTGACAATTTTTTCTGAAGCCGCGTCATAAACAGCGGCAATTTCTTTAGTTGCTGGAAGAATAACTTCAGTAGCAAGCTCCATGGGTTGCAGCTGGGCGACAATTTTGCGCGAGGAAAGCTTAAAAATATTATTGTAATAAAATGTGAATGAGAAAAAGGCTGAGATTGAAAAAACAAAAAGAAAAACAGCCGTTGTCACCGCTGTTTTAATGATCATGCGTTCGCGCGCCATTCTGCGGCGGGCGATAAGAGCGGCAAGATCGACGCCGAGGGACCATGAAGTCGCGGCTAGCATGACTAAAACGGCAGAAGTCGCAACAAGCGCGCCGGCAACGCCAAGCCAGTCGCTGGCGTCTTTACGCATAATATCGATCATGCCGGAAGAGGTTGTGTAAAAGACCCACAATAGAACGGGTGCGGCTACAATCAGACCGATGCGACCAAGATTAATGTTGCCGTTCCAAAATTGTCCCAAGGCGGCACTCAGCAGCTGGAGTGGCCGACGTGGGGTTTTGCTGGCGCTTGCATCTATTTGCGCCGGTGGGAGGCGGTTCATGGCAAGCAGCCTCGCCCAGCGTCTCTTTGGCTGGCTGGCGGGCTCTGACGGGGCGCGGGAGCCTCTCTCAATCTGCGTCCTTTTCCAGATTCGGTGCGCATACTTAATGAGACCCCTAATTTTTTGATTAGGCAAGGCCAGGCTCGCCCAGCCGCGCAGTTAGGCTTCAGAGCCCCAGGATTTCCCTTGTCGCGCCAATCATGGTAAGTGGCCAGCTGGCGTAACGCTCGCGGTCGATTCCGCGCCGGCGCCTCTTGTCTCGCAACCCCTTGAAGGTTCGCGCACCACAACAGGATAGAGCCGTGTCCATACCATTCCGCTACGTCGCGAAGATCGGATCCTACATCGTTAAGCAGCATTTGATGGGGGTAAAGCGTTATCCGCTTGTTCTCATGCTCGAGCCGCTCTTTCGTTGCAATCTCGAATGCGCCGGCTGCGGCAAAATCGATTACCCTGATCATATTCTCAACAAGAGATTGTCTGTTGAGGATAGCCTGGCCTCAGTTGATGAATGCGGCGCGCCTGTCGTTGTGATTGCTGGCGGAGAGCCGCTATTGCACAAGGATTTGCCTGAAATTGTTGAAGGCATCATTGCCCGTGGCAAGTTTGCGATTGTATGTACTAATGCGCTGCTGCTGACGAAGAAGATCGACCAATACAAACCCAGTCCCTATTTCACTTGGTCTATCCATTTGGATGGCGACAAGGATATGCACGACAAGGCTGTGTGCCAGGAAGGCGTTTATGAGCGCGCCGTTGAGGCGCTCAAGCTTGCCAAGTCGAAAGGCTTCCGCGTTACAACCAATAGCACCTTCTTCGCTGATGCTGACCCAGAGCGGGTTGCAAAGTTTCTTGATGATACGACAGCTTTGGGTATTGACGGCATGACGGTGTCGCCCGGTTACGCTTATGAGCGTGCGCCGGATCAAACTCATTTTCTTAATCGTCAGCGCACGAAAGAACTCTTTCGCGCCATCTTAAAGCGTGGTCGCGGCGGCAAGTCATGGGCTTTTCAGCAGTCTGGCTTGTTTATGAATTTTCTTGCAGGCAATGAAAGCTATTTCTGTACGCCGTGGGGAAATCCGTTGCGCACAGTCTTTGGCTGGCAGCGCCCCTGCTATTTGCTTGGAGAGGGTTATGTTCCAACCTTCAAACAGCTGATGGAAGAAACGGATTGGGATGCATATGGCGTCGGTAATTATGAAAAATGCGCCGATTGCATGGTTCATTCCGGCTTTGAAGCCAGCGCTGTGAATGACGCCGTTCGTCGTCCATGGAAAGCGGCAGCTGTAGCCTTGTTTGGCGTGCGCACAGAGGGACCGATGGCTCCGGATATTTCTCTGGAAAACCAGCGTCCGGCGGAATATGTCTATGACGAAAACGTCGCGCGTCTTTCAGAGATCCGTGAGCATGAGGCGAAGCAGCGGGCCGAGCAACGCCCCACTGCGGCGTAATGAGGCAAAGGCTGCGCGTGAATCTAGGCCTGCTAAAATAAGTCCTTGTATTTGGTCAGGCGCGCGCAGTAACTCTTTCAGAATGTGAGCGATGTTAACGTCGCCGTTGGCTGTAATGGCCTTAGTGACGAGTGGCGGCAGCGTACGAGTTGCAGGATCGCTGATCACGCGCAGCGCGCCAAAGGGTAATTGTTTCGCCCGCGCAAATTGTGCCGCGACATGCGATTCCATATCGACAGCGCGCGCTTGCGTTGTTGCAAATAAATGTTTTTTTGTCTGCGTATCCAGCACGACATGGTCAACGCCGATGAGCGCTCCTTTGTAAAATTTGTCGCCCGTAGCGCTGACAGCATCAGTAAGCGCCTCGAAGAGCCGCGCATGCGTTGGCAAGCGAATGCCGTCGTTGATTACAGCGTCAGCAATTACAACATCACCGGGTCGCAAAGATGGATCGAGGCCACCGGCAAGGCCGATGCTTATCACCGCACTTAAATTTATATCCTGAATATCTTCAAGCGCGGCGCAGAGTTTGGAGACATTTGCGCTGCTACAGAGCGTTTCAACGCCTTCGTGCGCAAAACAAGCGGCTTCCTTTTGCATGCCCGTTACAAACAGCATGGGAGACAAAAGGCGCGCTTGTTCTTTTTTGAATTTCGTCTCGCGCGTCATGAGGCTTTTTGTTCTCTAGAGACCAACATGCACAAGCTTGCTGTTTGCGCGTTGTAAATTGCGAAAACGAGATAGAGCCCATAGAGGGAAGAATTTAGCGTAGCCATGGTAGCGCAAGTAAAATACCCGTGGAAAACCTGTCGCCGTAAAGCGCGCTTCCTCCCATAGGCCGTTTTCCACCTGTGTTGCCTGTAAATATGCGATCCCACGCGCAACGGCGGGGTGATCAACCTCGCCAGCCGCCATTAACCCCAGTAGCGCCCAGGCTGTTTGCGAGGGTGTGGAGGGGGCTTGTTCATACCCTTTGTAGTCAAGCTTATAGCTTGAGAGATCTTCTCCCCAGCCGCCGTCTGGATTTTGTATCGCTGTGAGCCAGGAAACAGCTCGGCGGTAGGCGACATGATCATGAGGCAGACCTGCCGCGTTAAGCGCGCAAAGAGCAGACCAAGCGCCATAAATATAATTGGCGCCCCAGCGACCAAACCAGCTGCCGTCTTTTTCTTGTTCAGAAATGAGATAATCGACGCCGCGCCGCAGTGGCTCGCTGGCGTCAATCTTATCTCCAAGCTGCGCCAGCATGGAAACGCAGCGCGCTGAAACATCTGTGGTTGGCGGGTCGAGCAGCGCGCCGTGATCGGCAAAAGGAATATGGTTGAGATAATCATGGGAATTATCCGCGTCAAACGCGCCCCATCCGCCATTTTTGCTTTGCAAACCAATGATCCATTCACGCGCCCGTGCGATGCGTTCAGCGTAGGGCTGGTCTGTTTCGCCGCGCGTGAGGCGATCCATTGCCGTCGCCACCACCGCCGTATCGTCTACGTCTGGGTAATAAGCGTTCGCGTATTGAAACGCCCAGCCGCCTGGGCGCACATCTGGTCGCTGCGCCGCCCAATCACCCTTAACGTCGAGCACCTGTAACGGTGCGAGCCAGTCGCAAGCGTCCCGCGCGCGCGCAACGGCGTCCTCATCTCCTGTTTCTAGTAAGGCGTGCGCAACTAATGAGGTGTCCCATATGGGAGAAACGCAAGGTTGGCAGTATATTTCGTGTTCATTGATAACCAGCAGGCGCTCAATCGCCTCACGCGCATTCTGAACGCGTTTGTCGCTTGCTGGAACGCCAAGCAGATCATACATCAACAATGAATTCACCATTGCGGGAAAAATGGCGCCGAGACCGTCAACGCCATTTAGGCGTTGTGTTGTCCATTGCTCTGCAAGCTGGAGAGACTGCTCTCGCGTTGATTTTGGAAAATAGGGTTCAATGACCCGCAGAAGTTTATCGATCTCGCCAAAAACATGCGCCCATGGCCATGTTTGATGTTCGCCTTTGGGCCAAACTTTTACCTCATCAGGCGCGATGACGAATAATTCAGAGATATGAATGTCACGGGGATTCTTTGCGCGTGGCTTTTTCGTCATCAAGACAAGCAACGGGACAAGCACGGTTCTCGCCCAATAGGAAACCTTGTCCAGATGAAACGGAAACCAACGCGGCAGCAGCATGATTTCAACAGGCATCACCGGCACGCCGCGCCATGGAATTTCGCCATAGAGCGCAAGCAAGGCGCGCGTGAAAACATTAGTTGTTGCTGCGCCGCCATGAGCAAGGATGGCCTCTCTTGCGCGCGTCATATGTGCTGCATTTTGATCGTCACCGATCATTTTCAAAGCAAAATAAGCCTTAACGCTGGCGCTGATGTTAAAATCGCCATCTTGAAAGAGTGGCCAGCCGCCATGCGTTCCTTGAACACGTCGCAAATAGACGGCGATTTTTCTTTCAAGCTCTGCGTCGATTGGTTCTGCGCGATAATGACGCATGAGCACATATTCAGCGGTGATCGTACAATCCGCCTCTAGCTCAAAGCACCAATGGCCGTCTTGTTTACCAAGGTCGAGCAGACCTTTCTTAGCGTATTGAATGCTCGTCTCGAGTGCAGAAGCGTTGATGGCTTCGGCGTTGCGGTCAAGGCGCGCAGCTGATGTCATTGTGTTTAGCCTCGTAGTTATTCACATTTCGAGATGTTGCGCGTCAGGGAGGGCTGCTCGCAAGCTTTGCCGCTAAATAGCCTGAGCGGATTGTGCCTTCAATGGTTGCTGGCAGTCCTGTCGCGGTCCAATCGCCGGCAAGAAATAAATTAGCCCAATGAGTTTTCGCGCCAGGTCGACGCGCCTCTTGTTCAGGCGTTGCCGCGAAGGTCGCGCGCTTCTCTTTCACGATCTGCCATGGCGGCGGGGATGAGGCAAGATCTGATGTCTTGAAGCGCCCAATGGCTTTTTCAACTTCCGCCCAAACCTGCGCAGCAAGTTTTTCTCGCGGCGCGTCCATCAGTCGGTCTGCGCCGCTGATTGTAACAGACAGCCGATCATCGAATGCAAAAAGCCATTCAGACAGACCATTAACAAGCCCCATGAAGAGAGGCAGGCCTGCAGGCGGCGGCATTTTAAAATGTATATTGAGGATGGCGCGATGGGCGTCAGGCGCGTCCAAGCCAGGGATGAGTTCCTGAGCGCTCCAGGCAGGAGCGGCAAAAACAACTTTATCATGGGCTGAAAGAGGGACGTCTTCGTCTCCAAATCGCAGTGTGACAACGCGGTCATTGTCAATCACAAGCTGGCGCAATCGCGCGCCAAATTTTATTGCGACTCCGTCTTGATCAAGCTTACGCAAGGCGGGTTCAACAAAAGCGTGGCCAAGTCCTTTTCTTGCAAAGAGCGGACGACAGGCGTTGCCGCCGGCCGCGAGCGTTTCGCGTAACACAGCGCCAGCGAGCGACGCTGACGCCTCTTTTGGTTCAGTGTTCAGCGCGGAAAGAAGGACAGGTCGCCAGAGTTTTTCATACAAAGCGCCGCTGCAGCGCATGGTTTCGTCGATCGTTGCGGTTGGTTTGGCAAAAAGCAGTTTTGCTGCGTCTAAATAATCAAGCGCTGAAGTTTGCGGCACGCGTCGGTCTGCTAAGAATATCCACCAGGGCAGTCTTGATGCGTTTGGACGCAATCGCCATTGAGCGCCAGTGGATAAATCCATGAACTCAAAGATAGAGGTTTCAGGGCCGATGAGCGCATCGCTCGTTCCAATTCGCTTTGCATAATCATGCGCCGCAGTATTGCCAGACAGCAATAAATGATTGCCGTTATCAATCGTCAGGCCAAGTGTTGAGTCAAAATAGGAGCGGCAGCGCCCGCCCGCCATACGCGCGGCTTCATACAGGGCGACTTGTTTGCCGGCGTCACTCAGGCGGACCGCGCATGAAAGGCCAGCTAAGCCTGCGCCAATGATGTGGATTTTGCCTGTCACGAAAAAATTTGACGTAAAAAAGCGCGGGCGATTTTTAATCGCGACGCACGCACGGGCGCGCGCGGCGGCGAAAAGCCTCGTTTTTCTAGATTATCTAGAATCGACCGATAGCCTGCTGACATGAGATAGGGCGCTTTTAATGCGCGTTTGGGCAATCCCGCCATTACAAGTTCTGCTTGATCGTAATGGTCGCGCGCACGGCGCATCACGACGGTGCACGCATCGCCAAGATTTTGATGCGCGAGCACAGCATGTGGCGCGCTGGCGTTAACGCCAGCTTCAATTAGGGCTTGATGGGGTAAATAAAGGCGTCCGCGCGCAGCATCTTCGTCAAGATCGCGCAGAATATTCGTCAGCTGCAAAGCTCGGCCCAAATGATGGGCAAGGAGTTTTGGTCCGGTCGAGAGCTCGGACAGGTCATCATCGGCAAGACCGAAGGCGCGAACCGAGAGGCGACCAACGGCGCTCGCGACGCGATCGCAATAAAGGTCCAGTTTATCCCAATCAGGCGCGCAGATGTCTTCGTCGACATCCATCTGCATACCATCAATGACGGCTTCAAAATCAGCACGCTCAAGCTTGAAGCGCTCAACGGCCTCGACAAGGAAAGCAATGCTTTGGCGGATATCGCCAGCGTAAAGCGCATCGAGATCTCTGCGCCATTGGTTGAGCGCATGGCGGCGTAAGTCGCGTGCGCCTTCATCATCAGCAATGTCGTCAACAGCTCTGCAGAACGCATAAATTGCAAACATTGCGTCGCGCCGGGCTGGTTCAAGAATGCGCATCGCCAAATAGAATGAGCTTTTGACGGCGACGCCTTGATTTTCGCTGGAAAGGCTAGAGGCGTTTTGTTCTACGCTCATTGTGCCGGGTCCATTGCAAGTCGCCAGGCGCGCAATGGGCGGCGTACTAGCGCGTTTAATGCTCCGTATGCCCCTGTCAACGCAAAGCTAAGCTTGTTCGCATGCACATTCTGGCTGAGAGGGTCGCTATTGCGCAGACGTGAGGTAAGTTTTTCGGCAAGCGCCTGAATGGCGCCAACCTCCATGGCAAGCCGCGTATCCTGAATGGATTCTGCAAAGTCTCGCGATTGATCCAGTAAGGTTGCTGTTTGTTCAACCAGATCTTTGATCACAGCGCACATTGCTGGCGATGCGCTCTGATGACCTAGCATTTCATCCGTCGCGCCATATTTATGCATGAGATCGCGCGTTAAATATATCCGGTTTAATGACCGATAGTCTTTACCGCAGTCTTGTAAATGATTGATAATCTGTAGTGCGGCGCAGAGCGCGTCATTGGCGGGCCAGGTTTTTTCTTCTTTTTCTCCATGGACATCTAAGACGAACCGGCCAACTGGCATTGCCGAATAACGACAATAGTCCATGAGTTCCTGCCAATTATTATAGCGAAGCTTTGTTATGTCACGCCGAAAAGCGACGAGCAGATCGTGTGCATGCTGTATATTTAGCCGACGTTCCTGACATAGGGTGCGTAAACGCGCCGCGACAACTTCGTCTGGGCCTGCGCCAGCGAGCGCTGCGTCGAGTCGATCGAGCAGCGCAATTTTCTCTGTTCCAGTAAGAGTTGGATGATCAGAAATATCGTCTGCTGCGCGCACAAAATCATAAAACGCCATAATCGGAGCATGATGGCGCTTGGCAAGGAGAAAGGAGGCGACTGGAAAATTCTCGTCGCGGTGCGTCTTTCCTGAAGCTGTGTCGGCAATGTCGATCATGTCGTCAGAAAAGCCTCGAAACGAGAGGGGCTGCCCCCGCAATTGCGAAACTCCTATAGCACGCGGCCAGCGCAGGCAAAGTCAGATCACCGTTTTTCCGTTAAGGTTTTTAGGCGCTCTTGAGGATTTCATCGCGCACAGCTTGAGCGGCCGCGCGCGGGTCGCTGGCGCGTGTGATCGGGCGACCAATAACCAGGTGATCAGCGCCTGCCAGGATGGCCTTGGAGGGGGTCATAACGCGTTTTTGATCATCTATGGCCGCGCCAGTAGGGCGCACGCCTGGGGTTACAAGCAACATTTGCGGGCCAATATGTGCCCGGACTGCCGTCAGCTCCATGGGTGAAAGGATCAGGCCGTCTATTTTAGTGGCGCGCGCTTGTGACGCGCGCCGCATAACCAGATCCGTGACACTCCCGGTGTAGCCTGCATCCTCAAGGTCCTGGGCGTTATAAGACGTTAAAACCGTCACGGCGAGTATTTTGAGTTTATCCCCGGCTCCCGCACGTGCCGCTGACATTGTCTGTGGATAGGCGTGTATTGTGAGAAAGTCGGCCTCTAGACGGGCTATTTGGCGCGTGGCGCGCTCAACCGTGGCGCCAATATCGTGCAACTTCAAATCAATAAAAATTTTCTTTCCGGCGTTCTTAAGCTCGCGGGCAAAATCTAATCCGCCGCCATATACGAGCTCCATGCCGATTTTGTAAAAAGAGACGCTGTCTCCGAGTTGTTGCACAAGGGTGCGGGCCGCTTCAACGGTCTCGACATCAAGCGCAACAATTAGTTTGTCAGTGTTCGGTGCGATCATACCGAGGGTTGACCGGCATGCCCTGCCTTTCGATATCGCCAAACGCGCGCTGGTGGAATATTGAGCAGTATCGGCGCAGAGCCTTTTCCAACATAGGCTCCGTCTAAACTATGCGCGTGGAGCGGCATTGGGGATTTTGTCAGGCCATAGGTGAATTGAATGAAGAGCCCGTCGTTGCCCATCAGTTCAAACGCCTGATGAAGTAATTCGACGCGGTCGCGTTCCGGTCGAACCAGAAGGGGCAGGCTGGAAACGACGGTTGCTGGACGTCCCTCAATCTTACCTCTTAAGGTGTCTCTTAAGGAATAAGCGTCTCCTTGGATAATATTGACGCCTGGGTAACGCTCTGAGAGCAAATGACAAAAACGATGCTCATATTCGACAAGAAAAAGACGTTTTGGCGCAATTCCGCGCGCCAAGAGGGCTTGCGTCACTGGTCCCGTGCCTGGTCCAAGTTCGATGATGGGATCATTTGTCTTGACATCAACATAGCTCGCCATCGCCTTGGCGAGCGCAGGTCCAGAAGGCGATACGGCGCCAATCAATCGGGGATTTTCAACCCATTGCCTTATGAAGCGGGCATTATCTGCAAGCGAGCTCTTCTTTTGCTGCACGGCCGGGTCTCTCTTTAGTTACTTGGCTCAGTTTTTGATTTTATCGATTACAGAACTTTGTGACGATTGCGTCGCATGCGCGCGCATTTTCGCCAGTCGCAACATATTTAGCCAAATATAATCTACTTCCCAAACAAATCTTTCATCCGCGCAAAAAAGCCCATGGTTTCTGGATGCGTATCATGAGAGGATTCGTTTTCAAATTCGGCAAGTAATTCTTTTTGGCGTTTGTTGAGTTTTTGAGGCGTTTCCACGCTAAGCTGAACATGCAAATCGCCATGATCGCGTCCGCGCAAAACAGGCATGCCTTTGCCTTTCGCTTTGATCTGTTTGCCCGATTGCGCCCCTTCTGGCACCTTTAGTTTAACCTCCGAGCCGTCTAGCGTATGGACGCTGATTTCGCCGCCAAGCGCCGCCTTGACCATGGAAATTGGCACACGGCAATAAAGATCAGCGCCATCACGCTGGAACAGCGGATGCGGTTTAACTGACAAAAAGATGTAAAGATCGCCTGTCGGCCCGCCGCGTAGACCAGCCTCGCCCTCGCCCGCCAAGCGGATCCGGGTGCCGTCTTCCACGCCTGGCGGTATGTTAACAGAAAGAGTTCTTTCGATGGTTTTGCGTCCCGTACCGCTGCAGCTTGCGCAAGGGCTGTCGATCGTTTCTCCTCGGCCCTGACAATGTGGGCAGGTCCGTTCGATTGCAAAAAAGCCTTGCTGCGCGCGCACGCGCCCTTGCCCGCCGCAGGTCTTACAGGTTTTTGGCGAGGAGCCTGCTTTCGCGCCCGTTCCAGAACACGGCTCGCAGGTGACTGAGGTTGGAATTTTTAAAGTCGCCGCTTTCCCGGCAAAAGCCTCGTCGAGCGTGATTTCCATGTTGTAGCGCAGGTCTGACCCGCGTTCGCGTCCGCCAGTGCGATTACGCCGCCCCATGACGTCGCCAAAGAGATCCTCGAAGATGTCGGACATGGAGGCGCCAAAGCCTTCGCCAGCGCCAAAGCCGCCGCCCATGCCGCCTTGTTCAAAAGCGGCATGTCCAAAGCGATCATAGGCTGAACGTTTCTGCGGATCGCATAAACACTGATAGGCTTCATTGAGTTCTTTGAAGCGGATCTCTGCTTCGGTGTCGCCAGGATGGCGATCAGGGTGACATTGCATCGCCGCTTTACGGAAGGCGATTTTCATCTCACCCTCTGTCGAGGTGCGAGAGACTCCGAGAACTTCATAATAATCGCGCTTGGCCATCGCTAATCGATATCGCTCATTATGGGGGGTTATCTGCGTGCGGTGTATCGATCAAGAGAGATGGATGATCCGCGCGCGGAAATGCAAGGAACCCGACGTTTGCACGCCGGGTTCCTTTCTCGCTATCTCAAGGCGATCATGAAAACCAGCCCTTGTTGCGGATCACTTTTCGTCGCCGACGTCTTTGAACTCTGCGTCAATGACATCGTCATGCGGCTGCTCTCCGCCGCTAGCGCCGCCAGCTTCCGCTTGTTGCGTCTTATACATAGCCTCACCAAGCTTCATGGAAGCTTGTGCGAGTTCTGTCGTCTTCGCCTTTATGGAGTCGACGTCCTCTCCTTCCAGCGCATTTTTCAAAGAGGCGATCGCTGCTTCCAGCGCACTCTTATCGGCAGCTGAAACTTTATCGCCATACTCTGCAAGCGACTTCTCGGCTGCATGGACGGAAGCCTCAGCATGATTCTTGGCGTCAACAAGCTCTCGGCGCTGCTTGTCTTCTGCTGCATGGGCCTCTGCGTCTTTCACCATCTTATCAATATCGGCGTCTGACAATCCACCGGATGCTTGGATGCGGATTTGCTGCTCCTTGTTTGTCGCCTTGTCTTTTGCCGTTACGTTCACGATGCCGTTGGCGTCGATATCAAATGTCACCTCAACTTGAGGCATGCCACGCGGCGCTGGCGGGATGCCGACGAGATCAAACTGGCCAAGCATTTTATTATCCGCGGCCATTTCGCGTTCGCCTTGGAAAACGCGAATAGTGACTGCCGTTTGATTATCTTCCGCTGTCGAGAAAACCTGACTTTTCTTGGTTGGGATCGTTGTATTGCGATCGATGAGACGCGTGAATACGCCTCCCAGCGTCTCAATGCCTAAGGATAAAGGCGTAACGTCCAGAAGGAGCACATCCTTTACGTCACCTTGCAAAACGCCAGCCTGAACAGCCGCGCCGATGGCGACAACTTCATCAGGATTGACGCCTTTGTGCGGCTCCTTGCCGAAGAACTCTTTGACGACTTCCTGAACTTTCGGCATACGCGTCATGCCGCCAACCAGCACCACTTCGCCGATTTCTCCAGCGGACAGACCGGCGTCCTTCAGTGCCTTTTTACAAGGCTCCACAGTTCGCTGGATCAAATCGTCAACGAGCGCTTCAAATTTTGCGCGCGTCAGCTTGAGCGTCAAATGTTTTGGCCCCGAGCTGTCGGCTGTGATGTAGGGCAGATTGATATCTGTTTGAGTCGCAGAAGACAGCTCGATCTTGGCTTTCTCCGCAGCTTCTTTTAACCGCTGGAGCGCGAGCTTATCCTTTGTCAGATCGATGCCTTGTTCTTTTTTGAACTCGGCAGCGAGATATTCAACAATCCGGTTGTCAAAGTCTTCGCCGCCCAGGAAGGTGTCGCCATTGGTGGACTTCACTTCGAACACGCCGTCGCCAATCTCCAAGATGGAGACGTCGAATGTGCCGCCCCCAAGATCATAGACAGCAATCGTTCCGTTTTGCTTTTTGTCGAGCCCATAGGCGAGGGCGGCGGCTGTTGGCTCATTGATAATGCGCAGCACTTCAAGGCCCGCAATTTTGCCGGCGTCTTTTGTCGCCTGGCGCTGGGCGTCATTGAAGTAAGCTGGAACCGTAATCACAGCCTGGGTCACGGTTTGGCCAAGGAAGGCTTCAGCCGTTTCTTTCATCTTTTGCAAGATGAAGGCTGAGATCTGAGACGGCGAATACTGCTTGCCAGACGCCTCGACCCAGGCGTCGCCATTATTAGCCTTCACGATGTGATAAGGCACAAGACCAATGTCCTTTTTGGTCATGGGGTCGTCAAAGGTGCGGCCAATCAGTCGCTTGATTGCGAAAAAGGTCTTATCAGGATTGGTGACAGCTTGGCGCTTGGCGGGCTGACCAACCAGGCGCTCGCCGTCGTCGCTGAAGGCGACAATAGATGGCGTCGTACGTGCGCCTTCGGCATTTTCAATAACTTTTGGGCTCGATCCTTCCATTACGGCCACGCAGGAATTTGTCGTGCCCAGGTCGATGCCAATAATTTTTCCCATAACTTTTCCCTTTCGCGCTCATATTGGGCCCCGAAGCGGCCCCTTGCTGCAGTCGAGGCCGGCGGCTCGCAAAGAGCCCGCCGCGCGATCCATCGACGCTGTCAATCCTGAAGATTGTGTCCATGGTCCCTAGACGCAAGGGCTCTTGGACACAAGTTGGGGAATTCTTTCCTTGCCGCAGCCTGACGGCAGGAGCAATGAAAATATCCTCTCCCCTTGACGGGGGTCCATAGCGATGAATATCGCTTTTGACGGCTTGTCTCTGTGTTAGCGGGCCGTGACGGGTCGGTCAGCGCCATGAGAACCAATAATGTATACAATCAGCGCGCGCCTTTGAAGGAGCCTCGACTGGCGCTTTTTTTCTGCGCCCTGATCGCTTCATCATTTCTTGGGTGTGGAAAATCTGACAATGACGCCCAGAAGGAGGCTGAAAGGCCAGTGCTGGTTGCTCTGGCGCATTTGGCGTCTCAGGGTCAGGTTCGCGATTTTGTTGCGACAGTTAAGCCAAGGATTGAGTCGGATTTGGGTTTTCGCGTCAGCGGCAAGGTTGTTAAGCGTCTTGTTCAGGCGGGGCAGCGCGTCAGGCTTGGCGATACGCTTGCGCTACTGGATGAAAAAGATCTCCGTCTACAACGGGAGCAATCGGAAGCAGAGCTCGCCGCGGCCAAAATGGCGCTTGCCCATGCCGCCGGCGATGAGCAGCGAACGATGACTTTACACAAGGACGGTTGGACGGCTCAGGCGGCAGTTGATCGCGTGCGCGCTGCCGCGCAAGAAGCGCGCGGACGCTTGCAGCGTGCTGAACGCGCCGTTGAACTTTCTGTTAATTCGCTTGATTATGCGACTTTGCGCGCCGATCACGATGGCGTTGTCACACAAACATTGATTGAGCCCGGTCAAGTTGTCGCCGCGGGCCAAACAGCCGTTCGAGTCGCGCGAACAGATGAGTTGGAAGCAGCGGTCTCTTTACCAGAAGATTTTGCGGGGCAAGCAGATAAAGGCGTTGCGACACTGACCTTATGGTCCAATCGCGCCAAGAGCTATCCAGCAAAATTACGCGAACTTAGTCCCTCAGCTGACGTGCAAACACGCACCTTTGCTGCGCGTTATTCAATTCTTGACGTCGATGCGGCGATTTCGCTGGGCATGAGCGCAACGCTCGAGATTGCAACACAAGGCGTTCAGGCAATCGTCAAACTGCCGATGTCGGCGCTGTTTAACCAAGGCGCCGGTCCGGCGCTTTGGAGAGTGGATCAAGAGGGGCGGGTTCAATTGCTGCCCGTCAAAGTTGTGCGCTACGAGGCGGATCATGTGCTTGTGACAGGCGTGAGCGAGGGGGATAAAATTGTTTTGCTCGGCGTGCATAAGCTCGAGGCAGGACGCAAGGTTCGCGCAATTGAGCGCCCGGTTTAGGAGCGCTTAATCTTTGTCTCGTTTTAATCTTTCACAATGGGCTGTTAAGCGCCCAACGTTGATGCTTTTCCTGATGATCGCCATCAGCATCGCGGGAGCCATGTCTTATGTTAGGCTTGGGCGCGCAGAAGATCCTTCTTTCACAATCAAAATAGCTGTTGTCACGGCCTATTGGCCAGGCGCCACATCAAAAGATATGCGTGATCAGCTTGGCGATGTTGTTGAGAAGAAAATCCAAGAGCTGCCCTATCTCGATAAAATCGAAACTTATGTGAAGCCAGGCTTTCTTGCCATGCAGGTTGTGTTGAAGGACTCGACGCCTGCTAAGGAAGTGCCAACGCTTTTCTATCAATTGCGTAAAAAACTCTACGACATCAAAGCCATTCTGCCTCAAGGGGTTATTGGTCCAAACGTTAATGATGAATTTGGCGATGTTGATACGGTGCTTTACGCCGTGAGCGGCGAGGGGGTTGATTTTCAACTGCTCGACAAGGTTGTCGAGAGAATGCGTCAACGGCTTTTGGAGGTTCCTGACGCAACAAAAATAGATGTCGTCGGCAAGCAGGCGCGTCGCATTTATGTCGAGTTTAGCGAAGCAAAAATCGCCAACCTCGGCATAGAGCCGCAAGCCATTCTTGATTCTTTGACGAAGCAAAACACAGTTGCTGACGCGGGCGTTTTTGAAACGTCCACGAACCGCGTGCGCATTATCGTCACCGAAGAGCTGAAAGGCGCGGATGCGATTGCCGCGATTCCCGTTGAGGCAAATGGCAAAGTCATCAGACTGGGCGATATTGCGAGGGTGTTTCCAGGATTTGAGGATCCCCCTCAATTTCTTGCGCGCTACAATGGCGTACCAGCAATGGTGGTCGGCGTTGTCATGGCGAAGGGCGCAAATGTGCTGCGCTTTGGCGAGAATATCAAACAAGCGATTGATGAGGTGCGGGCGCAAACGCCGCTTGGAGTCGATATTGATCAGATTGCGGATCAGCCAAAGGTTGTTGAGGCTGCCGTCGGCGAATTCACCCGTTCCTTCATTGAGGCCTTGATCATTGTGCTTGGCGTCAGCTTCGTTTCTCTAGGTTTTAGAACTGGCATTGTGGTGGCGTTATCCGTGCCATTGGTGTTGGCGATGGTGTTTATCTTCATGAATGTGATGGGGATAGATTTGCAGCGTATCTCGCTTGGCGCTTTAATTATTGCTCTGGGCTTGCTGGTTGATGACGCCATTATCGCCGTTGAAATGATGATGGTGAAAATGGAGCAGGGCTACAGTCGGTTGAAGGCTGCGACATTCGCATGGGAGTCAACTGCCTTTCCAATGTTAACAGGAACATTGATCACGGCAGCCGGGTTTATGCCTGTTGGCTTCGCCAATTCTGGCGTTGGCGAATACACTGGCTCAATGTTTTGGGTGCTCCTTATCGCACTCATCGCCTCTTGGTTTGTGGCGGTGTTATTTACGCCCTACATCGGCGTCGCGCTCTTACCAAATTTTGGTCAAAACGCTGCCGGGCATGATCCTGAAGCAATCTATCAGACGCCTGCTTATTTGCGTTTACGTGAAGCTGTCACATGGGCTGTCGATCATCGGTTGCGCGTCATTTCCGGCACAGTGGCAGTCTTTTTTATGGCCTGCGGCGGTTTTGTTGTTGTGCAAAAACAATTCTTTCCCTATGCGGAGCGATTAGAGTTATTCTTTCAGCTACAATTGCCAGAGGGCTCGTCAATTTTTGCTTCGCTAGAGGCGGCAAAGCAGGCGGAGTTGCTCATTAAGGATGATCCTGACGCTCGTTTTTATACGACCTATGTTGGTCAAGGCCCGCCACGATTTTGGCTTGGATTGAATCCGCAGCTGCCAAACGAGTCTTATGCAGAAATCGTGATTGTCACCAAGGATGTTGAGGCGCGTGAGCGAATTAAGAAAAAGCTTGAAAAGGCTTTGGCCTCTGGGGCGGTGCCGCAGGCGCGGGGGAGAATAGAGCGCTTTAGCTATGGGCCGCCAGTTGGCTTGCCTGTGCAATTTAGAGTAGTTGGCGACGACCCGCAAAAAATACGTGAAATTGCTTATCAGCTTCGTGATCTGATGCGTAAAGACACAGGCGTTGTTGAGCCGCATCTTTTATGGAACGAACAAACGCCAACTGTGCGGCTTGTGATCGATCAAGATCGTGCGCGCTTGTTAAATGTAACGCCGCAAGAAATTTCTAATCGTTTGCAGATGTCAATTTCTGGCGTGACCGTGACAACTTTGCGCGATGGCGTTGACGCCGTTGGCGTTGTCATGCGCGCTGTTGCCAGCGAGCGCGGCGATTTGGGTAAGCTCGGCGACATTGTTGTTTATTCTCGCGACGGTAAGCCTGTGACGGTATCTCAGGTGGCGAAAATTGTTTTTGATCATGAGGAGCCCATCATTTGGCGTCGCAATCGTCATATGATGCTAACGGTGCGCGCGGGCGTTAAAGACGGTGTCCAGGCCCCAGATGTATCCAGTCGACTTTGGGCGCAGATGGCGCAACTTCGCCAGTCCTTGCCGCCGGACTACCGTATAGAAATGGGTGGCGCGATTGAGGAGTCCGGCAAGGGGCAGGGGTCGATTTTCAGCCTTTTTCCATTCGTTGGCCTTCTAATGCTGACGATTGTGATGCTGCAGTTGCAAAACTTTACGCGCGCAGGGCTCGTGATGATGAGTGCGCCTTTGGGTATTATCGGGGCTTCACTGGCGCTTAATGTCGCTCATGCGCCTTTTGGTTTTGTTGCAATGCTTGGCCTGTTTGCCTTGTCGGGCATGGACATGCGCAATTCGATCATTCTCGTCGACCAAGTGCGTCAGGATCTTGATCATGGCGCAACCTATCGTGAGGCGATCATCGGCGCCACCGTGCGTCGCGTTCGACCCGTGTTGCTTACCGCGATGGCGGCGATCCTCGCAATGGCCCCGCTGTCTCAATCTGCCTTTTGGGGACCGATGGCGCTGACAATCATGGGCGGTTTATTTGTTGCGACTTTCTTGACCGTGCTTTTTCTGCCAGCGCTCTATGCTATGTGGTTTCGTCATAAGCTGGATCATCGCTTACGCGAGGCTTCAGCCGCCTCTTGAGCGGCAAAATTGTCTAATCTTTCGCTTTTGAGCAGGGCGTAAGAATTTATTTTTGGCGCGTCTGATCGCATGGTTGCCTTTAGCGTAAAAAGCCGCAAGAAATAGGATCCTTTTTTGAAATATCAGAAAGCATGGTCGTCGATGAAGGTTACTCTGGTTCAGATGAATTCAATCAGTGATAAAGCGGTTAATCTTGCTCAAGCGCGCAGATTGATCGAACAGGCTGTCACGCAAGAGCGTCCAGATTGGATCTGTCTGCCTGAGGTATTTGATTTTATGGGCGGCTCGCGCGCAGAGAAAATGGCGGCGGCGGAAGAGCTGCCTGGCGGTCCAGCCTATGAGATGTGCAGCGAGCTTGCCCGGAAACATAAAATTTTTATCCATGCAGGCTCAATTTTAGAAAAAATTGCAGATGAAGATCGTCTTCATAATACCAGCGTCGCTTTTAATCGCGAGGGAAAAGAGGTTGCGCGATATCGTAAGATCCACATGTTCGACATCACAGCGCCAGATGGGGCGAAATATCATGAAAGCGCCGCCTTCAAAGCAGGCGATGCGATTGTGACCTATGATGTTGAAGGCGTTAAGGTTGGCTGCGCCATTTGTTATGATTTGCGTTTTCCCTATCTTTTTCAAGCTTTGGCTGAGCAAGGCGTGGATATTGTCGCTCTTCCTGCCGCCTTTACGCTTGTTACCGGCAAGGATCATTGGGAAGTGCTCTGCCGCGCGCGCGCTATAGAAATGCAGGCTTATGTTTGTGCGCCAGGTCAAACTGGCTCGCATAAGGCAGGGCATGAGACGCGCTTTACTTATGGCAATTCTTTGATTGCAGATCCATGGGGGCATGTTGTTGCAAAAGCCTCGGAGGGCCCTGGTCTTGTCTCAACGCATGTCGACCTTGATCGCATTCGCAAAGTGCGCGCCATGATCCCCGTTGCGCAGCATCGTGTAAAAATTGGCGCTTGAGTCGCATATGTGCAGCCTTAGAGCTGCACATGTTTGTCTGCTTGGTTAGAGGCATGATGATCTTTTGTTGGCGATGTTGGGCAGACATGAGGCGGGGATGGCGGTTACTGATTTGATAGCAGCGAAAAATATGTTTGAGCTTCAAGGATTCTAAATGCGTAAATTAAGCGCGGCCGTCGCCGCTTTTGCTGTTTTGGCTGCGCTCGTTGGCGTGCATCGATCAGACACTGACCTTTTTCTTCTAGCTTTTGCTTCAGCCTTATGTGCAGTTACGACCCTTCGTGGCGCATATATGTCATCTTTCATGAAGATATTTGCGGGGATCTTTTCAACTGAAACAATTGTGTTGGGTGTTATACGCCTACTCGAAGCGGAAGGCTGGTGGCCTGACGCTTTGGTTTATTTTACGCCGCCAGAAAATATGGCGCTCACTGTTGCTGTTTTTTCAGTCATCGTTTACGCAGTTTCAAATCTAAGCGTCGTTCGCGACATGACGCGAATTGCAGATCTTTATTTTGATGCGCCAGATCGTGGCGAAGGTCGGGTGTGGCCATTTCCTTCATTTCGAGCGCGTGAAAGTTTTATCGCAATCGCGATGATTGTTGTTCTTGTGCTGATTAATCAGGCTCAGGTCGGCATTTCGGTGAGGCTGTCTTTCTTTAACAGAGACTGGTTCAACGCCATTCAGGAAAAAAACGCTGCGGAATTTTGGCGGCAATTGCTTTATGTCTTCACGCCATGGGCTTTCATCTACGTTGCAATTGCTGTCGTAGAATTTGTCGTTCAATCAATATTGATCATTCGCTGGCGTTTATGGCTTACGCAGCATTATGCGACGCGTTGGCTTGGCCGTCATACACATTATGTGATGGCGCTTACTGATCGAGAAGCTGACAATCCAGATCAGCGTATTGCCGAAGATGTCAATCGTTTCATTAGCGGTGGCGAGGATGGGTATGGCGTCTATTCTTATTCAATTCTTCTCATTTCAACTGTCAGCTCTCTTGTCTCATTCTCTTATGTATTGTGGGATCTTTCAGGCAATTATCCTTTGCCAGGAACAAATATACATGTGCCGGGATTTTTGTTCTGGGTTGTGTTGTTTTACGCAGCCATAGGCACGCTGGTGACGCATCTCATTGGTCGTTCTCTAACGGCGCTTTATTTTGATCGTCAGCATCGTGAGGCGGATTTTCGCTTCTCTCTGGCGCGTTTACGGGAATATAGCGAACAGATTGCCCTGCTTTCAGGCGAGAGTTCCGAGCGCGCGAGCCTATATCATCGCTTTAGCGAAATTGTGCGTAACTATCTCGCCATTGTCGCCAAGCGGAAGCAATTGATGGCCTTTACGGCATCCTATGGCCAATTATCGCCCATTATTCCTTATGTGATTACGGCGCCGTTTTATTTTGCCGGTCGCATTCAATTGGGTGTGATGACCCAGACCGCTAGCGCTTTTGGGCGTGTTGAGGGCGCTCTGACCTTCTTCATTAATTATTACACATCGCTTGCAAATTTTAAATCAGTTCTAGACCGTTTGACCTCCTTTGATCAGGCGATTGATCAGGCGCAAGCCCAGGCGGCGCAGGCGCAGATTGTCTCGCATGTCGCAGGAAAGACCCTCAGCCTAAATAATGTGACGCTGTGTCTGCCTGATCGGCGTGAGATCGTTCACGTGGGGGCATTGGAGCTGCAACCTGAAACGGCAGTGTTGCTGACAGGTCCCTCAGGTTCTGGAAAGTCTACGCTCTTTCGCGCCATTGCTGGGGTCTGGCCGCATGTGCGGGGGCGCATCAATATTCCCAAGGGCGCGCATCTGATGCTTGCGCCGCAGCGTCCCTATATTCCAATGGGAACGCTTGTTCAGGCGATTGTTTATCCTGGCGATCTTCAAGGCTATAGCCGTGCAGAGATTGAAGAGGCGTTGCGCGCCGCCTGCTTGGCGTCTTTCGTTGATCGGCTTGATGAAGAAAATCATTGGGCGCAGAGATTGTCAGGCGGCGAACAACAACGTGTGGCGATTGCTCGCGCGCTGCTTGCAAAGCCTGATTGGCTCTTTCTTGATGAGGCGACGTCCGCGTTGGACGAAAAGCTTGAGGCGGAGATCTATCGCATGCTGCGCCAGAAGCTTGCAACCACAACGATTATTTCAATTGGTCATCGCGCGACGCTCCTTGATTATCACGAGCGTCATCTCGAAATGACGCTCGGCGGCGATGGCTTATTCTCGCCGCAAGACAGGGGTGTGGCGTGACGAGCGGAGATAAGGGGTCTGGACGGGAGGGCGGACGCTCGCTCAAGACCCGCGTAAAAACGGCGCGCAAGCGCAGTCTGTCGTCTACGCTATGGCTCGAAAGACAGCTCAATGATCCTTATGTCGCGCGCGCCAAGAGAGAGGGTTATCGTTCGCGCGCCGCTTATAAGCTGCTTGAAATGGATGAGCGCTTTAATCTTTTAAAACCGGGCGGACGTATCATTGATCTTGGCGCCGCTCCTGGCGGCTGGTCTCAGATTGCGGCAGATCGTGTGAAGGCTAAGGATGGACGTGGCAAGGTTGTCGGCGTTGACTTACTAGATATGGAGCCAATTGCCGGCGTAATCTTTGCAATCAAAGACTTCAATGATGAAGATGCGCCGCAGATGATTAAAGACATGCTTGGTGGGGAAGCGGATGGCGTCATGTCAGACATGGCGGCGAATGCGACTGGTCACAAGCAAACAGATCATCTACGAATTGTTGCGCTCGCTGAGCTTGCCCTCGAATTTGCTGTCGATGTTCTTGCTCCCGGAGGTTTTTTTGTCGCCAAAGTATTGCAGGGCGGCACAGAGGGGCAGGTGCTTACAAAATTAAAGCGTGATTTTACCCTCGTGCGTCATGTCAAGCCGGCTGCAAGCCGCGCGGATTCTGCGGAGCTTTATGTATTGGCGACAGGCTTTCGCGGCAATAAATCTTAAATTATTGCTTTTTGCGAGAGGTTAGCCCGTCGCCGGCGTCTGACGCTAGCCGCCAAAAGATGAAGACCGATAAGGCTGAAGCAAGGGCCACAGCATAGAAGGCGGGCTTAAAATCGCTAGCGTATAAATCAAGCCCAGCATGCAGCGCCCTGGCGGCTTCTAAAATTGCCGCGCTGATTGCAACTCCTGTCGCAAGAGATAGTTGCTGGCAAACTGCGGTAAAGCTTGTTGCGTTACTCATGAATTTATCTGGTACGTCTGCAAATGCAATTGCATTGAGCGATGTGAATTCCAGTGACCGAAAAAAGCCGCCGACAAGAATAATCAGCATGATCAATGCATGCGGCGTAGCGGCGGTAAAATATGACGTAATAAAGATAAAAGATGATGAGATCAGCGCATTTACGATGAGAACGCGCCGGAACCCAAATTTATTGAGAATGGGCTGCGCGGTAATTTTCATAATAATGGCGCCAGCTGCGCCAACAAAGGTAATCCAGCCTGATTGTGCAGCGGTAAGATTAAAGCCGCGTTGAAGAAGAAGCGGGATGAGGAAAGGCGTTGCGCCAACGCCGATGCGAAAAAGAAAGCCGCCATAAATGGCTGCGTGAAATGTCGGTATGCGCAGCAGGGTTAAATCAAGGATCGGATAGGCGGCGCGCCGTGCATGTTTGATATAAGCGCCAAGAGAAACTGCGCCCATTAGAATTGTCAGTGCGTCGACACGGGGAGGCGCTAAACCGCGGCCCAAAATTGTAAAACCAAAGACAAGGCAGGAAAGGCCGACGCCTAAATAGATTGCGCCTTTCATGTCAAGCGGACGCATGTCACGTTCTTTAAGATCAGGAATAAAGTAGCTTGCCAGCGCGACGCCTAAAAACCCGATAGGCGTATTAATCCAAAATATGTACCGCCAGTTAAAATAGGTTGCAAGAAACCCGCCAAGCGGCGGGCCAATGATTGGGCCAATGAGGGCTGGTATAGCAAGCCAGGCCATGGCGCGGACCAGTTCGTGACGCGGGGCGCTGCGCAAGAGAACAAGTCTTCCTACGGGCGTCATCATTGCCCCGCCAAGTCCCTGCACGCTACGGGCGGCGACTATTGTCGCCAGGGAGTTTGAAAGCCCGCAAAGAATGGAGCCAAGCATAAAAATCATAATTGCTGCGCGAAAGACCTGACGCGCGCCGAATTTATCAGCGACCCATCCAGACAGCGGAATGAAGACGGCGAGAGAGAGTAAATAAGAGGTGAGCGCAAGCTTAAGAGAGACAGGATCTTCGTGCAGATCCAACGCCATTGCGGGTAAAGCTGTTGCAAGAACGGTTCCGTCAAGCTGCTCCATGAACAGCGCCGTCGCAACAATCAGGGGCGTAATCAGAGGATAAGACAATTTTTTAAAAGCGTTCGTTACTCGCGAGCGTGTTAAAGAGTTATGCGTGATTTATTCATGCCCTGAAGTCATACTGGTTGGGTTGTCCAGGCCTTTGAGAGAGAGTGTGAAAATTTCAACGCCAGTTTCTGTTACGCCAATTGAATGTTCAAATTGCGCAGAAAGAGAGCGGTCTCTTGTTACGGCCGTCCAGCCGTCCGATAGAACCTTTACCTGTGGCTTGCCGAGATTGATCATAGGTTCGATTGTAAAAAACATGCCCGGCTTTAGCTCGACGCCTTGGCCGCGTGCGCCATAATGAAGAATATTGGGTTCATCATGAAAGACGCGACCCAATCCGTGACCGCAAAAGTCTCGCACAACAGAACAACGTTCGCTCTCGGCGTATTCCTGAATAGCAGCGCCAATATCCCCGGTTTTTGCGCCAGGTTTTACTTCTGCGATGCCGCGCAAGAGCGACTCATAGGTCACATCAATCAGTCGTTGCGCTTTGCGTGGAATGTCACCAACAGCAAACATGCGGCTTGCGTCGCCATGCCAGCCATCAAGAATAAAGGTGACGTCAATATTGACGATATCTCCCTCGCGTAGAGGCTTGGCGTCCGGTACGCCGTGGCAAACTACGTGATTGACTGAGGTACAGATGGATTTGCGATAGCCGCGATAATCGAGTGGGGCGGGATAAGCGCCGCGTTCCAGGGCAAATGCGTAAATTATTTCATCCAGCGCTTGAGTGGTAATGCCTGGCTTTACATGAGGGGCAAGCATGTCAAGCGCTTCGCCAGCCAAGCGTCCGACCCGGCGCATGCCGTCAAATTCTGCTGGGCTGTGGAGTTTGATGTGTCCACTTTTACGACCTGGTGGGGCAAGATGCGACTCAATAAAGCTCATTTTCTTGATCATATCTGTTGGATGTTGAGTTATTGTTGCTCAAACTAATGGTTTCGCGCGCCAAAGCAAGCCGCGCCTGCCTGGGGCAATGTGTAAACTGTCTCTTTTCTGGATGTTGTAACGCCCTGTTTATTCTATTGGCTAAATGCGCTCTAGCTGTTGTTGTTCGTGCTGGCGTTTGGCTGTGTGGCAAAGAAAGTTAGGGCGAGGACAGTATGAGAATTAAATTATGTTCTATATTGAAAATCCTGTTTGTCGCTCAAGACCCGGCTGGAGCGGAAAATGACTGATACGCAGATAACCGCGGCAGTTTTGGTGATTGGCGACGAAGTTCTTTCAGGCCGAACCCAAGATATTAATACCCATTATATCGCAAATTATCTTGGCGCATTGGGGATTGATTTATGTGAAGCGCGAATCGTTGGCGATCGTATGAGCGATATTGTTGGCGCGGTGAATTCTTTGCGCGAAAAATACACCTATGTTTTTACAACGGGTGGCATCGGTCCAACGCATGACGATATTACGGCAGAAGCTATTGCTTGCGCCTTCGGCGTGGCAATTGAAGAAGATCCACGCGCCCTTGCGTTACTTAAAGAGCGCTTCAGCGAGGCAGAACTCAATGCTGCGCGCCGTCGTATGGCGCGCATTCCCTCAGGCGCAGAGCTTGTGCCAAATATTGTCTCTAAGGCGCCAGGCTTTTGGATTGGCAATGTTATTGTCATGGCGGGTGTTCCTAAGATTATGCAATCAATGTTGGATACAGTAGGTCCTAAGCTTGCAAGCAGTAGTCGCGTGCTTACTGAGACAATTGAGCTTGGGGCTATTCCAGAAGGCGCTTATGCGCATAGACTTGAAGAAATAGCGCGGCAATACGAAGGAGTTAGTCTTGGCTCCTATCCAAGTTTCAGCGCAGATGGTTTTCGAAATCAGGTCGTTTTACGCAGCAGGGATTGTGAGTTACTTGCGCGCGCCGCAGCTGATGTCCGCGCGATGGCGTCGACTTTAGGTGGCGCCGGCGGCGTCGCCGGCTGACCCAAAAGGGAGTATTCATTGACGGTGCGGCCCTTGCAGCAACATGAGATCATCTCCTGGCGTCGGTTCCACGATGACACGCTTCTGCTTGCGGGTAAGCTTACTCAGCTCACACATTTGACGACAATTGTTGCGATAACGCGCGGCGGCCTTGTGCCCGCAGCGATCATCGCGAGAGAATTAAACATACGCTGTATCGATACGATTGGCGTAAAAAGTTATGAGGATAACAAGCGTCGCGGTGAGATGATGATTACCAAGGGATTGAGTTCAGAACTATTGGCTCAATCTTTTGATCACATCGTGATCGTTGACGATCTTGCTGATACAGGTCGGACGGCTCAGGTAGTGCGCGCTATGTTGCCCGGCGCATATTTAGCAACTCCCTACGTTAAACCAGAGGGAGCGGTCTACGTAGACTATTATGCCTGCCAATATCCTCAGGATGTTTGGTTGGTCTTTCCTTGGGATGTGGATCAGCTTTTGCAGGATAAAAAGCCTGAAACATCGGTCTTTTGACGATCTTTGAGGGCCTTGAGCGCCAAATTTTTCTTGTTGTCTATCGATTGCCTTGTGTGGGAGCGTAATTTTCTCTTGTCCCCAGAGCTTGAGGCCTCTTATAACGACGTTGTTTGCGGGCGTGGCGAAACTGGTAGACGCAACGGACTTAAAACAATTTGAGTGCTCCGGCGGGGAAACCCATGGAGTAGAACCGCTCAAAGTCGGGGAAACCTCTTTTGTGGCAATCCCGAGCCAAGCCTGCCTTACGGCGGGAAGGTGTAGAGACTAGACGGGCGGCGCCTAAGACGGGATGGCGAAAGTTGTCGCGGGATGGCGAAGGTATAGTCCAGACCCCAAACCTGCTTGCGCAGGGCGGCGAAAGTCGTAGTGGGTATGAAAATCCGTAGGGCCGAACAGGCCTGTGCCGGTTCGATTCCGGCCGCCCGCACCAGAATACAGCCACAAAATAAATTGATATCAATATACTGAGCTCTACTGGGCGAGTGGCGGCTGAGAGGGTCGGCTGTCGCCTGCGATCTCTTCCCAGTTTATTCATTGCGGTTGTTTCGGTGGTTTGACGTAGAACCGGCAATCCTGCGTCCTTCACAGCAAAAGGACTGGCGTTCACCCCGGCCAGCCAGTTGTTTCCTTTGTTGAATGTTCCAGCTCTTGAAGAAAAGAAAAACCGCCAGTGGAGAGCTGGCGGTTCGAGCTGACACATGGATTAAACAAAAAGTCAGAAACTCTGTTCACTCAGATAGAGTAATGGAACATCTATAAAGGGCGTATCGATATCGTCGTCGAGCTGGTTCATGTTTTTGCCTCAATAAGTCTGTTTTGGTGAAAACAAACTATAAAAGTTCAATTAGTCTGGATGTGTGGGGGCGCACATGTTGGTTAAAAATTGATCGCTCATGATGCGGGAGCGATTTTGCTCTGGCGACAAAAACATCGAAACAATCGCTATGATCGATCAACAGAATATATTTTGTTGGCGTGCTCTTTATACAAAAGAGCCATATTCGCTCTCGTTAAGATCACAATGAAACGGAAAGACACGCGCTGTCAGTATGACCAAGCTGAGTGGTGGCGAATTTCTGATAATAGCAGGATAGGAAGGATAATGTCGGCTAATAATAATCAGTATAGCCTATACCATATTTTAGTCGCTTCTGCTGGCAATCTCGTTGAATGGTATGACTTCTACATCTATTCTGCTTTCTCTCTCTATTTCGTAGATGCATTTTTCCCGGGGAATGATCCGGTTGCACAAATGCTGTCAGCTTCGGGGGTCTTTGCGCTAGGCTTTTTGATGCGGCCTGTTGGCGCCCTTATTTTCGGACGAATAGGTGATCGACATGGTCGGCGTAAGGCGCTGGTGCTCTCCATTGTGCTGATGTGCGCAGGTTCTTCCCTGATTGCCGTAATGCCAACCTACGACTCCATTGGCGTTGCGGCGCCCGCGCTTCTTCTCATTGCGCGTCTTCTGCAGGGGGCAAGTCTGGGTGGTGAATATGGGTCAAGCGCGACTTATCTCGCGGAAGCGGCGCCGCCTCGATGTCGGGGATTATATTCAAGTTTCCAGTATGTGACGATTATTTGTGGTCAGTTGCTTGCATTAACGTTGCTACTCTTCTTACAAAATATTGCGCTTGATGACGCTTCGTTGCGGCAATGGGGCTGGCGGATACCATTCGTTATCGGCGGTCTCCTCGCTATTGCTAGCTTATGGCTGCGCAGAGACCTCTCTGAGACAACATCCTTCGAGTCCATGCGCTATGACGACAGGCGGGGATCGCTGCGCGCCTTACTTGATCATAAGCGCGAGACAATGACTGTCGTTGGTCTGACGCTTGGGGGAACCATCGCCTTTTACGTCTACACCACCTATATGCAGAAGTTTCTTAAACTCTCGGTAGGTCTGAGTGCGGTAGAAACCAGCTGGGTTACGACCTTCTCGCTCCTCTTTGCGCTTGTTCTTCAACCTTTTTACGGCGCGCTTTCTGATCGCGTGGGACGTCGACCAATGCTGTTGGCTTTTGGGATACTTGGCGCCTTATGCACAACGCCGCTTCTTACCGCAATTCAGCATGCAAAAAGCGCGCTAGCGGCGCTCGCCTACATATGCTGCGCATGGTTGATTGTAGGTCTCTACACCTCAATCAACGCCGTCGTAAAAGCAGAGCTTTTTCCAGCATCGATTCGTGTTACAGGCGTGGCTTTGCCTTATGCGCTTACTGTATCGATTTTTGGTGGATCAGCAGAATATGTTGCGCTCATGTTCAAGACTTCTCAGCATGAAGAATGGTTTTTCTACTATGCTTCCGCATCAATGCTCATTTCTCTGATCGTCTATGCAATGATGCCGGAAACAGGAAATAAATTAAATATTGATGGCTAGTCAGTATTTATTATCAGAGATAAACAAAGCGTTGCTATGACCGGGGTGTTCAAGATTGTTCAAGGCGTCATGCAGTAATGCTCGATGATATTTTGTAGCTCTCTGCTTTTGCCCGGTCAAATAAGCAATAGGAATCTGTCGTCTGCTCTGCTAAAATTTAAGTCCCTATTGATTAAGGCAACATCTAATCACTTTGGTAAATTATGTTTCTCATTCATAATTCAGCGCAACAGGCTCCCATTCTTGCTGGCGCTATTGTTGGGGCTTGTCGCTTATCCAGTGGATGGTTTTCTGACGCACAGCCGCGTGTGTTAGAGGCATTGTTCGAGCATTTGCTTGGGTTTCGTGCAGACTTTAATGCGCTCCCTGCGATTAATCCTGCTGATGTCAAAGAGATATTGCTCAGCTCATCGCAACGTCGTGAGCTCATCGAGTTGATGGTTACGATGGAGATGATGTGTTGCCCTATTCCACAAGCCCTTCAGGACTCAGTTGATTATTGGGCCAAGGAGCTTGAGGTTGATGACAGCGCGCTTGTGTTAGTGCGGGAGCTCAGTCGCAATGCGCACATACAAGCAACAACGGATTTTTATCGACTGAGCTGGATTGGCGAGGGGGATGCGCAAGATGATCCCATATTCCAACGTCTCCTCAACGATTATGGTGCGAGCGTTTACGCGCTGACAGTAGAGCCGGATCCAAGAGAAACAGCACGCTGGCAAGTCTTGAAGGATTGTCCCATGGGGAGCCTTGGGTATGAACTTTGGCTTTTTTACCAGAAGCGCGGCTTTAAGTTACCCGGAGTAGTTGGCGGGGCAAATTCGGCCCTAGCGCATCACGATTGGGTGCATGTCATCGCTGGTTATGACACGACAGCAATCGGAGAGTTAGAGGTAACAGCCTTCATGGCGAGTGCAAGTCGATCTCCAGGATCGATGCTGGGTTTTATCGGCGCTGTCAGTATCTACGAAACAGGTCTCCTACAAAGTCTGGTGACACATAGTTATTCAAAGACACTGTCTGCTCCGGGTGGGGCTGAACGTGTTGTTATGGCAATAAATGCAGGTAAAAATTGTCGTTTTGATCCTCTTATTGGCGTTGATTATTTTAGTATCGCTGATCGCTCACTTGAAAAAATAAGAGAGGAGTGGGGCTTGTCGGTCAAAACAAGAGTATAAAATTTCACGAGTAGATAATGGATGTTGCGTTTTATGCTTTTTCCTGATTAGCGCTGAGGCCAGGCCTGAATAAGCTTGACTAGACTAAGGTAATAGAGATCACGGGCTAATAAGTCTTTGAAAGATAGTCTGCGATTATTTTTGCATCCTCTTCAGAAATTGGCGCGTGATAATTTTTTATCATTTTCGAAACTTCATTTTCCCAAAACTTAAGTCCTTGGTTTTTGGGTTGTGTCTCGATGTAATCAACGGAATGACAAGACAGGCAGTTGTTTTGTGCGGCATCGCTGCCAGCGCCAGGACGCAACCTTTGCTCCTCTCTATCAGGAAGCTTGTAGGTAAGTGGTTTAGACCTGGCTTCTAGGGAGCAGAGAGTTAATAAGACTATTGAAGCCATCAAAGCTTTCGTTAGGCTAAGAAACATCATCAAACTCCTCAAGAGGCGATCACGCGCACTGTTTCGACAGCATTGCGCATATAACCTGCAGGGTTCCATAGAGCGCGTTGAGGCTGAGACTGGCCTATTCTATTGGTCGCGCATACTTTAATGTTATGTAGGCCTTTCGTTAGCTTGATAGTTGCTTGCCATTCTCGAAAGGAATAATTGCCGTAATCCTTGCCTAGCGTTGTTGTCAGCCAGCTTTGACCATCGTCGATTGATAGCAAAACTTCAGATATTCCATATCCGCCATCAAATGCTATGCCTTGAAAAGTTGTGGGCGTATTCACAGGGCAGTGTGCATTATCCGTAAAATTGGTGATGAATGAGCGAACATTAAAGCGATTAATTGGAATTGTTGCCAGTGGCGTTGCGCCGGGTTCTGTGCAAGCGCAGCTGTTAGCTGGAATTCTGTAGCCTTTTTCTATCCAATAACCATTAAAATCTGTGTCAATTACCACTATCTCATTTAGATGTTTAAGCCAGTATGTGCCATAATAACCAGGCACGATGAGGCGCAAGGGATAGCCATTAAGCCATGGAAGATCCTCGCCATTCATGGAATATGCGATTATGACCTCGCCATTGCGGGCATGATCAATGTCCAAGGCTTTCACGACATCAGGCGTCTGAGGATTAACCGGCTCATCCAGGCCTGCAAAAGTCACATTCTTGACGCCCGCTTGAACGCCAGCTTTGTCCAGAAGATGTCTGAGTGAAACGCCTTTCCATCGAGCGTTTCCCATCGCGCCATTCGCCAGCTGACCACCGGCAACGCGTGGGTTGAAAAAACCTCGACTATTTCCCGAGCATTGATTAACAGCCACAATCTCAACAGGCTCAAAGTCGTTCTTTAAATCACTCAAGGATAATGACAAGGCGCGGTCTATTTTTCCTTTTATATTTAATCGAAAAGTATCTGGATCAATCGATAGAGGAATATCGGAAAGGTGATAGCGGACAAAAAAGGCATCATTTGGCGTGATGACCCCTTCATTAAAAACGCTAAATGGCGTCTCCAACTGAGGCGGTCGCGCGGTGAGCTGAATAAGCGGACGCTTGCCTGGGTAGCGAACAAGTGGGCGCGCGCCATTGTCAAAAGGTAGGGTGACAAAGTCTTCAGCTTTAGAAACTTTCGACAAACTCATGTTGCCAATGATGGCCGATCCAACAAGATTGCCGGCGTAATTTAAAAAAGTACGGCGCTGCATCATTGATCTCTATATTTATTCATTAAGAAACTTTTACCAATCAAACAGTTTTGCTCTCATCATGCAAGTTTTTTTGCTCAAGCTGCGTCGAACTTAGAAGAATAATTTGAGAAAGACTTTCGGGATGCTTTGCAAACTATGCGCTCTATGCCAAGTTTTTATCGTGGTGAGCGCATGCGCCTTTTTTGATAGTGACTAAGCGTAAATTTTATTAATATTATTCGGCAGGCGCGTTGAGTGCGAGATCACAGTCATCGATTTACCGTAATTTAATCAGATGCCCGTTCGCTTTCATTTAAGCGAACGGGTTAGGCTTGTTGGGCAGATTAGGGTTATGACGGCCTCCTTTATCTATTTTCAATCATGAGTTGTAATTTTCTGAGCAATATTCTGGATAGTCTTTGCAGGGATCATAGGCATATGTGGTTTGCAGGCTGGCGCTCCGTTCTGATGGGTCGTAAGCAGCGTGGGCCGAAGTTGTTCCAAGGCTTGCGGAAGCCACGCCGAGGGTTAATGCGAAGGCGAATGTTGTTAGGATGGCTTTGAAAAACTGTTGCATGACAGACCCCTCAGTGCGTCGTTTCGATTGAAGGAGCCTACACAGGGGATTTTGAATAAGATGTGCGATAATGCACACGGCGTCTCTTTCGGGCAAAGAAAAGGTTCGAGTAGCGGTGGCATTTTGATGCTACACAAGCCTTTCAATAGCTTAGGCCTAGAGTTGCTGGTGAGGATTTATGGAGTTTGTTAAAATTATGGGGCTGTTTATCTTAACAGCGTTAGCCGAAATTATTGGGTGTTATGTTCCATGGCTCGTGCTCAGGCAAAATAAAAGCCCGTGGCTTTTGCTGAGCGCTGCTGTGTCTCTTGCAATCTTCGCATGGCTTCTAACCCTCCATCCTAGCGCGACGGGTCGTACATATGCCGCTTATGGTGGGGTTTATATTGTCGTGGCGCTGCTATGGTTGCGCTTGGTTGACGGTGTTTCTTTAACCCTATGGGATATATCAGGAGCCCTTGTCGCATTAATGGGTATGGCGATTATTGTCCTGCAGCCTATAACAAAGGTGTCGTAGCTCTTATCGATCTTGCCGTGGGGTCGGCGTCATCTCGAAGTGCGCATAGAGATGCGGGCGTTTTTGAAAAACAGGACGCTTGGGATCAAATTAACACGGGATCATGTCGTTAATGAATATTTGGCGCCATGGCCTTTTGCACTCATCGCATGCGACCCCTGCAGAATAAGTAGTGTACTCCTAAAGAGTAGCGTCTAAAAAGCACGCACGCTTGTTATTTCTGATATTAAAGTTACGCGATAAAGTCGAGAAATCCTGCTATTTTATCTGCAGCTGGGATGGGGTCTGTCAATTAAATATGATCATATCATTTAAGTCTGGAGCGAAAAATGCGATTGATATGGCTCCTAGTCATTACAGCTATCTCTCAGATATTTTGTCCGTCCATCCCGCGATGTCAGGAGCCTGGCGCGACGACGTCTCTATCTATAGCCTCTGGTTCTTATGGCGTCGGACGCATTTATGCGCCTGTCCGGTTTGGAGAGGTCACTCGTCAGATGCGATTAGATACGGGGGCGTCAACGAGCCATATTAAACTCGCGCCATGGAATAAAAAACTCCCGTCTCTAGGCCAACGGCATACGCTCACTGTCACAGGCAATAAATCACTTTGTGATAAAGTCAGATTTCATGATGTCGAGATTATTGGCCATGAAAATCAAAAGGTAAGAAAGGAAAACTATCAGCTCTTGCGATGTTTAACCAGTAATGGAGATGATTTGCTTGGCATAGATTTTTTTCAAGGGGAGTATTTCACCCTAAACTTTAAAGACAAACAGATTAATTTTATCAACAATTTGGATCAAACCCATCAATCTACGCCCTTTCGTAAAATTACAGGGGCTGATGGCCTTTTAGGCGTTGATATAAGAATTGGCGCCTCTACATCCGTTGGACTATTTGATTCGGGAGCAGAAATTTCTGCCGTCGACCAAAGATTTGTCGCGCAAAACAAAAGCTCTTTCGTATTGGTGCGCGCTACAGGTATGGCGACGGAGGCGAGTGGCAAACAGTGGCCAACAAAACTTTATAAAATTAAATCACTTGATATTGGCGGAGGCCAGGTTGTGAGAGATATTTACGCGATTGTTTATGATTTTGGCGTTCTACGTGATGCCTTTGGTCACGAAACCTCATTCATTCTGGGGTATAATTTTATAAGTAAATTTAATTGGACGATAGACCTGCGTTCTTCACAAGATCCAAGATGGACGGCAAGATTAAGATAAGCTTTTACAAGAAGTGGCGCATTTGAAGCTATCGCACATGTCCGCCATTGCGCATCTACATTGCCAGGCGTCCGGACAATTTAAAAAGAGCTCTATGAGAACTGTAACCGGTCCTGGTATTGTGCGTTCGTTGTTTTCCCATTTTCTAACTGTTCGACCTGATGAGACGCGAATAAGTTTTGCAAATTCATCCAGGCTGAGGCCCAGCATTAGTCGCGCGCATTTGATATCATCGCCCGTCATGCGTTCTCGTCTTCTTGCTTGAGCTCATAGAAATAGACGCAGAGAGTCTGCGCCTATTGTGGTTTATGCAGGAATGATCTTGGCGATTATCCGCAGCAGCATTTCTTTTTTTCAGTCGAATTATCGCGATTATGAGGGCTGCTCTCAGCGCCAACATGCGCCCACAGGCGATAGAGCTTCTCTTCCAAGCTCTCCAAGGTTGATGGGGCTTTTGCGTTGTGGCCGCCGCAACAACCGCTCTCCCTACTGTGGCGCTGATGGTTTTGGTCATTTATTGATTGATGATTCATAGCTTGCACTCCATAGCAAATTTAAACATTGATTTATATTAAATTGTGCCCAATGGGCATAAATACAAGTCATTTAATGATATAAATAATTTTATTGCTCATTTAATATTTTTTAGACTTCAGCCTATTGAAATCTATGCTCATACTCCTGCCGCGGGTCTTTTTTGTCGGTGTCTCATCGCCTGTCGTGGTGACGCCAGCCCCGCGCTATGTCCTCTGAAAAATATGATCGCGTGTTGAGGGATGCGCATGCCGTGTGAGTAAATAAAAACCCCTTGTTTTAGAGAACCGACTTTGCCTGCAAAATTATCAATTAAAAACCGCGCGTGGTTTGTCCATTGCTAGGTTGGGCTGTCTTGAGGGAAAGAGCCGTCATCCAGATGACGATGAAACCCTTGTACGCAACGCTTGTAGTTAGTTAATCGGAGCTGTAACGAATTATTAACGATGATGTGTGAAATAAGGCATGTCAGCAGCATTGAGGCACGCCATGCGCAATCATCGTTTCCAAGTGATTAATGAGCCATCTCGTAATCATCTTTTTGTTATGGCGGCGATCGCGATCGCTAATGGATTTGGGGTGGTGTTTGCTGGCGTTGTTCTGGCAAATGCCGTTGGCTTACAGCCCGAGCAGCTCATTCTTCCAAGCTATAATCCGCCAGCAAAAATAATTCGGCTCTCCAGCCTGAATTATTCGGACGCACCACTCAGGCCGTAAGCCGCGCGGCGGCAGCGGGCCATGATCAATAAGACGTTTTGTTGCGGGAAGTCTTTCCTTAGCCAGTCACGACGCCTTCTCGTTCTGGTCAATAAAGACTAGCGAGCGGCTATCGCGTCTGGATCGTCATCTTGCATCTAAATCTTTGAAAATATTGTAGTTATATCTTTCCCCGCCGTCACTCAGGATGAGGCCCTAAAAGGGAGCGTGACAGCATATTCAGCAAAGCGCAACGCGCAACTTATGATTCAATCTCGTGCTGAGGAGATGTGGCGTCGGGGATTTATACAGCGCGCCGCTGGGTTTAAAATATTTAATTAAAACAGATTACTAGATGTAAAATTAGAAAGCAGAGGAGGGGGCTCAGCCCAAGCCTATCTTAAGATTAGCGCAGCAACGCGGCCGGCGATGAAGCAGGTCAAAAGTAAAGTGGTGATGCCGAAAAACGATATCGTGACGTGATGGTTGAGGTTTTTCATAGTTTCCTTCCTTTGAACACGCACCTTATCGCAACAGAATATGGCTCAACTGCGATCCAGCTGATTCGTTTCGATTCGATTGAAAACTCAAATAGTTAACGGATTGTTAACGCGCTGCCTCAGTGAAATGCGACAAAAGCTTGGCCGCGAGGGGTCGTTTCATGGGGCCATCAGACCCGCGGCGCATCAAAGTCGCTCTCGCCTGTGTCTGGAATTAGCGCAGTTTTTCATAGCCTTGGCGTAAGCCATTTAATGTGACGAGATGTCGATTGCCTTCAAATGGTGAAAGATAAATCACGAGTGTTGCAATTTTTCCGTTCTTCAGCTGCTCCAGAAGTTTGTCATCGAGTGTTGCATCGGAAAGGCATCCAGTTGGGAAGCATCTAAAGAATGCATTGCGACCAATGTCAGTTTGATCGATTTTTAGACTAACGCCATTAATGAGAAAGACGCTAAGCGGAGCCACAACGCGGAAAATGCCGTCTTTAGCGCCTTTGGGTCTTAAAATAATAACACCAATTGATGAGTTCGCTCTGTCCTCTGCGTGAACAGTTTGCGCAAGGAGGCATTGTTCGCCCGGCTCGCCTGGCGCCGTTTCACAGCGATATTCCCAGGCTCCAAATTTTTCTTTTACGGCGTTTTGCGCCATGGCAGCCGACGTGTCGCCGTAAAATACAACAAAGAAGATAAGGGGGACGATGATCTTAAAAAGATACGCGCTGGCTGTTAATGGCGATAGCGTCAAGATGATTTCTCCAGAAATTTTTTATTCGAGACGTGCATCAAGAGATAACATTGTTCGCCCTTGAGATGGAAGCGCAAGCAATACATCGAACCTTGATCTTATTATTTGTTCAGACGGCTATGCGCGCGACCGTACAAAAGATAGATAGCAATACCCAACGCCATCCAAATGAAGAAGCGCTCCCAGGCTATAACAGGCAGGCGTGAGAGGAGCCACAATGAGAAGCAGGCGCCAAGAAGTGGCGTCGCAGGCATGAGCGGCGTGCGGAAGCGCGCTCTCAAGTCGTTCTTGGCGTATCTCAGCACGATAACGGCAAGGCATATGACCACAAAAGCAGACAGCGTGCCAATATTCACTAATTCCGCCACATCCCGAATTGGATAGAAGGCGGCGATGACGGCTGTCAGCGCGCCAGCAATAAGCGTTGGGCGATAGGGTGATTTAAAGCGTGGGTGGGTATGCGCAAACCATTCTGGCAGCAGGCCGTCTCTGCTCATAGCGAACCATATGCGCGCGCAGGCCATGAGAAAAGCCAGCATAACGCTTGCAATACCAACAACGGCTGCCAGGGAGACAATCAATGCGATCCAGGGAAGTCCAAGTGATGCGAAAGCCGTCGCCACGGGCGCTGGATTATTTAGCGTATCATATCGTGCAACGCCCGTCAGGACGAGCGCCATGATTACGTAGAGCGTCAATGCAATGGCGAGAGAAATGAGAATGGCGCGCGGTAAGTCTCTTTGCGGATTGCGTGATTCTTCAGCAGCTGTTGTGAGCGTGTCGTAACCAAAGACGGCAAAAAAAACGACGGCGGCGCCTTCTGTGACGCCAGAAAAGCCAAAAGGCATGAAGGGATGCCAGTTTTCAGGGTGAATAAAGGGAAGTCCGACAATAATAACGAGCAACACGGCTGCAATTTTTATAACAACCATAATTACATTAAATCTTGCGCCCCACTCAATCTTAACGCTTAATAAAATTGAAACGCTGACTGCGCCGATGGCGGCGAATAAATCAATCATATGGCCTGAGCCTGTTCCTGGCGCGCCTGAAGCCCAGACAGGCAGTTTTATGCCCAGTTGCAAGAATAAAGATTGTAAATAAGCAGACCAGCCAATTGAAACGACAGCGACAACGAGTGCATATTCAAGCAACAGATCCCAACCAATGATCCAGGCTGCGCCTTCGCCAAGGACAGCATATGCGTAAGTATAGGCGCTTCCAGCAACAGGAATGAGGCTTGCAAATTCTGCATAAGAAAGCGCTGCACAGCCGCTTGCGATCCCGGCGATCATAAAAGAAAGCGCAACGCCAGGGCCAGCTTGTGTTGCAGCGACAACGCCGGTCAAAACAAAGATGCCAACGCCGATCAGGCCGCCAAGTCCAATGCCAATTAATTGCCACAGACTGAGAACGCGACGAAACGCTATTTGTTGACGCGCCGCGTCTTGCAACTCATCTATTGAGAGCGTACGCGTCAGATCTCTTAAAAGCGTCATGCTTGCGTTCTCGTTATATATGGTTTCGACTTTGAAATATGTTGAATGCCGTGCGACTTTATGCTCGCTGAGCGCGAAGTGAGTGAGGACATATTGCAGATGTTATTGGGTTTCACCTTTGTCAGCTGTCAAATGGTGACGCTTTGTGGAGACGAATGCAATAAGAATGTGCTCACTTCAAACATCAGTTTGTGATTGCTAGGGAGAGGCATATGCGAATTGGCGCGCCTAAAGAAATTAAAAATAACGAATATCGCGTAGGCCTGACGCCAAATAGCGTTTCTGAACTCACGCGGCTTGGGCATGAGGTCTTGATTGAGCAAGGCGCAGGGCTTGGCGCAGGCTTTGACGACGCTGCATATGAGATTGGTGGCGCAAGGATCTTGCAAAGAGCTCACGAGATTTTCGCCCAGTCAGAAATAATTGTGAAGGTGAAAGAGCCGCAGCCTGAAGAAATTAAATTGCTGCGTCCGGATCAACTTCTTTTTACCTATCTTCATCTTGCCGCTGATGCTAAATTGACCGCCTCATTAATTGCAAGCGGCGCGCATTGCATCGCCTATGAAACTGTGAGCGCTGCGGATGGAAGTTTGCCGCTGCTTGCGCCAATGTCTGAGATCGCCGGCCGACTGGCGCCGCAAATGGGAGCGCGCTTCCTAGAAAAGGAAAATGGGGGGCGCGGCGTGTTGCTTGCGGGCGCCCCGGGTGTGCCGTCTGCGCATGTGCTCGTGCTTGGCGCTGGCAGTGTTGGCGTTCAGGCGACAGAAATTGCCCTCGGCATGGGCGCGAGAGTGAGCGTCATCGATCGAAATATTGACGCCCTACGGCGTGTAGCGGCGCGATTTGGCGCGCGCATTCAAACGGTAGCCTCGACAAATCAGTCCATTCAGTCGCTGCTTCCTGAGGCGGATCTTGTTATTTGCGCCGCCCTGATTGCAGGCGCAAAAGCGCCGATCCTAATCACGCGGGACATGCTGACGAAAATGGCGCCAGGTTCTGTCATCGTTGATGTTGCGATTGATCAGGGCGGCTGCTGTGAGACGTCGCGCCCAACGACTCATAAAGACCCTGTCTACACTGTCGATAATGTTATTCATTATTGTGTCGCCAACATGCCGGGCGTTGTGCCGCGCACCTCAACGCTTGCGTTAAATAATGCGACTCTTCCTGTTATCGTAAGGCTTGCTGAAAAAGGCTGGCGCGCGGCGGTGGCGGCTGATGTGCATTTGCGTAACGGCTTGGAAATTACCAATGGCCGCCTCGTGTCTGCGCAAGTTGCGAAAGCGCATGGCATGGCGCTTTGCGACTCAAATAAGCTGTAGAGAAGACGTTAGGATTGCACTCGAAAGGCGCGTTTTAAGACAGGCGCGACATCTTGCCTCGTATCACGCAATTTTCCCCGTATGCGTCATAAATGCCTCATATTGCTCATGAATAAGCAATCAGCCGGCGCGTGTGCATATTGCGTCAGTTGTTACACTTGAGTTTAATATGCGTAAGTTATGACGTCTCCGACAAATTCGGCGTAGACTGGGCGCGAGCGCGCGCCTTGGCTTTGACGGGCTGAGGCTGGAGAATAGGGACAAACATGGACGTAGATCAGGACGCCAAAGAAAATAAGAAGATTAAAAAGTCACCTGCGAAGAAAAGCCCAAAGCAGGCGTCTGTCACGAAGAAGCCTCCAGCGTCTCAGTCTGCATCAGTGGCTCATGTCGTCTCTGACTCTGCGCTCGAAACTGCACCGGCGTCAGGCAAGCAACAGACCAAAAAAACGATACAGAAGAAGATTTTGCCCAAGAGCGCTTTGCCTAAGGTCGTCACGGCTAAAAAAGAGCCGCCTGAGACGTCAGAAAAAAATACGCCGCCTAAGCAATCAAAAGAAACACCAGCTCCAAATCTTGGTAGCGCAGAATTCAGCGCGATCGCCGAAAATATGGCTGAACTTGTTGATCAAGGGCGTAAAGCGCTTGCTGTGGCGCTTGGCGGCGTTGATGGCGGCGAGGCGCGCAGTGAGCTTGCGGCGAGTGTTGCAGATGCAACGAAAACACTAGGCTTTGTTGCAGAATATTGGCTCTCCAAGCCAGAGCGCGCCGCGGTCGAGCAGGCGCATCTTTATCGCGGTCTTGCTGATATTTGGCAGCAAACTCTGCTACGCTACTCAGGAGAGGAAACGCCGCCGCTCGTGATTGCTGATGTTGGCGACAAGCGTTTTGCTTCGCCTGAGTGGCAGGAAAATCCTTTTTTTGATTGGTTGCGCCAATCTTATCTCTTCACATCACGCTGGGCGGGGGATCTAATTGATAAAACAGAAGGCTTGGACGCTCAAACGCGGGTAAAGGCAGCCTTCTATACAAGACTGATTTCCAGTGCAGTCTCGCCATCCAATTTTGTGCCAACCAATCCAGAGCTTTTACGCGCAACGGTTGAGGCAAAGGGCGAAAACCTCGTGCGTGGGTTTAGGATGCTTGTTGAAGATATTTCAGCTGGTCATGGCATGCTGAAAATTCGACAGACAGATGAAGATAAATTTAAACTTGGCGTGAATATGGCCAATACGCCAGGAAAAGTTGTGTGGCGCAACGATGTCATGGAGTTGATCCAATACGCGCCGACAACTTCTGATGTCTATGCGCGACCACTGTTGATCACGCCGCCATGGATCAATAAATTTTATGTGCTTGATCTCAATAGTGAGAAAAGTTTTGTGCGCTGGGCAGTTGCGCAAGGGCTGACAGTTTTTATTATTTCTTGGGTCAATCCTGATGAGAGCAAAGCTGAAAAAGGATTTGAAGCCTATATGCACGAGGGCATACTGACAGCCCTTGATGTTATTGAGCAGGCGACTGGAGAGCGCAAGGCGACAGTCGCAGGTTATTGTGTTGGCGGAACATTATTGGCGACAACGCTTGCCTATATGGCGGCGACCGGGGATGATCGCATTGACAGTGTCACCTTCTTTGCCACGCAAGTAGATTTTTCAAACGCTGGCGAATTGCAGATTTTCTTTGATGAAGAGCGTCTTGCCGCAATGGATGAAGGCATGGCGAAAACGGGCTATCTTGATGGCGTCAAAATGGCCAACGCATTTAATATGCTTCGACCGAATGAACTGATTTGGACCTATGTAGTTGATAATTACATGAAGGGCGTTGAGCCAGCGGCGTTTGACCTGCTCGCATGGAATTCAGATTGCACGCGCATCCCACGGGCTAATCATTCTTTCTATACGCGGAGCTGCTATGTCGAAAATCGTCTCGCTCGCGGCGAAATGGTCATTGATGGCGTCAAACTCAACCTCAATAATGTGAAAATTCCTATCTATGAACTCGCGACAAGAGAAGATCATATTGCTCCTGCGCCATCTGTGTTCCGTGGCGCCAAGCTTTATGGCGGCGATGTGACATTTGTTTTAGGCGGCGCGGGTCATATTGCTGGCGTGATCAATCCGCCGTCTAAGGATAAATACCAATATTGGACAAATGGTCCCGTTGTTGGCGAATATGATAAATGGGTGGCTGGCGCCAAAGAAACCAAAGGCTCCTGGTGGCCGCATTGGTTCCAGTGGGTGACAGCGCAGGCCCCACAAAAGGTGCCTGCGCTGTCACCCACTGGAACCAATGCGGCCACCAGGAG
>DAIRFH010000113.1:0-4356 GCA_036795145.1 Methylocystis sp. | reverse complement strand
CACGCGACCGCGTAACAGGCGCTTCTGTTCCCGCTTCGCCCAAAAGCGCCGCCAAGCCTCGGCCCAGTCGCCGACGTTCTTCCGCCATATCAATGAAACTCCATTTAAAACTTAAGCCGCACGTAACCGTTTTTCGCGCTGAATGACTTCTGAAGCGAGCTTGAGATAGGCCTGGCTGCCAGAACATTTAAGATCATAAAGCAGCACGGGTTTGCCATGCGACGGCGCTTCTGAAACGCGTACATTGCGAGGGATCATCGTGTCGTAGACTTTATCGCCCATGAAACGGCGCACATCGGCGGCAACCTGCGTCGCAAGATTATTGCGCGGATCATACATGGTCAAAACGACGCCATGGATTGAGAGTTTAGGATTTAACGTCTGAGAGACTTGCTCAACTGTCGAGAGAAGCTGAGAGAGACCCTCCAACGCAAAAAATTCACATTGCAAGGGCACCACAACCGCGTCTGCACTCGCCAGGGCGTTGATTGTCAAAAGATTAAGTGACGGCGGACAATCAATTAAAATATAATCGTAATGCTTACCGCCGCTTGCGCTGGCTGCGGCTAATTCGGTAACAGCCTGCTTGAGGCGAAAAGCGCGATCCTTATCTGCGGCGATTTCAAGCTCTACGCCAAGTAAATCGAGGGTAGAGGGCGCGACAGATAGTCTTGGCACTACCGTTTGAACAATCGACTCCGCGAGCGTGCTGTCGCCCAAGAGCACATCATAGGTCGAGATTTTTCGATTCTTTCTTTCTACGCCAAGGCCCGTCGAGGCATTGCCTTGTGGATCAAGATCAATAACCAGCACCTCTTCTCCAACAGCCGCGAGGGCTGTGCCAAGATTAATTGCTGTCGTTGTTTTGCCAACGCCGCCCTTCTGATTGGCAAGAACCAGAACGCGCGGGCCATTTTTTTGTGTGCTCACACTTCGCCTCTGGTCAAATTATCTATCAGCGCGCCGCCACAATGATAAGCCGGGCGTGCGGACGGGTGCGACTTTCGATTGTTGAGAAAGAAAACTTAGTTTCTGGCTCCAAGGGGGTCAATTCATCTCGCCAGTCTTCGCCCTTTAAAAACACGCCTTTTGCGCCCTTTTCCAGAGAATTCGAAGAAAAAGCTAATAATTCTGAGAGGCTCGCCAGCGCCCGCGCGCTGATCGCGTCAAGTGAAACGCCAAGTTCTGGCAAGATCATCTCAATACGACCATTATGAACCTGAGCTGGCGCAGCTGTTTCACGTGAAACAGCTCTAAGAAAAGCTGCCTTGCGCTGGTCGCTTTCAATGAGATGCACCATCGCACCCGGGGTTTTTTTGAGTAAGAGGGCTGTCACAAGACCTGGAAAGCCGGCGCCTGAACCAAGATCAGCCCAAAGTCTGGCGTGAGGCGCTGCCGCCTGAACCTGTGCAGAGTCAGCAAAATGACGCAACCAAATATCATCAAGCGTATTGGTGGCGACGAGATTTATCTTTGCCTGCCAGCGACGCAATAAGTCTTCATAAAGAGTCAATTCAGGCATGATGTGGGAGAGTTCGGGGAAGAGGGCAAGAGCCCTTTCCTTGCCCATCTCCTTGGCTGAAGTCTTGGTCACGCCCGGCGGGCCCGAGCGGCAAGAAGCGTTAAAGCTGACGGCGTCATACCATCAATGCGTTGCGCCTGACCGATTGTTCTTGGACGCAGAAAGGCTAACTTACCGCGCAATTCCGCCGATAATCCTGAAATTTTCTCATAATCAAGCGTTTCGGGAAGCGCGAGTTGTTCATCTCGCCGATAGGCGTCAATATCATGCTGCTGCCGCTCTAAATAGACCGCATAGCGTGCGTCTGTTTCCATCATTAGCGCAGTCGTGCGGTCGATCTGAGAGAGCTCCGGCCAAATACCGACGAGTGTTTCCATGATTACGCCGGGGAAAGCCAGGAGATCGAAGGCGCTGCGCCTTTGACCATCTTGATTAACTGGCAGGCCGTGCTTTGCGGCGGCGGAAGAGGTCAGTGACAAATTATCTAACGTCTGACGCGCCTGTTTGAGTTTTTTGTCGCGATCGACAAAAAATCTTGCCCGTTCCTCTCCTACACAGCCAAGGCTGAGGCCCAATGGCGTTAGGCGATCATCCGCATTGTCAGCCCTCAGCGACAAGCGATATTCAGCGCGTGAGGTAAACATGCGATAGGGTTCGCTCACGCCGCGCGTCACGAGATCATCAATCATGACGCCAAGATAGGCTTGAGAGCGATCAATGATGATACTGTCTTGTCCGCTTACCCGGCGCGCGGCATTTAGGCCTGCGGCCAAACCCTGAGCCGCAGCCTCCTCATAGCCTGTTGTGCCATTGATCTGACCGGCGAGAAAAAGACGCGAAATCCTTTTTGTCTCAAGACTTGGGTAGAGCTCGCGCGGGTCGACGTAATCATATTCGATGGCGTAGCCGGGCCGAAGGATCTTTGTGGCCTCTAAGCCTGGGATTGAGTTGATAAAAGCTTGTTGTGTGACAAGCGGCAGGGAGGTCGAGATTCCATTTGGGTAGACGGTGTCATCGTCCAGCCCTTCTGGCTCAAGGAAAATTTGATGCGCGTCCCGGTCAGCAAAGCGGGTAATCTTATCTTCAATGGACGGACAATAGCGGGGGCCTGGCCCGGTAATGGCGCCGGTTCGAAGCGGCGACAAATGCAGCGCGTCACGAATAATTTGGTGGCCAAACTCCGTTGTCCGGGTAATGGCGCAGGCAATTTGGCGGGTCAGGATTGCCGATGTTAAGGAAGAAAAAGGCTCAGGATCCTCATCGCCGTATTGCGGTTCAAGAAGATCCCAAGCGATGGTTTTGCCATCTAGCCGCGGCGGCGTGCCGGTCTTTAATCTGCCAACAGCAAAGCCGCTATTTCTTAACCGGGTCGATAACCCCAGCGCAGGAGGGTCATCCATCCGACCAGCGGGCAAGCGCTCATCGCCAATATGGATCATGCCAGCCAAAAATGTGCCCGTTGTTAGGACAACTGCACCTGATCGGATGGTCTCGCGCGTCGTTACAATCCCCTCAACTGCGCCGTCTTTGATCAGAAGGTCTTCAACAGCAGCCTCAACCACAAAAAGATTTGATATTTGTGAGACAGCCTGGAGCATTGCAGCGCGATAGAGTTTTCGATCCGCCTGCGCGCGCGGTCCACGCACTGCTGGTCCTTTGGACCGATTGAGCATCCGAAACTGGATACCGGCAGCATCCGCAACCCGGCCCATTAAGCCGTCTAACGCGTCAATTTCGCGAACAAGCTGACCCTTGCCCAATCCGCCAATAGCTGGATTACAAGACATCGCGCCTATTGAGTCTCGCTTATGCGTCACCAGAGCTGTTTTGGCGCCAAGACGCGCCGCCGCCGCCGCCGCCTCGCAGCCCGCGTGTCCACCACCAATAACAATGACGTCGAATAGCTGCATGTGTCTTTAGATCAGTGTTTCACGTGAAACATCTAGCCTATTTTCCAATACAAAAACGAGAAAAAACCACATCTAATATATCTTCAACATCAACGTCTCCAATAATCTTTCCCAACGATCGCGCCGCCAACCGAAGATCATCGGCGATAAATTCTAGCGGTTTTTCACTCTTGAGGGCGTGACGAATGGCTGCATATGCCGCCTGGGTTGCGACGCGGTGTCTTTGTCTAGCAAAAAGCGCGACATCGCCCGCACCTAATTGCGCACGGGCTTTCTCAGCAATTTTAGCTAGAAGATCATCAAGACCCGCCCCAGTCAGAGAACAAATTCCTAATGCAATTTCGGAAGGCGCATTGAGATCGATTTTGCTGCGCACAAAGAGGATGTCTTGGGCGTTTTCAACTTCTAAAGGCGGGGGGTCTTCCTGCGGCGAGAGCCAAAGAATGAGATCAGCGACTGGCAATCGACGATACACGCGGTCAATGCCCATTTGTTCAATCTCATCGCTTGCCTCACGCAATCCAGCTGTATCAATAAAAGTAATCGGCAACCCTTCAACTTCGAGATGAGCTTCAATCATATCTCGCGTCGTGCCTGGCTGAGACGACACGATAGCTATCTCTCTATCTATTAACTTATTGATTAATGTGGATTTTCCAGCATTTGGGGGGCCAAGGATCATGACGCTAAATCCCTCCCGCATACGCTCACTCGCTGGCGCGACGGCTAGTGCGGCTGCCATATCGCTCACAATTGGAGAGAGGGTTTCTTTTAACTCAGCGTAAGAAAAACGCTCAACATCCGCCTCATCACTGAAATCTAATTGCGCCTCTATCAGCGCCAATGAAGCAATTAGAGCGCTACGCCAAGCCTCCACCTTGCGTCTTAAAACGCCGCCTGACAGACGCAACGCTTGTCGACGTT
>DAIRFH010000112.1:0-4397 GCA_036795145.1 Methylocystis sp. | reverse complement strand
CGCCAGCCGCTGTGCCCAATGCGCCTCGCAAGAAACTGCCGCCGCCAGGTTCTGGCGCATATCCTTGTGAGTGCGGGGGCGCATAAGGGGGTGGATTTCCCCAAGGACCAGTTGGTCGCTGGGCTTGGCGCTGTGGCAGCTCTGTTGGGCGGGGCGAGAACAGACCACCGAGGAAACCGCTTGAGCGTTTTCCTTCAGCTTCTTTAAGTTGCGCTTCAAGCTGTTTGATGCGGGCGTTCGCGCCCTCTAAAGCTTGCTCCTGGACAATGACAGTCTGGGCTAAAAGATATGTAGCAGCTGGCTGAGATCTGACTTGGTCAGCAATGAACGCCTCAGCTTCCGCATCCCGAGGGGCGGAAGCCGCGTTTTTTGTTCGCTCGAAAAGACCGACAAGAAGTTGGCGCTCTTCCGGTGACATAAGTTCTTCTCCATCAAAACAATTAGTTTTCACCATATCCCGAATATGGTCGAGGTCGTCTCGCGCGCCAAGGGCTAAGTGATGGCGGCGACATTAATCTTTTGTCATTCTCCTGACAGCGCCATGTCATCGCGGTGGATGATTTCATCGGGTCCTTTATAACCTAAAAGCCCTTCAATGTCTCTCGTCGAGCGCCCGGCAATTTTGGCTGCGTCTGCTGCGTCATAGGTAACAAGACCTCTGCCAATTTCACTGCCTTTTGAGTTTCTGATGACAATACAATCGCCCCGGGCGAAGCTGCCCTCAACCCTTTTGACCCCGGCGGGCAACAGACTTTTGCCAATCGTCAAAGCGTTTTCGGCGCCCTCATCAATATGAGCGGCTCCGCGTGGCTCGAGTGAGCCGGCAATCCATTTTTTTCGCGCCGTAAGGGGTGTCGAGGGCGTCAGAAACCACGTACAGCGTCCACCCTTCATAATTCGATCTAGCGGCGCGTCATGACGTCCATCTGCGATCACCATATGTGCGCCGCCAGTGGAGGCGATTTTTGCAGCTTCAATTTTGGTGCGCATGCCGCCGCGTGAATATTGTGATGCGGCACCGCCTGCCATTGCTTCAATGTCTGCGGTGATCCGCGGAACAATTGGAATATGCTCAGCTTTTGAGTCTGTTGAGGGTGGGGCGGTATAGAGGCCATCAACATCTGAAAGCAGGACCAGCAAGTCTGCGCTCGCCATTGTGGCGACCCTTGCTGCAAGGCGATCATTGTCTCCATAGCGAATTTCAGATGTCGCGACCGTGTCGTTTTCATTAATGACCGGCACGGCACGAAGCGCCATCAAGCGCGTGAGACATTCCCTAGCGTAAAGATAACGTCGACGCTCTTCTGTATCGCCAAAGGTGACGAGTATTTGTCCGGCGATCAGCCCACGATCGCCGAGTGTCTCGGCCCAGATGCGAGAAAGCGCAATTTGACCAACTGCCGCTGCGGCTTGACTGTCTTCCAACGGCAAGGCGCCAGCAGGGAAATCGAGCACGCTTCGTCCAAGCGCGACGGCTCCTGATGAAACAACCAGAATATCAGCGCCGCCGCGATGTAAAAACGCAAGATCATCAGCTAGCCGCGTCAACCAGTTTCTTTTGACCTGGGCTTCTGAGGGATCGACAAGTAAAGAGGAGCCGACTTTCACGACAATACGTTTAAAGGCTGAAATCTCTGGCGCGCGCTGGGTCATGATGATTAAACAGTGCTGTTAACGAGACGCGAGATGATGCGGTCTCTGTTTAAATGATGAAAAGGAACCGTGGAAATATAGCTCTCTAGCACATCATCTTAAGTTTTTAATCTGAGGCAATGAATTATTTATCTCTTATTTGCGCCATTATGCAATCAATCAGAGAAAAGTGACGGCTAGACGAAAAGATCTCGAGAGGTCGGTTTTTTGAAGAGGGATAAGACTCTTAATAAAAACTTAACAAATGAGGCAGAAGCTTTTCTTAAAATTAAGAAGCTAAATTTTTCTTGTGCAAGAACGCTCTCATCATCTTAGCGCAAGGCTAGTGTGATTTGATTGTTCGCATATTTTGCTAGTTTTTGTTCCGACGGACTGGGTATGACCGCCAGAATGACGGCTGCATAGATGAAGGCGACGCATTCGATCACAACAATCGTTTTTAGATTGAAAAACTTATCTTTGTTTGAGTTTCTTTTTCTGACGCCAGGACCATATCGACGCATAGTTTTCATCCGAATCCATTATTTGACAGAGAGAAACATCGTCGATGCATGGTTAAAAAATAATAAATCTGCACATCAAATTGAAATATTTTACGAGCGGATCTTGCATTCAACCGCGCTTAAGTCGCAGGCGCACATAGATTTTTACTTACCGAGGAGAGGTCTTTCTTGGTTATTTGGTGAGATGAGGGATGATGTTGAGACATGTCTTGTCATCGTCAAATGAACAGATAACTTTTAGAGGGAACGATTATGCCGTCGTCTCGGCGCGAGACATGCCGGATGTGCTTTTTTTAAATGGCGATGTTTTTATGGGTTGGGCGTATGTAACAGCGACTGCGCTCACTCAACGCATCATCTGTTGTTTATAGGCTCGAACCTATCGCCGTCTTATTACTTGGTTTTTGGGGTTGACGAACAGAGGTAAGTATTAATTTATTTAAAACAACAGCTTATTTAATAAACCTAATGTAATGATTTAAATTTATTTATGGCCCTGGATCGTCGCTTTATGAAATTATTTAGGAATGGCGACTATTATAACTTCTACAAGATGAGACGGGGATTGCTCTTGAGGCTATAGCGAGAGCAGGATCGTTTTTAACAAATTTAAGCCACGACGGCTAAAATTAATAAATAGTTTTCTGAAACTTTCGCTTCAATTTATAGCCATTGCGACTTTAATTTGTTACAATCCCTCATGTGTAAAATAAATGGATGCGCTGGGGCGGCTGCCGTTAAGGGCTATTGCCGCAAACATTACATGCGTCTGCGCAGGCATGGGGATCCCAATAAGAGCCTGCCTGCAGGCAGGCCGCCTTTGGCTGTCCCTGCTTCAAAAGAGGCCGCATTAGAAATGTTGGCTGGTTTGAGGGAATATATTGAACCAAGTCCCAGATCTTTGGGGCGATATCAGCGCGCATTGCGTATTTTGGATCAAATATCTGAAATATCAGGAGAAGATCCAGCAGAACTTCATGATCAGGCAATTATTGCGCTGTCAAAAAAACAGGGCAGGCGCGCCGTAACGCCGACAGGATTAGAGCAATATGCTTTGTCGCGATTGGCTGTTGCCAAGGTGATCCAGGAAATGCGGCCGCCCAAAGGCCATGGCGGAAAAAAAAGAAGCCCGATCAAATCTGCTCATGAACAGCACGACGATAAGATTGCCTCTGGTAAACAGCAGAGCGACTTGTTTGATATAACATGATATCGAGCCCTTCTAAGTCTCTGGAAAAATACTGTTTGCGGTGTGAGAGTCCAAGAGGCCTTGGCAAGGGATGCAGAGATTAAGGGCGGGCACAAAATCGAGCCCTTCGGCCATTACAAGACTTAATGAGATTTAAGCCATAACAAACTTCTGTCGTGATAAAGATTAAGATAATTTATTACATTAATGAAATAATCTAAAATATTGAAAGATAATGATTTATAGATTTTAAATTATTTTGTGGCCTTTTCATCTTTCTAACAGTGGCGCCAAGTGACGCCAAGTGACGCCTTTGGACATGACGCTCACGCACGCAGAGATTTTGGATGTAAGGGAGCGTGCCAAGCTTGGCTTTTATTACGGGCTGCTGGGCGATAATCTGTTACAATAATCTTGTTACAAATTACCGCAATTTGGCTGAATTATGTTACATTGAGCTTCTAGGCACGCTCTTTGGACCGTCTTGACGATGCCTGACGCTCTACCCAACCGGCCCAAATTATAAAGCGCCACATCCGCCTGTCATTGCGCCCCTAAAGGTTGGGTGGATTTCGTCCTGCTTTGGAGATCAAATAAAAGCGATAGATCTGTCTTGCAGAGCTTAGAGAAGTTGCGAGAGTTTTTTGCCAATCAAGATTGGAGAAGTCGCTGCTCTCATGTCAATGGACAGTGTGAGTAGGGCGGTTGATGTGATCTCTGTAGTCAGGTTTGAATGCCGCAGACGTCGCATGATGCGCCGTTGTGAGGATAAATAATAACGCCATCTAACTTTAGTAATGATGTTTTAATCATTCCTTCCCAATTAATAAATTCTTAAGCATAGATACTGTGGCGCCTTTGCAACACTGCGCCAAAAACGCATTTCAAGCGCTATTTCATGATTGATTGTGTCACCTAATGAGCTTTATTCCATCTTCATGAGGAAACGAGGCCAACTTGTTTTCTCTTGCGTCTCACTAGACACAAGGATGGACAAATGAAAAAAATTCTTCTCTCAGCGGTATCGCTTGCCGTTCTGTCAAGCGCAGCTC
>DAIRFH010000111.1:0-4451 GCA_036795145.1 Methylocystis sp. | reverse complement strand
GCGTTGTGGTGCGCGAAATTTGCGATTCTTGAACTGCCTGCGTTTCCTGTGGTTGTCCTGTCAGAAAACACGCAATGAGAAGAATGAATGTTGCGCTGCCGCCCATGCCAATTGCGGCGCGTGCGCCTGTTTGGCGAGCATAAACAGGACGATATGGAGGTTGCTCCTGCGCTTGCTGATGATGTGAGCCTGTTAATTGATGTGAACCCGCAAGCATGCCGCAACTCCGATTGCCCATTAACCCTGGGCGCATAGGAGACGGATTGTGCCTTGTTCAATAAAAACTAAAGTTAACGCGGCGATGTTTTGCTGCCGTTATGGTTAACAAAATCCTACATGTGTGACGTCTGAAACAAAACGACCCGCGTCACTGGCGCGGGTCGTTCAGACGCTCAATCTATGAGGCCTATGTGCTTGCGGCGTTATTCTTCGTCGCTTTTGTCTTTTTTCGGCGTGTCTTCACGGGCCTTTAGCGCGGCGCCGAGAATATCGCCAAGCGAGGCGCCCGAATCCGCAGAGCCATATTGGGCGATTGCTTCCTTTTCTTCAGCAACCTCCAATGCTTTGATGGAAACAGCGACCTTACGCGCCTTTCGATCAAACAGGGTTACGCGCGCATCAACCTTCTCGCCAACGGCGAAACGCTCAGGGCGCTGATCAGCGCGATCGCGCGCCAGCTCATTGCGTTTGATGAAGGTTGTGAGATCCGTGCCAGAAATCTTCACGTCAATGCCAGATTCCTTGACCTCAACTACCTCGCAGGTCACGACAGCGCCCTTCTTGACGTCGCCGCCTTCTTCCGTGGCGCCAACGGTGGCAAAAGGATCGCCAGCGAGTTGTTTAACGCCAAGTGAGATGCGCTCTTTTTCGACATCGACATCAAGAACCTGGGCGGTGATCATATCGCCCTTTTTAAAGTCGTCGATGACTTGTTCGCCAGGTCGATTCCAGTCGAGATCCGACAAATGGACCATGCCGTCGACGTCTCCGTCGAGACCAATGAACAAGCCAAACTCCGTCTTATTCTTGACTTCGCCGGTAACCGTTGAGCCAACAGGAAACTTCTCAGCAAATCCTTCCCATGGATTTTGCAAGGTCTGTTTCAGGCCCAAGGAAATACGACGCTTGGAAGAGTCGACTTCAAGGACTTGCACGTCAACTTCCTGACTTGTCGAGACGATCTTGCCAGGATGTGCGTTCTTCTTGGTCCAGCTCATTTCAGAAACATGGACGAGGCCTTCAATGCCTGGCTCCAGCTCAACAAAAGCGCCGTAGTCGGTGATATTTGTCACGCGACCATGGAATTTTGCGCCCAGAGGATATTTAGCCTCAATCCCCTGCCAGGGATCTTCCAGCAATTGTTTCATTCCAAGCGAAATGCGGTGCGTGTCGTGATTGATTTTGATGATCCGGACCTTGACGGTCTGGCCAATCGTCAAAACTTCAGACGGATGATTGACGCGCCGCCAAGCAACGTCCGTGACATGGAGCAAACCGTCAATCCCGCCAAGATCAACAAAGGCGCCATAGTCAGTGATGTTCTTGACGACGCCGTCGATGACCTGACCTTCTTCAAGGTTGGCGACAACTTCTTGACGCTGCTCAGCGCGGTTCTCTTCAAGAACCGTGCGGCGGGAAACAACGATATTGCCGCGTCGACGATCCATTTTTAGGATGTGAAACGGTTGTGCGACGTTCATCAATGGGCCGGCGTCACGGATCGGACGAATGTCGACCTGGCTGCGGGGAAGAAACGCAACTGCGCCATCAAGATCAACGGTAAAGCCGCCTTTGACCTGATTGAAGATGACGCCATCAACTTTTTCATTCGTCTCAAAAGCTTTTTCGAGCTTAACCCAGCTCTCCTCCCGGCGCGCCTTATCGCGAGAAATGACGGCTTCGCCGAGGGCGTTTTCAACGCGCTCAAGGTAGACCTCAACCTCTTCGCCAATCTTGGGGGCGGGATCGCGGCCATAGCCTGTGAATTCTTTCAAAGCGACACGGCCCTCGGTCTTCAGGCCGATATCAATGACAGCGACGTCTTTTTCAATGGCAACGACGCGTCCCTTGATAACGGAGCCTTCAAAGGCTTCGCTATCGCCGTAACTTTCGTTGAGTAAAGCGGCAAAATCTTCGCGCGTTGGCGCGCGCTCGGTCGTAACAGACATATGTTCTCCTGAAGGACCCTAAAAGGGCAGGCGCCGGCGGGGTTGGCGTTGCGAAAAGGCTTTTGAGGATCGGATGTCTCTGACGCCATGCGTGAGAGACAAGTCGCTCAATAGTGAGCGGGCCGGCGCGGCCCGAAGTTCAAAAACCCAATGTTTGGCGCGCGAGGTTTCGCTCACGCGCGCCTGGTCAATAGCAGCACGGGAGCCCTGCGGCAAGCCGACCCCGTTTTTGAACGATATTATGCGTCGAAAACGTCTTCGAGCGCGTAATGGCTGATCTTTTTACGGTTTGCGATCAGCTCGTCCGCGGTCGGACGTCCTGTGAGGGCGCGCGAAATCGCTAATTTTGTGGCTTCATAATTTGTCCGATACAAATCTTTTTTGTCGAGATTAGCGTCCGTCGCACAGCGTGGGTCAAGCCAGACCATTATGATCATGCAGAGTTCGTTGACCTGAGCTTTTGGAATCACGCCCTCTGCCAGGCAATCAACAATAGCGTCGCCTGTCGCCGCTTGCAGCACGCCGCCCAGCAGCTCGACATAAGCTTCGGACTTCACCGTCATTTTTGTTGTCATCATTGTTGCAGGCCGCACCTGCTGATTGAGATCGCGGATAACAAACATGCGGGGGTGGCCGGCAACTTGGCCGCTCATCGACGCAAAGGCGTGGCCAACAGGGCCTTTGACATCGCCAATGATCACTTCAGGCATTGCGTCAGTATATTGACCCTCAGCAGCCAACACAGTCGCTTCGCCTGTGGCTAACCAGATATGCTCGCTCATAATCTTTCCTCATTTTCGTTGTGATCAGCTTTAATTGTCGGCCATGGTGTTGCGCCTATTTGAAGATCTCATGCTAAGACCGTTGATAGTGCGAAGCCTTGCTGCCGATGAGTTTTGTCAGTGGCGCGCCATCGCGCTCAATCTTTTTTATAAGTCCGTGTTTGATGCGCGCAACGAGCTCTAAGCCGTCATAAACAAGCGCAGAATAGAGTTGCAACAGCGTCGCGCCAGCTTCTATTTTAGCGATCGCTGTTTCCGGGCTGTCGATCCCGCCGACGCCGATCAAAGGAAATTGTTTATCGATCCGTAAATAAGTTTGGGCGAGCATTTGCGTCGATAGCTTAAAAAGCGGCGCGCCGGACAGGCCGCCGTTTTCTTTCAACAATGCAGAGGTCAGCGTATCTGGCCGTGAAATCGTAGTGTTCGATACAATCATGCCATCGATGCCGCGCGCCCGCGCAACTTTCGTAATGGCGTCTAGCTGGGAAAATGACAAATCAGGCGCAATCTTAAGCAAAACAGGTTTGCGCGTCATGAAGAGGTCGCGGGCGTCAATAACACGGGCGAGGAGCTCAGAAAGCGTGTCGGCTTCCTGCAGATCTCTTAGTCCAGGCGTGTTTGGCGAACTCACATTAATCGTAAAATAACTTGCAACGCCTGAGAAAGTTTTAATGCCCTCGACATAGTCTGATATGCGATCTTTCGTTTCTTTATTTGCGCCGATGTTCACGCCAACAATTCCGGTTCTATGCCGGTTTTCAAGAAGTGCTAAAGCTTGTGCGTGGCCGTTATTATTAAAGCCGTAGCGATTAATGATGGCGCGATCAGCTTTAAGGCGAAAAGCGCGAGGACGCGGATTGCCGGGCTGCGGTCTTGGCGTCAGCGTTCCAACCTCAACAAAGCCAAAGCCAATCCCCAATAGCGCGTCAGGAATTTCGGCGTCCTTGTCAAAACCAGCGGCAAGACCAACAGGATTAGGAAAATTGAGACCAATCGTTGTGATCCCAAGGCGTCGATCGTCTTTAGCGGGCGCAGAACAAGGTAAAAGTTTGAGCGTCTGAATTGCGGCACGATGTGCATCCTCTGGATCGAGGAGTTGCAGCATGGGTTGTGCGAGTTTCAAAAGCCTTATCATAACACAAGACCGGTAAAGTCATGTCCCTGTTCGCCCTTAAAAGGCAGAGGCGCAGCGTTGATGACATGATTGAGAGATAGCGGGGCGTAAAGATGGGGAAATAAATCGCCGCCGCGCGAGGGCTCCCATTTTAGAGCCTCTCCTAAATTGACGGTCTCGACGCGCAGAAGAACAAGGTTGCTGATGCCGGCAAAATGTTTGGCGGCTGTTTCTTTGACTTGATGCGCGCAAGAAAAATGGATGAAGCCGTCAATCAAATCTACACCCGCGCCGTGAAAAACACCCGAGACTTGCAGATCGCGCCAAATATCATCGGAAATAATTTTGTATATATACCTCACTCGGCTGCCTGTGCGCTCTCACAGG
>DAIRFH010000110.1:0-4464 GCA_036795145.1 Methylocystis sp. | reverse complement strand
GAGCCGTCGGAAACTACGCCTCGCTCGCAAACTATACGCAGCTCGGCGGCGTGCTGACTGTCTTCGCATTGCCAAACTAAGGCGAAGAATAAAGCGCAAAGAGCTTCTGCTTTTTAAAGCGTGCGCTCGGTGACCCAACTCGGCCTCACCGGGCGTCTTTATTTCGAAGAGCTAAATAAGTCAGGGAGAGTAGAATGAAATTGTCGCTTGCTGGGGCTTTGGCTCTGGGCGTCATGGTGTTTTTTGGCGGATCCGCTTTAGCTGAGGCGCCTGGCGATCCTAAGGCCGTGAAATCTACCGACGGCAAATATTTCGACGCTAAGGGCGATCCGACATATAACGTTGGACCAGATGGCAAGGTCGATTGGTATACCTTTTCTGGTTATCGTCGCTATCATGCAGAGTGCCACGTTTGCCACGGTCCAAATGGCGGCGGCTCTACCTATGCGCCGGCGTTGAAGGATTCGGTCAAACGTTTCAACTACGCAGAATTTGCAGGCATCGTTATTGGCGGCCGTCAGAACGGCAACAGTGTCATGCCGGCCTTCGCAGATAATAAGAATGCGTCTTGCTACATTGACGATCTTTACGTCTATTTGCGCGCGCTCTCAACAGATGCCATTCAGCCTGGTCGTCCTGAGAAAAAAGAAGATCGTCCTGAAGCTTTCGCCAAGGCTGAAGCTGAATGTATGGCGGCTAAATAACGCCATGGCTCGCAGTCTGCGTAATGCGGCCGCAAATGATCTTCAATAAGAAACATAGGCGCGCATTCTGCGCGCTCTTGGCTGGCATTGGCGCCGTTGCGATGAGTTTCGCAGCGGCGTCTGCATTTGCGCAGAACATGGGCCCCGATGCTGGTGCGCGCGCTGATGACAGCAAAGGCTCAATTGAGCTTATTGATCCCAAGGTCTTGCGCGTGTGCGCGGACCCTAACAATTTACCTTTTTCAAATGACAAAGGCGAAGGGTTTGAAAATAAAATAGCTCAATATCTTGCAAAGAAACTTGGCAAGGAGCTCGCCTACGCCTTTTATCCGGGCGCAACAGGTTTTGTGCGTAACACGCTGAACGCGCATCTGTGCGATGTTGTATTGGGCATGCCGCAAGGCAATGATCTTGTGCAGCCGACAAATCCCTACTATCGCACCACATATGCAATCGTCACGCGCGCCGGGTCAGAACTCGATGGGCTAACAGCGCTTAATGATCCACGTCTTAAAGCGAAGAATTATCGCATTGGACTTGTTGCGAATACGCCGCCTGGAAACCTACTTGCAAAAGAAGGGCTGCTTGGCGCCGTTAAACCTTATCGCTTGATGATAGACACGCGCGTTGACTCTTCAAGTCGCGATATGATCCACGATCTTGAATCTGGTGAGATCGATCTGGCGCTTTTATGGGGGCCAATTGCGGGTTATTATGCAAAAAATGCAAAAACAAAATTAATCGTGACGCCAATTGCAGAGACTCCAGGCGTACGCATGGCGTTTCGCATGTGTTTTGGCGTAAGGCATTCAGATCAAAACTGGAAGCGCGAACTCAATCAATTCATTGCTCAAAACAAGGCTGATCTAGACAAAATTTTGTTGGATTATGGCGTGCTGCTGATTGATGAAGATGGCGCAGCGATGAAAAAAAATTAGTAAGAGCAATGAAGCTCTATGCGTTAATTCTTTCTCTTGTGTTTTTGTTTTCAACGCAGGCGCAGCCGCAGATCTCGCCGCCAGAACCAGATCATTACCGGCTCGACTCCTATCGCGCACCCGTCCCGTTGACGCTAGCGGGCGCAAAGGTGATCTCGACGGCGCAGGCTTTTGACTTATGGAAAAAGAAGTACGCTGTTTTTATTGACGCTCTGCCACATGCGCCCAAACCTGAGGGTCTTCCTGCTTCTGTTGTTTGGCGCGAACCCATTAGAAATGATATTCCAGGCAGCCTCTGGCTTGCGGATACAGGTTATGGCCTTCTCGCTGATGTCATGCTGCGCTATTTTGAAGAAGGTCTGATCAAAGCAACGGCGGCGGATAAAGACAGGCCGTTAGTTTTTTATTGTCTGAAAGATTGCTGGATGTCTTGGAACGCCGCCAAGCGGGCGCTGAGTATCGGTTATCGTCATGTGTATTGGTATCCAGAGGGAAGCGATGGTTGGGCGGCGGCGGGCCATCCGCTTGAAGCGCGTCAGCCAGAGCCGCATCGAGAAAATATTTATACGCCTGTTATTCCATTCCAGTAATAATGGCGCGCGCAAGGGCGCCGAAGCGCTGTTCAATTAACGCTGGGCTTTCACAAACAAAACCGACCATGCGACGTTGCTCATCAAAAAGACGTAGGCGCCATTGTAAATTATCACTCGCCTTTTTGATCTCTTCTGGTTCTGGGGGTTTGCGATCTTGAAGATCTCGCAACGCTTGTGTTTCCTCCCGCGTTTTTTCGGCGAGTTCCTTCAGGCTGCGCCCAAAGCGATCAAGACCATTGACGACGGCTTTGCGTTCATCATTCATTGTTTCAAAAGTTGCTGCAAGCAACAGCTTCATCCGCTCTTTGCGTTGATCGCCAGCATTTTTTGCAAAATCACCAATGAACTTTTCCGCATCTGATAGCGGGGTGCGTCGCGCGCTGATACGTGTCGCCACATCACTTATCATTGGATCGTTACGCCATGCTTTTTTTTCCGTCTCCAGTCCTCCCCCAGGCAATATTCCGCTCAAAGACATTTCTTGAACTCTGACTTGCTTGCACGGCCAATCAGAAAATGCGTTAGGCTGTGCAATGGCCGAGGTTGTAAAGTCCAAAATCAGTATAAGGATCAGATGGCGAAAAATAATCATCTAAGATGAATTCCTTTTATTTGTAATATGACAGATAAGCCTATAATTGCCCATGCGCCTTGTTCCAGTCATTGATATTCGTAACGGTGTTGTTGTCAGGGCCCTGGCGGGGCAACGAGAAGCATATCATCCTTTACAAAGCGACCTGACGACGGGGTCTGATCCGCATGATGTCATCAAGGGGCTGCTGAGCGTATACCCGTTTCAAACATTTTATATTGCAGATCTGGATGCAATCGAACAGCGTGGCGATAATCGCACACTCATCACAGAAATTGCCCAGTCGTTTCCACAGCTTAAGTTCTGGCTTGATCCAGGATTACGGCGCGCAGAGGATGTCAGCTGCTGGCTACATGGGACAAATATTGATTTGGTTGTTGGAAGCGAAAGTTTAGAAAACATCGATGATCTTTGGCGCATGCGGCGTGATCCGCGTATTCTTCTCTCATTAGACTTTTTTGGCGTAGATTTTCGCGGTTCTTGCGAGCTTATCAATCAGTCACGTCACTGGCCGCAACGGATCATTGTCATGACATTGGCGCATATTGGCGCGCAAAAGGGGCCAGACTTTAAAATGCTAGCGGATATTCATGAGCGCGCTGGCAAACGAGAAGTTTATGCGGCTGGCGGCGCGCGTGACCTCAGCGATCTTTTAGCATTGCAAGATTTAGGACTTGCTGGCGTTCTTCTTGCGAGCGCGCTGCACGAGAAAAAAATATCCCAAAAAGACATAGAACAGCTTGAGACATAAAAAAAGGGAGCCAAAGGGCCCCCTTTTTATTGCAACAGATTGTGAATTTTAATTTGCAGCGAATGGATGCTTAGCGCTTACGCGCGCATGCAGCACGCTTTGGGCTGTTGGATCGCCCTTCATGGCGCGCGCGATTGCTTCTTTAGTCGCTGTATAGTTAAAGTCCTGAATCTTCTGATCGTCATTCGCGTCCCAATGAATAAAGACGCCAACGCAGATGAAAAGATCGTCAGCAGCCTGCAGTGGGATCACGCCCTCCGCTACAGAATCTGCAACAGCCTTGGCGACGCCGTGTTGGGCGGGACCAAACATCTGAACAGCCTGTTTGGCGTTTTTGATCGTGACCTTATTGAAAAGGATTGTGTTGGGCTTAACCAGCAGGTTAGGGGCAATAACAGCCAAGAGCGTCGTGAAGCCGTCTTTATTATTGACGAGCGCATTTGCGAACGCCTTTTCTGCTGCAGAGCCGCGCGGGCCCATGATCAGATCGATATGAGCGACTTCATTGCCATCGCCAACAAGCGACTCGCCCACACCCATTTTAGCGCTGCTTGATGAAAAACCACCCGATGATGGTTTTGGGAATAGCGCGCCAAGAATTTTCTCAAAAAACGAAGCCATTATCCTTCCCTTTCCGGTGCTGTCCGCGTCCCTGCGACTCGCCACGCGGCGTGCTGGGAAATCCGAATTATTAAAGTGCTGCGCCTAAGCGCAGTGAGGTAATATCCAAATAGATTGTTTCAGGGAGCAGCAATACTGCTCCCTGATCAATCAGTCTTATGAAGCGATTAGTTTGCAGCGAAAGGATGCTTAGCTTCGTTGCGTTGCGCGACAACTTCAGAAGCCTTTGGCTCGCCGCGAACAGCGCGTGCGATCGCTTCTTTGG
>DAIRFH010000109.1:0-4527 GCA_036795145.1 Methylocystis sp. | reverse complement strand
GATGCGAATTTAGAAATGGCTCGTGAAATTGTTCTTAATGCTAAACTGCGACGAACGGGTATTTGTGGCGCAACAGAAACATTATTGGTCGATCGGGCTTGCGCTGAGACCCATCTCTCACCTTTGATTGGGGCATTGCTTGACGCAGGTTGTGAAGTAAGAGGAGATCAAGACTCTCAAGATGTTGATCTGCGTGTCAAACCTGCCTGTGAAGATGATTGGCGGGCCGAATATCTTGATGCAATCATTGCAGTGCGTGTTGTTGATGGTTTGCAAAGCGCCATTGATCATATTGAAACCTACGGATCACATCATACAGACTGTATTATTACCAATGATCTTGCTGCTGCTGAGCGTTTCATGAAAGAAGTTGACTCTGCCATCGTTCTTCATAACGCCTCCACACAATTTGCAGATGGCGGAGAATTTGGTTTTGGCGCCGAGATTGGCATTGCAACAGGCCGTATGCATGCGCGCGGTCCAGTCGGCGTTGAGCAACTCACCTCATTTAAATATCTCGTGCATGGCGCGGGGCAGGTGCGCGGTTGATGCGATTTTTGCCTTCGCATGCGCCAGGCATGCGTATTGGTTTATTTGGCGGCTCGTTCAATCCGCCGCATCAAGGCCATCTCTTGGTCTCACAACTTGCGTTAACGCGGTTGAGACTTGATCGTTTGTGGTGGCTCGTAACGCCAGGTAATCCTCTTAAAGATAGCGCAAATTTAGCACCGCTAGATTGGCGTATCTCACATGCCCGCGCGCTAACGCGAGATCCTCGCATCATTGTCACAGACATAGAGAAAAAAATCGGGACGCAATTTACCTCAGACACCTTATCTTTTCTTCGCGCACGCTGCCGCGGCGTCCGTTTTGTCTGGATTATGGGAGCTGACAATCTGCTAGAATTTCATCGCTGGCGTCATTGGCAGGAAATCATTCGTCTCATGCCTGTCGCCATTATTGACCGGCCGGGTGCGACCTGGAACGTCTCTGCGACAAAGGTAGTAAAGTATTTAGCAAGGTCCCGCATAAGCGAGGCGCAAGCATCTATGCTGGCTGAAGTGATCCCACCAGCTTTTGTTGTCATTCATGGACCGCGCAGCGAGAGTTCCTCAACACTCTCTCGTGCTCAAGCGCAACATGGCGAGTTTTGGAGCCAGCAGGCGTGAGCAGCCAGAAAGTTGGAGTTATTTGCGATCGAAGAGGGGCAATATCCAGCGCTTATAGGCAAAGAAACTTAGAGGAATGCCAATAAAGATTGCTACCCATAACATCATCGAATTGCCCTGACTGCGCTCATAAAGATCACCGCCGTCAATCGCTTGCGTGTAGGGATTGTGAACGAAAAAAGTTATTGCAAATGAGCCAAGGATTATCCCGATAACAGCAAAGAAGTAGCTCTTGGGGATCAGAAATACTGGTCCGGTCTCTTTTTTAACGGGCTGATTGTCATCCTGTTGGTGCTGCGGATCTGGGGATTGGGTGTTCATCGTTGTTTTCCTCAAAGGCTAGGCCTTTCGATATATGGGGCGCTTAAACAGCGGCGCCATAGATGTCATAGGCGTCTGTTTTTTCGACTTTGACGGAAATTATGTCGCCAGCACGCAAAGGGCGGCGGGAGGAGACATAGGCAACGCCGTCAATTTGCGGCGCATCCGCTTTGGAGCGTCCCTTTGCCAATATTCCCGAAGGACCGCCTCCCGCGTCATCAATAATGACGCTAAGCCGTTTGCCAATTTTGCGTTTCATCAGCCGTTGACTAATCGTTTGTTGCTTTTCCATAAAACGCCGCCAGCGCGCTTCCTTAATTTCTGGCGCGATGTGCTCAAGTCCAAGATTATTAGCCGGTGCGCCTGCAACCGCCTCATATTTAAACGCGCCCGCCCGATCAATTTCCGCTTCGTCAAGCCAGTCAAGCAACGTTTGGAAGTCGCTCTCGGTCTCCCCCGGAAAGCCAACGATAAACGTCGAGCGCAGCGTGAGATCAGGGCAGCGCCGCCGCCAGTCTTTAATCCGTGCTAATGTTTTTTCTTCATTCGCAGGGCGCTTCATTGCTTTCAACACATTTGGCGCGGCATGCTGGAAAGGAATGTCAAGGTAGGGAAGGATGTTTCCATCGGCCATAAGATCGATGACGTCATCGACATGTGGATAAGGATAAACATAATGGAGCCTAACCCAAAGATCTAACGCGCCTAGCGCGCGCGCCAGATCCAGAAATCGTGTCCGCAATACGCGCTCGCCGAATTGGCTGTTTGCATAGTTTAAATCACGACCATAAGCGCTCGTGTCTTGGGAGATAACGAGCAACTCCTTAACACCGGCGCGTGCGAGTTTTTCAGCCTCTCGCATGACTTCTGCAGCGGGTCGCGAAACAAGTGGGCCTCGAAGATGGGGAATAATACAAAAGGAGCAACTATTGTCGCAGCCTTCAGATATTTTTAAATAAGCATAATGTCTTGGCGTGAGCTTGACGCCTTGTTCTGGAACAAGATCGGCAAATGGATTAGGGGGTGGAGCGGCAGCGCGATGGATCGCCTCGATGACGCTCTCATATTGCTGCGGTCCAGTGACAGCTAGAACACTTGGAAAACGCTCAGTAATCGACTCGGGCTCTGCGCCCATGCAGCCTGTGACAATGACTTTACCATTTTCGGCTAAGGCGGCGCCAATTGCTTCAAGAGACTCAGCTTTTGCGCTGTCAAGAAATCCGCAGGTATTCACCACAACAACATCTGCGCCACTATGGGTGCGTGCGAGTTCATAACCCTCAGCGCGTAATTTTGTGACAATACGCTCGCTGTCTACCAGCGCCTTTGGGCAACCCAGTGAGACGAAGGAGACACGCGGAGCTTGAGGAAAGGTTTTTGAGTCGTCTTGCATCAGCTCTTAGAGCCAAGACAATGTGACAAATATAATCGCAACGAATTGGCGTCCTTGTTAAACGAGCAGTGCGCCAACGAGGGCGTAAAGCGCAACGGCGGCCAGGATAATTGCGTGAATCATAAATCTTACTCCTGCGCGGGTGCGGCGCCTTTACGAATAGATCGAGCTTTGGCAGATCCCATAAAGGGCCCGAGTCGTGCATTTGGGACGAGGCGTTGGTAAATTCTCCCTCCCTAATAAAGGGTTGCTGTGACCTGAATATGGCGAAAAGACAAAGGCCTGAGGATGATGATTTGACGCTCAGCTCTATAGAAACAACAATTAAAACAACACTATAAAAGCCATTAAAATTTTATTTGCTCTCTTTGACGACCTCTTTATGTATAGCCATGCGACGACTCGCCTTGCGTCTTTGGCGTCGCAAATGAAGGAAAATATTCCCCTTGCCACATTCTGTTATCCTCGGGACAGGGGCCTATGCGCCTCAACGTGTGCTCACAAATGCCGACTTAGAAAAGATGGTGGCGACCAATAGCGCGTGGATTGTTAGCCGCACGGGAATCGAAGAGCGTCGCATTGCCTCTGACGAAGAAGCGACGTCGGATCTCGCCGCGGAGGCGGCGCGTCAGGCGCTGAGCTTTGCAAGGGTTAATCCTGAACAGATAGATATGATTATTGTGGCGACGGTTACCGGGGATACGCCAACACCTTCTTGCGCGGCGTTTGTTCAGGCAAAACTCGGGGCTGTTAACGCATTCGCCTTTGATGTTGGCGCTGCTTGTGCAGGCTCGCTATACGCTCTGGCTATCGCTGATCAATTTATTCGCTCCGGCGCTGTCCGCTACGCGCTGATTATTGGCGCAGAGACGCTTAGTCGGTTTGTCGATTGGAGCAATCGAGAAACCTGCGTGTTATTTGGCGATGCTGCGGGCGCCATCCTCTTGGGAGCTTCAGAGGAAAAGGATCGCGGCATGCTTGCGACAACACTGCGAACAGATGGCGCTTTGACTGATATACTGGGAATATTTGGCGGAGGCAGTCGTCGTCCACTCTCTGCAGAGATGATTGCTGATAATGGTAATAAAATTAAGATGCGGGGTCGTGAAGTCTATAAGTTTGCCACGCGTATGCTGCCAGAAGTTGTCGCGCAGACGCTTTCAACCGCAGGCCTGTCGCCAACCGACGTTACCCATGTGATCGCACATCAAGCCAATCGACGGATCATTGAACATGCGCTTGAGGCGTTGGGCGTGCCAGCTGAAAAATGCTGGATAAATATTAATCGATTTGGCAATACCTCTAGCGCATCTATGCCAATTACCCTTGATGAAGCCAATCGTGCCGGGCGGCTGAAGAAAGGCGATGTTATTGCAATGATGGCGATAGGAGCAGGCATGACATGGGGCGGCGCCGTACTGCGCTGGTAAGAGAAGAACTTTAATTGACCCGCACTTTGGCTGGTCCTTTCCGCATTACTGGGGTAGTCATAGCTGTGAAGTGGGGGGGATATGGTTGCGGACTCAGAAGAGACGAAAAAAGGCGGTTTTTTCTCTCGTATTTTTAGCGCTGGAAATAAAGAGGCCGACCCTCCAGAGACGCCACAGGTTGAAAGTGAGCCCAAGCAGTCCTGGTGGGGCCGAT
>DAIRFH010000032.1:0-24498 GCA_036795145.1 Methylocystis sp. | reverse complement strand
CCAATTGCGCCGTTGAATGGAGCAGGTAACCTCTAATTCGGCGCATATGGCGCGCGCAAGCTCAACATTAAAGCCGCCAAGCTGACCGTCTGGAAGCTGGAAATTGAACGGTGGAAAATCATCCTCGGTAAGAAAGCGGATCTGACGGATCGACGAAAGATCAGGCTTCTCGAGAGTTTTATTTGGATCCCATAAAAACGGCGGCGAGGCGATTGTGTCGGCGCTTGCAAGGCCTGCCGCCATCATTACATAAAGTGCACACAACACGCTCAGCCATAATCTGACCCGCCCTATATGCCCGACCATGGGGCCAGGACGCAGGCAAAACCAGTCGCAACACTGACGCAGGTTCATAATCACAGCCAATCCACTTTCTGATGAGCGACGCCGGAGCCTTATTAGTTCATGAGACCGTCAAAGGTCGATAGCTTTTCCGTCATTGGAGATGTTTAGCGCAACGCGCGTGCTGGCGACAGCATGCAGCTTCGCTGGCCAATAACCTCTCGCTCGAGGAGGCGACGCTTTAAGAGAAGATCCACTGCTTGATCAAAAAGCCAGAACTTAGCGCCTTATTGTAATACTCATAGAGACCTGTTGGCCCAAGCCCGGCGCGCGGCAAATCTGACTTCTTGAGACGTCGAAAAAAGGGAATGAGCACATCATCAAAATTTGCGACCGTGTATCGCGCATCGTAGCGATCGGCGACGCGCTCTGCGACGTTGACGAAGAGCAGGGTCAGCGCTTTGAAGAGGGCGGGATGAACAATATTATCTTCTTGACCATGCAATCCCAAGCCATGACGGCAGCCTGTCAGATAGGCATTGAAGACGCTATAGACCTCTTCTGGCGGTGCGCCGTCAAAAGCTTTTTTGATTGACCGCAAAGCTGCGTTAAACGTCACGCGCGACAGCATGCCCTTTTTCTTCTCGGCTGGACTGAGCCGCCCGGCGAGGGCGCTGTCTTCACGCGAATTGAAAAGATCAAAGACAGAATGCAGCAGCGCTTCTGTTTGCGTCTCAACTTCTGACAGTCGACGAATGTCGAGCAGCAGCTCATTGGGCACGGGCTTCTGCTTAGTGTTAATGTCCATAAAAAGACGACATTCTTGCGCCCGCGTGAGCTTGTTGTAGATAACAACGGGCGTGCTGAGGGTTTTTTTTGCAAGCTTAAATCCAAAGACGCGATGCTGACCGTCAATGATTAAAAAAGCGTGGGGATCTTTTCGAAAACTAATCGTTCCAGAAGCAAGATCATATCGAAGCTGCGCGCAGGCCTGCGCAGATAAAACGATCGCGCCAGGAACGGTGCCAAAGCCTGAGTCAATATAACGCGCAATGGACTTTGCGCGCCGCATATCCAAAAGTCTTTGAAATCCATCTACGGGATTTTCGTTGCGCGGCTCGACAACGCTGCATGTCGCAAGAACATCGCTCGGCAACACAAGCGTGTAAAAACAATGTTTGCCCTGTTCTACTACAAGCGCTGTGCGTGAGACAATTTCACCGGCAGCCTCATCTGAATGAGACGCGTCAGAGGTCTCTGTGTGGTCATCAAATAACGTCTGCGCGCGAGCCAGATCGATGATCGTATCTCGATCCATATGAGTGATCCTTAGAAGCGCGAAATTTTCAGCTTGCGCGGGAGCTGACGCACCGAATCAAATGTACGCTTTAAATAGAAACTAGGCATGAAAACTAATGTGAACAAGCTTATTTTTAAGTCTCAATGGAAATCAACGCAATTCGACCGCTCATTAAAACAATTCTATAAGCCTTACGGCGCGCCGCCATAGATGAAAAATGCTTTCCTTCGTATGAGAGCCGCACTATTCTCTTATAAAATTTGATGAATATCTATTTTTAGTCTCAACATTCTCTCGCCTTTGGCGATCGTGAATAGGGATAGCGGGAAAAACGCGCGATGAACCTTCAAGACCGTCACCCTCAGCCCACAGAACCCGCCGAACTCGAATTTCTCGATGGCGAGTATCGCATCCGAAAACCGGGAACTTATGTGCGCTGCGCCGTGACGGGCAAGCCGATCGCACTTGAGGATTTGCATTATTGGAACGTCGATCTTCAGGAAGCCTATTGCGGTCCGGAAGCCAAGCTCATGCGCCTGGGCATTATAAAGAAAGACCTCGATTAAGCCGCGCGCTGTGAATTGCTTGCGTCATCAAAGCTGTTACGGCCTCAGGATCGCTCAAAACTAGTCGCAAGGGCAACACCATAACGTCTTGTTTATTTTCAAGACGAACAGCGTCTTTTTCGGTTGTCGCTAGAGTAGCATTAAGACGCAGCGCCAATTCGCGTAAATCCAAAAGTTCAGAACGGCTGAACATATGATGGTCCGCATAGGCGCGCCTTGCTACCAAATGCGCGCCAGCGTCATGCAAAAGGTTGAAGAATTTTTCTGGTCGCGCAATGGCGGCAAAAGCTACAATGCGACGCGCATTCACGGCGCTTCGATGCGACGGCTCAACCAAAACCTGCGCATGAAAAACTGTTGATCCCAGCCACGAGGGAGTCGATTGGACTGGCGTCGCGCTGGCGTTAATCAAGACGCAGGCGTCCGCCAAGCCAAGCTGATCTTCGAGGGGCGCCCGCAGAGGTCCTGCTGGCAGACAACGACCATTGCCGGCTAAGTAATTTGCGTCAATCGCCAGAATACTGAGATCGGCGGCAAGTCGCCGACTATGAAAACCATCGTCTAACACCAGCACGCTTGCGCCAAGTTTTTGCGCCACAGCCGCGGCGCTTACTCTATCGCGACTAACGATTGTTGGCGCATGTCGCGCCAAAAGAAGCGCCTCGTCTCCAACGCGCGACGCATCATGGCGCGTGAGATCCACTAGGATGGGCGCTTTGCCAGCTTTATCTGCGCCATATCCCCGCGTCAGAATGACTGGGCGCTCGCCAGATTGCTGCAAAAGATTAACAAGCGCGATCACCAAGGGCGTCTTGCCGTCGCCGCCAATCGTCAATCCGCCTACAATTATTGTTGGCGCGATAGCGCGTGGCGCCGAGCGCGTTAACAGACGCCGCGACATTGCGCCATAGAACATCGCTAATGGTGACAAGAACACGGCCAATCGACCATTGGCGCGCCAAAAATTTGGAGCGCGCAGCATCATGAAGCGTCATCGCGGGTGAGAAGATAAGGCTCCAAAGCCGCCATGATCTTGCGTGAGGCGCCGGTCAGTTTTTCAATCGCCGCCGAGCCTGCGCGGCCCATTCTGCGCATGCGCACGGGCGACTGCAACAATAAAGATGCAAGACGCGCAAGTTCACCGACGTCTGCAACGCAAAGCGCCGCACCAGCGCGCGTGAGCGCTCGATAGCTTTCAGAAAAATTCTCAATCTGCGGTCCATGAAGAATGGCGCAGCCAAATTTGGCTGGCTCAATTGGATTTTGGCCACCGCCCGTCACCAAAGACTTCCCCATGAAAACAAGACTTACAGCGCGAAAAATCATACCGACTTCGCCAACTGTATCGACAATATAGACATCTATATCCTGATGAAGCCTCTCGCCTTGAGAACGCAGCGCCACGCGCAGACCCTTCGCGCGCGCGCCTTGAGCAATCTCAGGTCCACGCGCGCGATGTCGTGGCACAATAATGGTAAGCAAGGCTGTCGTCTGCCGCGCAATTTCTTCATGCGCGTCAAACATCAGCGCCTCTTCGCCTGCATGCGTTGAAACAGCCCCCCAGACGCGTCGCCCTGTCAGCGCAGCGCTAAACTCCGCATAATTTAGCGGATCAACTGGTAGCGGGGCCGCATCAAATTTCAAATTGCCAGCAATTCGCACCTCTGGCGCGCCAAGGAATAGGAAGCGCGCTGCATTTGCCGAATCCTGCGCCAAACAAAGCGTGACATTGCCGAAAATATCGCGCGCGACGTTTGGCGCGCGACGCCAACGAGAGGTCGATTTTTGTGAAATGCGTGCATTAACGAGGATAAACGGCGTCTGCCGTCGCCTCAAAGCGGCAATCGTATTGGGCCAAAGCTCCGTTTCAGCAAACAAAGCGATATCTGGACGCCAATACGTCAGAAAAGCATCAATGAAAGGCTGCGCGTCGAGCGGCGCGTATTGGTGAAATGCGCCGGCAGGCAAACGCGCCGAAACCACCTGCGCAGAAGAAGGCGTGCTTGTTGTCACGAGCACAGCAATCTGTTTTTGGATCAGACGCTCAATCAAGGGCAATAAGGCGAGGCTTTCGCCTAGACTGACGCCATGCAGCCAGATCAGTCTACCCTTGGGTCGCGGGCGCGCGGCCACGCCCATTCTTTCGCCAAGCCGCGCCTGATCCTCCTTGCCGCGATGCGCCCGCCAATTCAACAGCGTTGCCGCAAAAGGCGTTGCGAGTTTGGTTGCCAAGTAATAGATGGCGATAATACGCATGAGACCCTAAAGCCAAGAGACCGACGCGAGAGATCTCCTGCCGCAGTCTCGTTGTAGGCAAGCCTAGCGGAACGCACAAGGAAGGCTAGAGCGCCTCATGATCAGGATCGAGCAATTTATGCAGATGCACGACAAAATAACGCATATGAGCGTTATCAACCGTTGAATGGGCCTTTGCTTTCCAGGCCGCAAGCGCGCTGTCGTTGTCGGGAAAGATACCGACAATGTCAAGATTGGACGTATCACGGAATGCGACGCCATCGAGAGAGACAAGCTCTCCCCCAAAAACAAGATTGAGTGTTTGTTTTTCTTTTTTTTCAGGCGTTACAGACTTTGTCATGAAGCGACATTTCCTTCTGAAAGAGACTGCGCAAGCGCAAGCATATCATCCATTAACGGTTGCGCCGCCGCAATCAGCGTGCCACGCCCAAGCTGGGGACGGTTATAAACGAGCGGCGTCTTCACGCCCTCTCTCAGTAAGGCTCCGGACTCCGCCAGAATAATGTCTGCAGCAGCAATATCCCAATCCTGCGCATTCGGCGCAGCAATGACCGCATCATGGCGCCCCGCCGCCACATCAACAAGCCTCAAGGCCAGAGAGGGCACGCGCGGCGCGAGCGTAAAATCCTGTGGCGCGCGCGCAAGCGCCTCATGCATGAAACGTGGCGCGACAATGGCCGCGCCTGTCAGCGCGGCGCGCGCGGGCGTGACAAGCCGCGCGCCATTGAGATAGGCGCCGCAGCCATGGGCGGCGATAAAGGTTTCATCAAGAGCAGGCGCATGAACGACGCCGATCAGCGGTCGACCATTGACAACCAAAGCAATTGAGATCGCCCAGCGCTGATCCCCACGAATAAAAGCCGTTGTGCCGTCGATTGGATCAATGACGAAAACATGCTCTTGCGACAAGCGCGCGTAATCATCCGGCGTTTCTTCAGACAGCCAAGCAGCGCCAGGCCGGAGTTCGCGCAGCTTTTCGAACAAGAAACGATTAACAGCCAAATCCGCTTGCGTGACTGGCGAGCCGCCGTCTTTATAAGAAATTTCCGCCGATGTCCGGGCCCCAGGAATGAATGAGGCCATGGCGCGCCCGCCCGCCTCCCGCGCGAGGTCTTCCAGGCGCGGCAAAAGCTCTAAGAGTTCTGAAGAATCAGGGCGCATAACAAAATCAGTAGGGCAGCGGATCTACGCGAGCAAGCGATGGATGGTCGCGCCAATGTTTCTTTTTTAGAATAAGACGACCTCAGTTGTGCGCGGCGTCTCTAGCGATCACGCCGCCGCAACGATCGTCTTGAGGAAGCCGTCACGAATCTCATCTTCCTTTAAATGTCGACCAATAAAAACCAGCCGCGACTCGCGTTTTTCTTCTGGCTTCCATTCATTTTGAAGATCGCCGTCCAAAATCATATGGACGCCCTGAAAGACAAAACGTTTGGGTTCATCTTTAAAAGAGACAATGCCTTTACACCGCAAGATGTCTGCGCCCTCGCGTTGTGTCAGCTCATTTAACCATGGAACGAATATCTGCGGATCGACATCCCCAACATGGCGCAGAGACAGGGAACGCATCTCTGCGTCATGTATCGCCTTGAGATGACCATGGGCGTCATGATCATGCGGGGCATGCGCGTCATGATGATGACCGTGATCGCACTGCGCGTCGCAGATATGATCATGATCATGCAACGCAGAATGAGCAGAGGACTCTATTTGTGCGTCATGATGATGATCGTGATCATGATGCGCATGATCACTTTCCGCGACATCAAGAAAATTTGGTTCAATCTTTAATATCCGATCAAGATCAAACGCATTGCGCTCCAATACAGACTGCACTGGAACATCAGCTTTAACGGCGTAATGAAGAACGGCGTATGGATTAATGCCACGAATACGCGCTTCTGTTTCACGCAACATCTGCGCTGAAACGAGGTCTGTTTTATTGAGAATAATGACATCAGCAAAGGCAATCTGCGACTTTGCTTCTGGGGCGTCCTTCAATCTTTCACTCAGCCATTTAGCATCTGCAACCGTGACAACGGCGTCTAGCCGCGCGACCTCTTTTACCTCAGCGTCAACGAAGAATGTTTGCGCCACGGGCGCAGGATCCGCCAGCCCGGTCGTCTCGACAATAATGGCGTCAAATTTGCCGCGTCGACGCAACAAACCTTCAATGATCCGGATGAGATCGCCGCGCACTGTGCAGCAAATACATCCATTGTTCATTTCAAAAACTTCTTCATCCGCACCGACAACAAGATCATTATCGATACCGATTTCTCCAAACTCATTCACAATGACTGCATAGCGGCGGCCATGGGGTTGTGTCAGAATGCGGTTCAATAGGGTAGTTTTCCCGGCGCCCAAATAACCGGTAATGACTGTAACGGGAATTTTGTCGCTCAAGCCTCGCTCCTGCATCTTAACAAAGCCCAAGCAAGGGCCAATTCACAGCGTTAATGCGCGTTGGATTTCTTTAACATTATGGCGCATCATGTCGATATAGGTGGCGCCGTCTCCTTTTTCATCCGTCAGACTATCAGAATACAGCGTGCCGCCGATAGCGACCCCTGTCTCGGCGGCAATTGCTTTCGCAATTTGAGGATTAGCGCCATTTTCAAGAAAGACGGCGCGCGCATGGCGCGCTTTTACATAAGCCACGATACGCGCCACGTCTTTGGCGCTGGCTTCTGTTTCCGTCGAGACTCCTTGCGGCGCAAGAAAGGCGACGCCATAGCGCGCCGAAAAATAGCCAAAAGCATCATGCGTCGATACGACAATGCGCCGTTGCGCGGGTATGGCGGCGAATGTGCGTTCAATGTCGGCGTCCAACCCAGCAAGTTTTTCAAGATAGGCGCTGGCGTTACGCTGATAGGCGTCGCGATTACTTGGATCAACAGCGATTAAGGTCTTTTTGATTTCCTCAACATAGACCATGGCGTTGGCGACATTTTGCCAAGCATGCGGATCAGGGCCGCCCTCTAATTGTTGCGCTTTTATAGCCGCACCCAGCGAAATGATGACCCCCTTGGCGTTGGTCGCGGACATTAAGCGCGACAGCCAGCCTTCAAAGCCAAGACCGTTGGTGAAAATGACGTCCGCACGCGCAATTGTACGTCCGTCATGTGGACTTGGTTGATAGACATGCGCATCGCCGTCTGGACCAACAATCGTTGAGAGCAGAATATGGTCGCCGCCAACTTGACGCACCAAATCGCCAACTATGGAAAAGCTCGCAACAACAGAAATTTTATTTGTCTGCGCCTGCGTCGGCATGAATGACAGAAACACAATTATCAGGCCAGCGAGCGCGCCTGACGTCAGCTTGCGCAAAGATGTCATATCTTATCCTTCAAGATGACGGCGCGGCCGACGCAAGCGCAGCATGCCGCCCGCGCGCCCAAAGACCAGCGAGAAAAAATAGAAAGCGCCCGCCGCAAGAATAATGGCCGGACCTGCGGGCGCGCCAGTTTCATTGGAAAAAATTAACCCAACATAGGCGCAGGCCACGCCAATACCAGACGCAAGAATGAGCGTATGGATGAGCTGAAAGGTCCACAAACGCGCCGCCGCTGCGGGCAACATGATTAATCCAACCGCCATTAATGTGCCAAGGGCCTGGAAACCGGCAACGAGATTCAGCACCACCAGCGCAAGAAAGATGAGCGGCGTCATACTGCCAATGGGAGATATTTGACGCAAAAAAACTGGGTCAAGCGTATCAATGACAAGCGCGCGATAAAATAACGCAAGCATGATCAGCGTGAGCGTTGAAACGCCGGCGAGCATCAGCAGCGCTGTCGTATCTAATCCAATGACAGAGCCAAATAACACATGCAGCAAATCAACATTTGAGCCGCGCAATGAGACAAGCGTGACGCCAAGCGCAAGCGACACCAGATAAAATGCAGCCAGCGAAGCGTCCTCTCGCAACGTCGTAAAGCGCGCCGCCAAGCCTGTCGCAAAGGCAACGAGAAGACCAGCGATTAAGCCGCCAAAGGTCATCGCTGGCAGCGAGAGACCAGAACAGAGATAGCCAACGGCAGCGCCTGGCAGGATTGCGTGCGAGAGCGCGTCGCCAGCAAGCGACATGCGTCGCAAGATCAAAAAAACGCCCAAGGGCGCGCCAGACAAGGCTAAAGCGATTGAACCAAAAAGTGCATGACGCATGAAGTCATACTCAACGAATGGCGCAATGAATATATCAGTGAACATGAGCGCCTTCTTCGTCGCGCAAGCATTCGCGCGCCGCAAGATTATAGGACTCCGACATCGCCCGGGCGCGCGCAAGATTTTCTGAAGATAAGACGTCGCTCGTCGCCCCCCAGGCAATCGCATGTCTAGCTAATAACAGCGCCTGCGCAAAAGCTCGCCGCGCAAGATCAAGATCATGCAGCACGGCAATGACCGTGCGCCCTTCTGCACACCACTGCGCAATTAATAGCAGTAGATCTGACGCTGTTTTTTCATCAATGGCGCCAAATGGCTCGTCCAGTAAAATCACCCGTTCATTTTGCATGATGAGCCGTGCAAACATCACGCGCTGCATCTGGCCGCCTGATAATGTTTCAATTGAGCGTTGTTCAAAACCGTGCAGCCCGACACGCTCGATCGCCTGTTCAATGCGCAGACGATCCTGCGCGCTCAACCGACCAAACAGGCCCGTGCGTCGCAAGGCCCCCATGGCGACAAAATCTCGAACCGTGATTGGGAAGCTGCGATCTATTTCAATCAGCTGAGGAAGATAGGCGATGGCGCGCGGATCTGGATTGTCATAATCGATGCGCCCGCCTATCGGCGCCAGAAGGCCTGCGATCCCTTTCAACAACGTCGATTTACCGGCGCCATTGGGACCGCAAACGGCCAGCGCCGTTCCCGGCGCAATCACTGCGTCAACATGATGCACGGCGGGGCGACGGTCATATCCCAAGGTTAGATTTACGAGACGGATCGCCCCTGAGTGATGATCATTCATGCTTAACTCAGCGCCCATCACAAGCATAAGCCGGCCAAATGGGCATAAACGCCGCGCGCAACTACTGATCTTTTGGCCATGAGCAACGTTATATTATAACATAAAGAGTTAGAACAAGCCGCGGGCATCCCCTCCTGGCAAAAACAGCGTCCCGCCCATGGACAGGCCGACGCGTCTCTGCTATTTGCCATGTCGCGGGTCAGGCGCTCCGCGAGCGCCCGATGACCTATTGCCTTCACAAAAAGGGTTTTTGTAAACCCCAATCTTATTTACAGGATGGATACGTGCAAGTTCTCGTTCGCGACAATAATGTCGATCAGGCCCTGAAAGCGCTCAAAAAGAAAATGCAGCGAGAAGGCATTTTCCGCGAGATGAAGCTGCGCGGCCATTACGAGAAACCATCCGAAAAGCGTGCGCGTGAAAAGGCTGAAGCTGTTCGCCGCGCCCGTAAACTTGCGCGTAAGAAACTGCAGCGTGAAGGCCTGTTGCCGATTAAGACGAAGGTGATCGGACGTTAAAAGCCGCGCTTATCCTCTGGAATTTCCTCCAATCGCGCATATTTTGTTAAGAATGACACGGCAAATATTAAGCCGGTCACCCGGGTTGCTCCCGAAAATTGCTGAAGAGGATTTGACGGCATGGATTTGCGCCATGCGGCGATTGCGCATCGTCCGCTTTACTTAAAAAAAATTCTATTTTCGCTTGCCTTGTGTTCATCGTCCGCAGTTTTGCTGACTGGATGCGAAACGGCGATGGGCATTAAACCGCCAGGCCGCGGCATTGCAGAAATCTCAGACACGGACCCTAAAGCCGCCGCAACAAATATCGACTCGCTCACAGAGGTAATCCGCCGCAACCCCTCTAGCGCGGAAGCCTATAATACCCGCGGCGCCGCTTACGCTCGCGTTGGACGTTTCGCTGAGGCTGTCGCTGACTTTACAGAAGCTGCGAAACTCGATCCCAATAGCGCCGCCGCTTATACCAATCGAGCCCTTGCCGAGCGGCAAATGAGCCAAAACGAGGCCGCGCGCGCAGATTTCGATCGCGCAATCGCCGCAAACGCCAATCATGCGCCCGCCTATGTTGGACGCGCAAATCTTCTTCGCGCGCAAGGCAATCTTGATCAAGCCTTATCAGATCTCGATACAGCGATCCGACTGAACCCTGAAAGCGCACAAGCCTTTCATTCTCGCGGCTTAATCTACCAAAAACGCAACGACAACGCGCGCGCCGTTACTGATTTTGATAACGCCATCGACCGAGATCCTTTCGTTTTTGCGCCCTACCAGGCCCGTGGCGAGAGCCTGGTTGCTCTTGGCAAATATGATAAAGCCATTGAAGATTTTAACGCTGCGCTCAATGTCAACAACAAAAGCGCGCAAGCATGGGCATGGCTTGGGTTAGCCTATGACAAAACTGGCAATAAACAAAAAGCACAAGAATGCTATCAGCGCGCGACCCAGCTCGACGCCAACCAGCCAACCCCTCCCCGTGTGACCGCACATGGATAGCCAACATGGCTTGCGCCTCTTGCGCCCTGCTCAGTTTTGCGGCAATCCATCTGTTCTGACGGTGGTCGAAGACACGCGACTTGGCCTATGCGCTTTTTGAGTGAAACAAGCCAGCGTGTCTGCGTCCGCAATGGTTCAAGCGCACATCATTAGCTGGCGCCGCGAACGCATCCATGGAAGCGTTTGACTGATAACTTCCGGGGAAAGCGTTTTAAATGGCTCGTGACGTCTCCGATACAACGCCCATTTCGTCTCGACAGGAATTGGTCGACTGGCTGGAGGCTGGCTGCAAAGGGTCAAACACCCCATTACGGCTGGGAACAGAACACGAAAAGATTCCGTTTTACGCCGCCAATCACGCTCCCGTCCCCTACCATGGCGTGAATGGCCAGGGCGGCGTTCGAGAACTGCTTGAGGGCATGAAGACGCATCTTGGTTGGGAGCCGATCATTGATCGGGATGCGCTAATTGGCCTGGCTGATCCCAAAACCGGCGGCGCTTTGTCATTAGAACCTGGCGGACAGTTTGAACTCTCTGGCGCGCCGCTTCTCGACGTGCATGGCACAGCCGAGGAACTCAATAAACACTTCTCAACGCTTGCCGCGGTCGCCGAACCGCTCGGGATTAACTTTCTTGATCTAGGCGCAAGCCCGCAATGGTCTCGCGCGCAAACGCCAATCATGCCTAAGCAACGCTATAAAATCATGTCGGCCTATATGCCTAAAGTTGGCGCGCTTGGTCTTGATATGATGTTTCGCACGGCGACCATTCAAGTTAATCTCGACTTCATTAGCGAAGCTGACATGATTGAAAAAATGCGTGTCGGCATTGCATTGCAGCCAATCGTCACGGCCTTGTTCGCCAATTCCCCTTTTCTTGACGGCAAGCCAAGCGGGCGTCTCTCACAGCGCTCCTGGATATGGCGCGATACGGATGCCGATCGCACAGGCATGTTACCCTTTGTCTTCGACGCCGGCTTTGGATTTGAACGCTACGTTGATTACGCTCTTGATGTGCCGATGTATTTTGTGAAGCGCGGCGACACATATTATGACGTCGCCGGAGCAAGCTTTCGCGATCTTTTAGCTGGCAAGCTCAGTCAATTACCCGGCGTGCAGGCAACAATATCAGACTGGGCCAATCATCTTTCGACAATTTTTCCAGAAGTGCGTTTGAAGACATATCTTGAAATGCGAGGCGCAGACGGCGGCCCGCGCGCGCATATGACGGCCTTGCCTGCCCTATTCGCTGGTCTCTACTACGACCCGATCGCGCTCGACGAAGCGCAAGAGCTGATCAAGGACTGGAGTGCAGAGTCGCGCCAAAGTCTGCGCGATGAGGTTCCCACAAAAGCCTTAAACGCCGTCATTCATCACAGACGCGTCCAAGATGTTGCGCGTGACATGATGGCGATTGCGCGCAATGGATTAAAACGCCGTGCGCGTGAAAACGCCCACAAGCAGGATGAGCGCATCTATCTCGCCCCGCTTGAACAAATTCTGGAAGATGGAAAAACCTTAGCCGAGCGCCGACTTGACGATTTTCACGGCGCTTGGGGCAAGGCGATAGAGCGATCCTTTGAAGAATGCGTTCTAGATTTTTGAGATCCGCCGGCGCTTAACGCGGAAGAATATCGTTCAGCAACGCAAATGGCGCCAGCAACTGCATTTGAGATCCAGCGGCAGCGGTCTGGTAGAGGCCCTTTTGCTCGGGCGCATAGGCCGTTGGCGCGCCTGAACTGCGCGGCAAGCCATTCACACGAACATGCCCGCCGACACGCACACAATTGCTGGACCCCGAAACCGCAACATAGTCAGCGCCGTAGCGCGAACAATTCGCATCATTTTCCGCCAGCGCCGGAGACAAGACAACGCCGCCTAAAAGCGCGCTTATCGCACAAGCCGCCACCTTGACCTGTGGACGTAAATAATGGGTTTTGATGACCTTCATCTATTTTGTCTCCGCGCCACTTGCGCTGCTTGCTTTGATAAACCGCTACGCGCAGCAATGTCGCCCTAGTCCCATTCCTCCTACCCCTGATATTAACCCTGATGGGCCAAGGAGGGGCAAGCAAAGGATCGTCCTGCAATAGAGACAAACATCATGGCAGGATCGTGTCGAACAAGCGCCGAACGACACCAGAAGGTAAATAAAAACGCGCCATTTGTTAATATTTGTCTGATCTGCCGCCTATCTGCGGGGACTTTTCCAGTCGCCTATGGCGGCTTGAACGAGACTGAGGGCCGCCACAGCAGCCGTATCCGCCCGCAAAATACGGGGGCCAAGCGATAAGGAGACAACATGTGACGCGCGCAACACTAAGGCCCGCTCCTCTGCGTCAAAGCCTCCCTCTGGACCAATCAAGAGGCTGACGCCTGCAGCGGATAGCCCCGATAATGCGAGATAAGGGTCTGATATTTCAGCTTTTTCATCACAAAAGACCAACAGCCTGTCCTTTGGAAAACTCGCTATGAACGCCTGCAAGCTCACAGGCTCATAGGCCAGTGGTAGGGCCAGAACGCCACATTGCTCCGCCGCCTCGATGATATTGGCGCGTAGACGATCCATATTAAGGCGGCGAATCTGCGTATGGTTCGTTAACACAGGGCGAAGACCGCCGACCCCCATTTCCGTCGCCTTTTGAACGAGATAGTCAAGCCGCGCCTGCTTGAGAGGCGCGAAACAATAGTCAAGATCCGCGCGCTCTGTTTGTAGACGCAATTGATCGGATAGCTCAAAATAGGCGCTTTTGCGTGAAGCGAGGCGCAAATGCCCGCGAAACTCCCCATCCTTGCCATTAAAGAGATGAACAACTTCCCCTCCGCGCATTCGCAGTACATTTAGAAGGTAGTTTAGCGATTCGGCAGGAACGGCGACGCTGGCGTTGGTCGTAAGCGCTGCATCAACAAAAAGGCGCTGGGCCCTGTGATCATAGTCAGACAATATGCTTTCTCTCTCTGACCTAGCGCGCTTCGCACGTCTTCGCCATGAAGCAGCCGTTTTGTTACGAACAAACTGCGAGAATATCGCCCAATCGGCAAGCGCGCATCAACCCGCGTGTCTTACAACCAGATGGACCAAGGCATGAACTGTGGCGCCTCCTTTATCCTGCGCCTTGTCGCAACACTGAGCCTGCTTACCGCTGTCCTCAACACAGGCGGCGCCTTCGCTCAGCAAGCCCAGCCCTCGGCGCAAACATGTGCGGAAGACTTTCAAAAACTTACGCAACGGCGCATGGCGGCAATTGAAAAACTCAATGCGCTGGGCAAAGCCGGCAAAGGTAAAATGGATCCGATGGCGGCGTGCCCGGTCGCCAAATCCTTAGGCGGCGTTGAAACGGACATGCTCAATTATATGACCAAGAATAAGGAATGGTGTAACATTCCAGATAATGTGATTGAAGGCTTCAAGGACGCGCGCACAAAATCGCAAGGCTTCGCCAAACAGGCGTGCGATGTTGCTGCGAAGATGAAAAAAATGCAGGAAGAAGGCGCTGCAGGCGGCGGCATGGGCGGCCCGCCGCCGCGATTGCCCGCAGGCCCACTCTAATCGCGATGCGGCGAGCGAAGGAAAACGCTGCGCTCCCAGACGCATTAGCTTCTCACCCAATCTGGCGTTATGCGCCTGACGTTCTGCGCCCTTACGTGCAATTGGCCAGACTCGATCGTCCAATAGGCTGGTGGCTGCTGCTGCTGCCGTGCTGGCAAAGCAGCGCCCTCGCCTCAGTCGCCTATGAAAGAACTCCCAATTTTTATCATCTCGCCTTGTTCTTAATTGGCGCAATCGCCATGCGGGGCGCAGGATCGACTTATAATGATTATGTTGATCGCGATATCGACGGTAAAGTTGAACGCACAAAAGCGCGCCCTCTCGCCAGCGGCGCGATCAGTCCGCGCGCGGCGATCTTCTTTATGCTGGCGCAATGTTTAATTGGTCTTTTTGTGCTTCTATCTTTTAATGCAACAACAATGACGCTTGCCTGCATCGCGCCTGCCATTGTTATGTTCTATCCTTTCGCGAAACGTTTCACATCCTGGCCACAGGCGATCCTTGGACTGGCCTTCGCCTATGGCGCGCTTCTTGGATGGACGGCTGAAACCACGACGTTGAGCGCCCCAGCCTTTTTTCTCTATTTATCCGCTGTGCTCTGGACGATTGGTTATGACACAATTTATGCGCTGCAAGATTTGAAGGACGATATTGCAGCCGGCGTGCGCTCAACAGCCCGATTATTCGGCGAGAATGTGCAAGCAGCGGTTGGATTACTGTACGCTGGCGCAGCTGTAAGCGCAGGCTTAGCTGTATTCTATGCCGCAGGCGGCGGTGGCGCGTGGATCGGCGTAAGCCTTTTTGCGGCGCATTTGATATGGCAAATCAACGCATTGCGCAGAGACATGACGCCAGCGCAAGCGCTTTATCTTTTCAGATCCAATCGCGATGCTGGCCTCCTGCTCTTTGCGGGTTTTCTTTTACAAAGCTTGCGCCAAATTTTTTAATGGCCGGCGACAGTTGCGCAGTGAGATTAAAAACGTCTTCCTACAGGACCTGGAACACATGCAAAGACGCCGATAGTCTCGCCATCAGCATAGCTCATTTGGTTGCGTGACAGGTCAAGTCGATGGCCAATATGCTGAGGCGCACAGGGTTTTGTCGCCTCTTCCAAACATAAATGATCGACGCCGAAATCAACATGATCACGCTCAGCCGTCATGTAAGAAACAACTTTTCTTTTATTGCCATTTTTATCCGGCGCAGAAATGTAAAAAGCGCCTTGTTGAAATTCTTCCGCGACGCCATCGCTCCACATGATCTGCAAGAAACGCCGATCAGTATCAAGATCCACCATAGCGCCCTGACTGGGCCTTGAACAATCAAGATGTATTTCTCGCGCGTTTAAATGCTGACACGACACAGCAAGGAACACGCTCGCCACACTTGTGAGACGCGCATATTTTTGAGCGCAAAGGCGCAGCATTATTTGTCGAGCTCTTTCTTTTGATCAAGGCAAGATTCGAGCTCAGAACGATTAAGCTCCCAAAACGACGCCCCGCACAAAGCTTGATAGCGACTGCTATTGAAAAATGACCAAAGATTATAAGACCCCAAAATCAGCGCGACGATGAACGCGATTTTGACGATTGTGCTAATCTCTTTGTAAGGATCTGATGCGGCCATATTCACCCCCGCTTGTCATTGCACTATAGTTGAGGCGCGTTGTGCGCGCGTCAACTGCTCGGTTGGCGCTGGCGCGCTGTCATCGCAAAAAAGACCAAAGTTTCCGCGCAGCCAGGAAGGGTCCAACCGAGCATTTCGCCCCATTATGGGCCCGAAAGCATTTTGGCGTGGGATCTGCTAAGGGCTATGATGGCGTCAAACGAGATTTTGAAAGGCAAGGAAAATGGTTGAGGACGTGACGGAGCTGCCAGCGCGTGAGGGCATGGATTATGATGTCGTCGTGGTTGGAGCTGGACCCGCAGGCCTATCGGCGGCCATTCGCCTCAAACAGATTTCGCCAGACAGCGCCATTGTGGTGATCGAAAAGGGTTCTGAGCCGGGCGCGCATATTCTCTCTGGCGCTGTGATTGATCCAATCGGCCTTGATCGCCTCCTGCCAGACTGGCGCAATAGAGCTGACGTCCCGCTGAAAACGCAGGTGCGCGACGATCAATTTCTTGTCCTTACGGAAAAGAGCAGTCTGCGCATTCCAAATTTTTTAATGCCAAAGTTGATGAACAATCACGGCAACTACATTGGCTCACTGGGCAATCTCGTGCGGTTTCTTGCAAGCGAGGCCGAGAGCCTTGGCATTGAGATTTATCCTGGCTTTGCGGGAAGCGAGGTGCTTTTTGGCGATCATGGCGAGGTGCTGGGCGTCGCCACTGGCGACATGGGCGTTGGCCGCGACGGCAAGCCTAAGGACAGCTTCACACGCGGCATGGAGTTACGCGGCAAATATACCCTCTTTGCCGAAGGCGCGCGCGGCTCATTATCGAAACAACTCATCGCCAAATATGATCTTTCGAAAGACGCTGAACCGCAAAAATTTGGCATAGGCTTTAAAGAGCTGTGGCGCATTCCCAAAGACAAACACCACGCCGGCCTGGTGCAGCACTCATTCGGCTGGCCGCTCGCCGCCGACACGGGCGGCGGCTCTTTCCTCTATCATTTTGATGAGGATCTCGTCTCAATCGGCTTTGTCGTACATCTCAACTATCCTAATCCGACGCTGTCGCCCTTTGATGAATTCCAGCGTTTTAAATCACACCCCAAAATTGCCGATGCGCTGGCGGGCGGCGAACGTTTGTCTTATGGCGCGCGTGCGTTGACGGAAGGCGGCTGGCAAAGCGTGCCCAAACTCTGTTTCCCAGGCGGCGCGCTTGTTGGCTGCGCTGCTGGCTTTGTTAATGTCCCTCGCATTAAGGGATCGCATAATGCGATGCTGTCTGGGATTCTCGCCGCTGAACATATCGCCGCTGCGCTTTCTGAAGGACGCGCGCATGACGAACTCACGACTTATGAAAAGGCTTGGCGCAGTTCCGACATCGGTCACGACCTCAAACCAGTTCGTAACGTCAAACCTCTCTGGTCAAAATATGGCACCTATCTTGGCGCGCCATTGTTTGGTCTTGATATGTGGACGAACCAACTTTTCGGATTTTCTTTTTTTGGCACGCTGCCCCACGGCAAGCCCGATTATGCGGCGACAAAACCGCTGAGCGAGGTCACGCCTATTTCTTATCCAAAACTCACAACCAAACCTGCTTTTGATAAGCTCTCTTCTGTTTTTGTCTCAAACACTAATCATGAAGAGGATCAGCTGGTACATTTACGTCTTGCTGACGCGGATATCCCAATAACGCGTAATCTGCCGCGCTATGGCGAGCCCGCGCGTCTCTATTGCCCAGCAGGCGTTTATGAAGTTGTTTATGGAGATGAGGCCGCAAAAGCAGATCCGCGCTTTGTCATCAACGCGCAAAACTGCGTACACTGTAAAACTTGCGACATTAAAGACCCTGCGCAAAACATCACCTGGGTTCCGCCAGAGGGCGGTGGCGGTCCAAATTATCCAAACATGTAGCAACGCGCTGATCGCGTCGACGCCCTCATAAAGGCGCCGACGCGCCGCGCGGCCCTTACTGGACGCATCCGCGTCTTTTGGATCAAGAACAATAAATGTTTTTTATCACCTCAAAAATATTTGAATTTTTCTTTGCGCCGCTGCATTTCTTTATTTTTCTTTTAATCATCGCGACACTCCTTCTTTACACGAAACGATCTTGTCTGGGCCGACGCCTTGTCAGCGTCAGCGCGCTGGCGCTTTTCCTAATGGCCTTTGGCCCAATTGGCGCTCTACTCGCAGTGCCCTTGGAAACACGTTTTCCCGCCCCGCTCATTGATATGCCCGCGCCTGACGGCGTCATAATTCTTGGCGGAGCGATTGATGAAAAACTCAGCGAAACTCTCGGCCGTCCAGTTTTAATTGACGCCGCTGCAGAGCGCCTTACGGCCGCCGTGGCGCTGAAACGTCGCTACCCAGAGATGCGTATTATTTTTACGGGCGGCACATCCGCTCTGACGGGCTCACCCTATAGTGAAGCCGACGGCGTTAAACGCTTCTGGGGCGAGATGGGACTGAATATCACCGAGATTAGCTTTGAGGACCGCTCAAGAAATACATATGAGAACGCGGTTTTCACCCGCGCCCTCGCAGCGCCTGGCAAAGACGAAAGATGGCTGCTGGTGACATCAGCCATGCATATGCCGCGTGCTATTGGCGTTTTTCGTAAGGCGGGGTTTTCGACAATCGCTTACCCGGTTGATTATCGCACCACGGGCAAGATTGCTCTTTTTTCTGCGCCGCGTTTTTCAACGCGCGCGCTCAGCACTGTGCAATTTGCCGCCCATGAATGGCTTGGGCTGGTAATTTACTGGCTAACTGGAAAAACAACTGCGCTACTGCCAGAACCATGACGCGCGCTAATCAACTAATCAAGCCGACCTTGGCCACGGCGGCCCCTTATGCCGCCTGAGCTGTCAAGATTACGTCCGCTTGATACGCCGCCGCCCGGCCAGGCCCCATGCTTCATTTCCAAAAACAGCGCAATGGCCTGCGCCCGATTTCTCACATCCAGTTTTTCAAACAAATTGCGCAAATGAAACTTGATGGTGTTGATCGACACGCCAAAGTCTTTTGCAAGCTGGCTGTTTGTATGGCCAGAGCCCAAAGCAGACAACAGACTGCGCTCTCTCAACGTCAGATTCTCCAAAGGATCGCTGCGCATTTTGCGGATATCGACGAATGGAAAAACCATATCTCCCGCCGCAACCGCTGACAGCACATCAAGAAGGCGTTCAGGCGGTGCGCGCTTAGAAACAAACCCCGCGCCACCCAGCTGCAGCGTCTCAGCTGGCGCGGCAGGATCATTGGTGCCGCTGTAGACAACGATTTTGGGCGCAGAAACCTGACGAGAAAGCGCGCGCAGCACATCGCGCGCATGAACGGTCGGCAACTGCCAGCCAATAACAGCGAGGGTAAATTTCTGCTGGCGCGCCGCCTCCAAAAACTCCTCGCCGTCGGTCACTTTAAGAACGAGCTGAAACCGCAGATCCTCAGAGAGCAATTTATCAAGACCGGCAAGGATGAGCGGGCTCTTATCGGCAATGGCGACGTCAATTTTTTCGGCAGCCGACTGCGCGACCGTCTGACGCGTCTGCGCGGTGCTTGGCTTTAATTTACCATCGCTAGACCTAATCGAAGAGGTAGTCGCCATTTAACCCTACTCGACGCCCTACGCACATGCAGCGCTGCGGTATGGAAGAAAATAGATTGAAATTACAGTGAAGAGTCCAGATGCTGCGGATCTGGTCCACACATAATGCCCATAGCCTGCCCAAAAGAAGGGCGATCCTTCGCCAAGATAAACGAGCCCGTGGCGGACGCAAGCGCCTTCTGCGCAAAAGAAACAAAACAAGTCAAAAAAAGAGCGGCGCATCAGCCAGGCCGATACGCCGCGCTTAAATCGACGCGATAATTTCGCGTTAATTAGTCGTTGAACACCCAGCGAGCAGCAAAATAGGCCGCAGCGCCAATCGCAATGATCGCGATCATGCCCGTTGGGGTGGACGCGTAGCTGGTCAATTCGAGAATAGCACCCATGATTTCCTCCTTTATGGATTACCCTTTAGCGAGCTTCGAGCAGGATAACGCTTCTATTCATTGTTCCCGCCAGCAGTCTCGCCGCATTCAGTGTCTTTAAGATCAGTAAGAGTGGCATAAGAGGTAACGCCTCATGGGCGTTCCCATAGTGTCCTGAACTCCAGTTCTTCTTTTGAAGACCGGCGACGTCGGCACGAAAGCTTCGGCCCGACCCGCTTCTGATCAAATTTTCGACATCGCGGCGTAACGCCTTGATGGCGGGAAGCGGTGGAATTGCACTATTGGAACGGCTGTTCCTTGTCAAGATCATCGCCTCACACCGATCGCGCGCAGCCTGAGAGCACGCGCTTTATTCCCATCGCTTTTTTGAGTTGATGCGCTAAGTGTCATGGAGCTAGACATCACACCAGCAAACCCTGAGCCCAACGCATGCCCTCTTCGCAATTTAAATTTATTTTAATTATTCTCGCCATCGCCGCTGGGGCGTTCTCGATTTTCTACGCTACGAGAGGGCGCACGCCCGCCTGTCAAGGCGACGGTAAATACATGTCGACGCTGAGTGAATGCCAGGCCTGGGGAATTGAGCCCGCACGTTGCGCTGAAGCCATTGAGAAGGCGCGAACAACAATCTCCCGCATGGCGCCAAAAACTGAGACCATGTTCCAGTGCGAAACACGCTTCTCGGACTGTTTTGAAAATCCAGCCGGCGGCTTTTCTCCGCGTCCCTCATTCTGCCTTGGCGCTGGCGCAGAGCCGCGAGAAATTCGTTATTTAGAGTTTGACGCCGACCGTCGCAACCGCAGGATCACTAAGGAAATCCGGGTCAATTAACGCCCAAAACGATTATCCTTACTGGCGGCTATTTCCCAGAGTCAGCGCGCCTTTGTCCTAAGGTAAACTCTGACGCGTCAATCGACAGCTCTCCCGCGGCGGTGCCAATATCAATATGGATTGGCAGCACGACATGCGTTTCAGGCAAAGGCGCCAACCAGACGTGTATATCGTGATTTTCTGACATATAGCGCGTTGAGGCGCTGTCTGGTCGATGACCGGCGATTGGCGTGTAGCGCGCCGTGCAGACAACGACAGGACCTGCATATCCCTTAGCCTCGACAGTCTGAGATCCAGCATAAGAGAGCGAGACGTCAAACCGCGTAACGCCATCGAAGACGGAGATTGTTCGCTCGCAAGCGGCAGGACCAGAAAGTTCCTGCCCAGCCGGCACGCTCATGATCAATGCGCTCACCGGATCGACCACATGTCGACGCGCCGTATCGCCCAGCGGCACGCGCGCCGGCAAATCCCACGGCTCGGGTCTAATATCAACTGCGCGTACGGCGTTGCCAGATAGCGACATACGCACGGTGCGCGTCTCCTCGCTATTAGTAATGCTGTTAGAATAGGCGGCAGGCGACGGGCCCATAAGAGACATGGCGCCAGTAGCCGTAGCCGCGCCCTTAGCGCTATTGACGAGATTGGCCAGTCCCGTGGTGCGCATGCCGATCTCAATGCGATAGGCTTTGGGTTCAACATAACCACTGGCGTAGGCCGTCCCAATCGAGAGCCCCATCAATGTCATGCCGTAATGCGCTTTGAGCGTTTCAGCCTGCGCAGAGTTGATGGGAAAAAGACAGGACAAGACGCCTAAGGCGACTCCTGCATCCCGCGTGCTGCGGATATGATCTCTTAGGCGACGCAGCGCGCCGCTCTGGCTTATGCTGTTTCTTGCCATTGGCCATCTGGAAAAATGCGCCAGGCGCGCAAACCTGCTTTGGCAAGCACGGTTCGTCCTGATTTTGCTTCCGCGACCAAATGCTTAAAAACTAATGGATTGCGCCACATAAAGGGTTTCTTGGGATCGCAAACAGCGTGATATTCATCACTGTCGGGATCATCCATCAATAAAGTGCCCACACGATCTGGCCGCAGCTGTGATGAGAGACTGCGCTCCTCTTTCCAGCGACAATGATAATCCCGGCAAACCTCCGGGCGCGTGTCATAAACGCTGCAACCGCCTTCCTTAATGCAATGCGCGCAAAGGACGCCGGCAGTCTTTTTGAATTCCTCGATTTCGAGAACTTGGCAGCAAAAATAGCAACTGCCGCAGGCTTTTCCGGGTATGTCGAGCATTGCGTCCAAACACAGACAGAGAGAATCGAATCGCGGTATTGTCACTGTGTGCGCGCCGGATGCAAGGCGCCAGTCGCAAAAGCAGGCAAAACATGTCTTCTTCAGTCCAAACAGAACCATTATTTGTTTCGCCGCAATGGCTCGCAACGCGGCTCGATCATTCCGACATCATGATCTTTGATGCGTCTTGGCACATGCCAGCTGCGTCGAGAGACGCTAGCGCGGAGTTCTTATCAGCTCATATTCCCGGCGCTGTCTTCTTTGACATTGACGCCATCGCTGACCATGAAACGACGCTGCCGCATATGTTGCCAAGCGTTGGGGTTTTTGAACAAGCAATGCGCGACTTTGGTTTCGACAATGCGATGCATGCCGTGATTTATGACAGCCTGGGACTGTTTTCAGCACCGCGACTATGGTGGACGCTAAAAGTTTTTGGCCTCGATCAGGTCTCAATTTTGACCGGCGGACTGCCGGCATGGCGCGCGGCAGCCTATCCTCTGGCCACCGGACCCGCGTCGCCGCGCCCCGCCTCTTCCTTTTGCGCCAGCATGCGCCCCGCTCTGGTCGCCGACGCCAGCGCGGTGAGCGCGGCGCTTGCCTGTGGAGCGCCGCAAGTGATTGACGCCCGCGCGTCCGAGCGCTTTAAAGGCGTCGCTGCCGAGCCGCGGCCAGGCTTGAGATCTGGTCATATGCCTGGAGCCTTGAATCTGCCGTTTCAAACCCTCATCAACGAGGATCGCTTCAAATCAAAAGCAGAAATTGAGGCGGCCTTTTTAAGCGCGGGACTAGACCTCGATCGCCCTGTCATCGCAAGCTGCGGCTCTGGCCTGACCGCCTGCATCTTAAGCCTGGCGCTTGCGGCCGTGGGACGCGCGCCTGCGCAAGTCTATGACGGATCTTGGGCTGAATGGGGCCAAGATCGAACATGCGCCGTCGTTACGGATTAAGACTGCCTTTTATTTAATCATTAAGTCTAAATTATAATCACTTTTAACAATGATGAGGCGCGCATTAGATTATCACCGCGATTAACCTACCCCATGGCGCCAAAATCGCTGGGATGATAAAAGCAAGATGTTTTATGCGGGAGGGCGCGGCGCAAACGCTTAGGCGGTCTTGTGCGGCGTGAGGAAAAACCATGAAAAAAATTGAGGCGATCATCAAGCCGTTTAAGCTCGATGAAGTCAAAGAAGCTCTGCAGACAGCCGGACTGCAGGGCATTACGGTCACGGAGGCCAAGGGGTTTGGTCGCCAAAAAGGCCATACAGAACTCTACCGCGGCGCTGAATATGTCGTGGACTTCCTCCCAAAGGTGAAAATCGAGATCGTCCTTGCGGACGAGACGGTGGATCGCGCGGTCGAAGCCATTCGAACCGCCGCCCAAACCGGCCGTATTGGCGACGGCAAGATTTTTGTCTCAAATATTGAAGGCGCGATCAGAATTCGCACCGGGGAATCCGGGACGGACGCGATTTAATCTTCAGACCCCACACTCAAAAGCGTCTTCATTCCTAACGGTCGCTGCAACTGCGCAGCATAGGCATAAAATTTTGAACTCACACAAAGAGGCAGAGAGAGCATCATGACGAGCGCAAAGGCAATTCTTAAGCAGATCAAAGACGAAGATGTAAAATACGTCGACTTCCGCTTCACCGATCCGCGCGGCAAGTGGCAGCATGTCACTTTTGACGTCTCGATCGTCGATGAAGACGCCTTGACGGAAGGAATTGCTTTCGACGGCTCATCCATTTCCGGATGGAAAGCGATTAATGAGTCAGACATGCTGCTGCTGCCAGATCTATCCACCGCAACAATGGATCCATTTTTCGCGGCGCCAACCATGGTTCTGGTCTGCGACGTCGTCGAACCCTCAACCGGCCAACCCTATAGCCGCGATCCACGCAGCATCGCCAAAAAAGCAATGGCGCATGTGAAGACGCTTGGCATTGGCGATGTCGCCTATTTTGGTCCGGAAGCTGAATTTTTCGTCTTCGATGATGTGCGCTTTTCTGCAGACCCATACAATACGGGCTTCACGCTGGACTCAGTTGAGCTGCCGTCAAATTCGGACACGGCTTATGAAGGCGGCAATCTGGGCCATCGCGTGCGCACCAAGGGCGGCTATTTCCCAGTTCCGCCTGTTGACTCAGCGCAAGACATGCGCGGCGAGATGCTTGCCGCTATGGCTGCAATGGGCGTGAAAGTTGAAAAACACCATCACGAAGTTGCGTCTGCGCAGCATGAGCTCGGCTTGAAGTTTGAAACGCTTGTTACCGTTGCCGATCATCTGCAAATCTATAAATACGCCATTCACCAAG
>DAIRFH010000031.1:0-25321 GCA_036795145.1 Methylocystis sp. | reverse complement strand
GGCCTCGGCGTCATTCCAAAAATCAGGATCTTCTGCTTTGACATTGAGTTCTGCAAGACGGCGGGTCGCGGTCTCGACGTCAAAGATGCCTCCTCAGCAGTCCCATGGACTGCTCGATCTGTTCCTTAAGCGCAAGCGGTTCAGCGCGCATGTTTCGTCGCTCTTTCAAAAACACGGACGCTTGGCCCGCAAAGGATTCGCGCGGAAGTTAGGCGGTGGCTCAGTCTGTGTAAAGCAATTAAGATTATAAAATCTTGTTGCAGGCTACGTCATCACCACATTGACAGCGCTCTCTGGCAGGTCCTTGCCAAAACAGCGCTGATAAAATTCTGCAACAAGCGGGCGCTCTAATTCATCACATTTGTTGAGAAAAGTCAGACGAAAAGCAAATCCAATGTCACCAAAGATTTCGGCGTTTTCAGCCCAGGTGATAACAGTGCGCGGGCTCATGACGGTCGATAGATCGCCAGCCATAAAAGCGTTTCTTGTCAGATCGGCTACGCGCACCATTTTATTGGCCGCCTCGCGTCCTTCCTTCGTAGCTGCATAAGATTTCACCTTGGCGATCACAATCTCTGTTTCGGCGTCATGCGGCAAATAATTTAGCGTCGTCACAATCGACCAGCGGTCCATCTGACCCTGGTTAATTTGTTGCGTGCCATGATAGAGGCCAGAGGTGTCGCCTAAGCCGACCGTATTAGCCGTAGCGAAAAGACGAAAGGCTGGATGGGGCCGGATAACGCGATTTTGGTCAAGCAAGGTCAGGCGGCCAGAGACTTCCAACACCCGTTGAATAACGAACATGACATCGGGTCGCCCTGCGTCATATTCATCAAAACAAAGCGCAACATTGTGCTGAAGCGCCCAGGGAAGAATACCGTCACGGAATTCCGTCACCTGCTTGCCGTCTTTTAAAACGATTGCATCCTTGCCAACGAGGTCAATTCTGGACACATGGCTATCAAGATTGACGCGTATACACGGCCAATTTAATCTGGCTGCAACTTGTTCAATATGGGTCGATTTGCCCGTGCCATGATAGCCTGTGACCATGACTCTGCGGTTGCGGGCAAATCCCGCAAGAATGGCAAGTGTGGTCTGGCGGTCAAAGAGGTAGTCGGGATCGAGATCCGGCACATGCTCTTTGCGCTGCGAGAAGGCTGGGACCTCCATGTCCGTATCGATGCCAAAGAGCTTTCGAGCTGAGACTTTAATATCAGGGAGTCCCTCAAGACTCGCATCGCCATTTCCTGTTGCGACCAAAATTCATTCTCCGTTCGACAAGGCGATTGTGCAAATCGCACGCCGGCTTGCTGCTTTAGTCAAAGTTCAGAAGAGCGCGGGCTCCTGGCAGAAAAGGAGCTCAGGCCAGACGAGCGGCCCTAAGCGTTTTATAGGCGTGGATAATTTCCCGCAATTTTTCTTCTCTGGAACGATCGCCGCCATTGGCGTCAGGATGATGACGCTTCACCAATTCCTTGTAGCGTGCGCGTATCGCTTCCGCATCAGCAGTTTCATCTAGGTGAAGCGCATGAAAGGCGCGGATTGTTACGCTTGAGTAACTTGGCTTACGCGCCTCAGGTTTTGACCGCGGCCCTCTATTGCGTGTGAGCCCAAGGGGATCTTCTGTTGCGCGTCCTTCTTCACGAAAGCCCTTTTGCCCACGTTTCGTACCCATCGTCCAGGTTGGACGATGACCAACCGTCGCGTCTTTGACATAGCTCGCGACGTCCGTGTCATTCATTCCATTAAAGTAATTGTAAGTCGCGTTATATTCTCTGACATGATCAAGGCAAAAACAAAGATATTGCCCCTCGCGCAAGCGCCCCATCGGGGCTCGAAAGGTTCCCTCAGCTGAGCAGCCAGGCGCGTTGCAGCGTATTTTCACCTCGCGCTTTTCCTCCTGGGAGTTGCGCTTGGGTTTGGTGCGGATTTTATCAAAAAGTGGCGAATTGAGATTCATGATCATCCATTATGATAGGCAAACGCCAAGCCGCAAGCACTATAGCCTAGTATATTTCATACCAACTCTTAAAAAGATCGAGGAGAAGGCATCATGACGCAAGCCGGTAAAACCAAGGTCAGCGCCAATATCATTCATAAGCTCACTACAGCGTTGTCGCCGTTATCGTTGCAAGTCATTGATGAGTCTGATCTTCACGCGGGTCACGGTCATGAGCGTCCTGAGGGTGAAACACATTTTCGGGTTGAGGTCGTGAGCGCCGCCTTCGAGAGGAAAAGTCGCGTTGATCGGCATCGACTAATTAATGGCCTCCTTGCAGATGAGCTTGCCAACCGCATTCACGCGTTGGCGATAACGGCGCGCACGCCGCAAGAAGCTGCTAAAGAATAGAGGATGACGTGCGCCAAGCCTCTCATCAAGCCAAATAATCCGCGTTTTTCTTCCGGCCCCTGCGCCAAGCGACCAGGGTGGTCCTGCGCGCATTTGGGCAATGCAACATTGGGACGATCGCATCGATCGCGCCAGGCACAACAAAAGCTCGCGCAGGCGATCGCCTTAACCCGCAGTCTTTTAAACGTGCCAGATGACTATCGTGTGGCCATTACGCCTGGCTCTGATACGGGCGCAATCGAAACAGCGCTTTGGTCTTTGCTCGGCCCGCGTTCGGTTGACGTTGCGGCTTGGGAGCGCTTCTCATTTGATTGGTTGAAAGATATTACAGAGGAATTGCGGCTTCCTGACGTGCGCAGCTTCACCGCCCCTTACGGCTCTCTGCCAGATCTGTCCCAGATCGATTTTGATCATGATTTTGTTTTCGTCTGGAATGGGACAACCTCTGGCGTTCGTTTGCCTCATTCTCACTTCATCCCTGAAGCGCGGGCGGGTCTGACCATTTGTGACGCAACATCGGCAATTTTTGCTCAGCCGTTTGATTTCTCCAAACTCGATGTCACAACCTTTAGCTGGCAAAAAGTTATTGGCGGCGAAGCCGGTTACGGCATGATAATTTTATCGCCGCGCGCGATTAAGCGCCTTAAGCAACATCGACCGGCTTGGCCTGTCCCAAAACTCTTTCGGATCGCTCATGATGGTCAGATCAATGAGGGTCTTTTTAATGGCGAAACCATCAACACACCGTCCCTTCTTGTTGTAGAAGATTATCTCGACGCTTTAAGATGGGCTGCATCTATTGGCGGTATAGACGCATTAGCGGCGCGCGCTGACGCAAGCGCTGATGCTGTTGCGACATGGGTCGACAAAACGCCCTGGATTGATTTTCTGGCAAAAGACCCAGCAACGCGCGCAAACACTGGCGTTTGTCTTATTTTTTCAGATGAATGTTTTGCGAAATCAGAATCCGCTCGCGCAAATCTCGCGACAAAGATGATTGCCATGATTGAGAAGGAAGGCGCTGGTTATGATTTTGGGGCCTATCGTTTTGCGCCCCCGGGGTTTCGTATCTGGTGCGGATCTACTGTTGAGACGTCAGATGTCCAAGCGTTTTTGCCTTGGTTGGATTGGGCCTATTGTCATATCTCAATGACCTCAGGATCATGATGTTCACAAAGTTGAGCTATGAGACTTCGACGTTTGATCTTTTTTCAGGATGATAAGAAAAGCCGCATCCACAGCAGCAGGTTCGATTGCAAAGAGGCGTCAGAAAGATTAATGCTGCGCGCCTGACAAGAGCTGATGTGTTTTTTCTGGCATGTCGAATTAGGGGAAAAATATGCGCCGATTTTTTATTGCGTTTCTTTGCGCCATCGGCGCTGTCAGTCTTCTGACAATGCCGGCGTTTGCGCGTTCAAGCTCCCAGAAAGCGCAATCGCAATCAACCGATCCCTTCTCTGATCTTTTTGGCGGCTTGGACTCTAGCACGTCGACCTCAAGTCAGGATGGACGTCCACAGGCCGTTGCGACACCGAGAGAAACGGTCGACTTCGACGCAAAATACGCTCCAGGCACGGTTGTCATCTCAACAAACGAACGTCGCCTTTATTATGTGCTTGGCAATGGCCAGGCCGTTCGTTACGGCGTCGGCGTTGGTCGTCCAGGATTTGAGTGGGCGGGGACCCGTTTCATTTCAAGCAAACGGGAATGGCCAGATTGGACGCCGCCAGCCCAAATGCTGAAGCGTCGTCCTGATTTGCCCCGCCACATGGAAGGCGGCGTCGACAATCCTCTTGGGGCGAGAGCGATGTATCTTTCGGGAACACTCTACCGGATCCATGGCTCCAATGAGCCAGAAACAATAGGCCAGGCCGTCTCCTCGGGATGTATTCGCATGACCAATGACGATGTCATTGATCTTTATAATCGCGTTCATGTCGGCACGCGTGTTGTGGTTACGCGTTAAAGCGAGACGCATGAAAAAACCCAGTTCGCAGCAGGCTAACTGGGTTCATCTTTCTCCAGGCTGATCGCGATTAAGCCCTTTGGCGGTGAGCTCGAGAAGATAGTCTGCAAAGCTTTGCTGCTGCGTTTCGCCCAGCTGACGCAAGTAACTCCATGTATAGATGCCTGTGCGATGCCCATCATCAAAGTCAAGCCGCACAGCATAGTTTCCAACTTGTGACGCCGTTAGAATTTTGATCAGACGCTTGCCGCCGACAGTTTTCCGCTCCGCTGGCGAGTGGCCCTGTACTTCAGCACTTGGGCTGCGAATGCGCAAAAGCTCTGCGCTGAGCTGAAAAGCAGCGTGATCATCGTAAATAATTTTCAAACTCTGGCCCTGATCCAGCAATCGAATTTCTATTGGCCATGCTTCTTGCACCCGCGTTCTCCCAAAGAGTTCTGAACTATGAATGCGCAGGCAATGATATTTAGCTCTTTCCGCGCGCCACATGGAGAAATATATAAACGATCAGATAAAGGCCAGAAAGCCGGCTTTGAACCAGGCTTTGGGGGAAGATAGTGATGGATGCGCTCGTTGAGCCGCGAAAGGTCGCAGCGCCGGCTCCGCTGATTGATCCTTATGGCAGGTCAATTTCCTATGTCCGGGTCTCTGTAACAGATCGATGCGATTTCCGTTGTGTCTATTGCATGTCCGAACATATGACCTTTTTGCCGCGACGTGATCTTTTAACTCTAGAAGAGCTTGAGCGCTTATGCGTCGCCTTTATTTCAAGGGGTACGAAGCGCCTTCGGATTACGGGCGGGGAGCCTTTGATGCGTCATAATGTGATGCGTCTCTTCCATAAGCTTCATCTTCATCTGCACGCAGGCGCATTAGAAGAATTAACGCTTACGACAAACGGTTCTCAGCTCGCGCGTTTCGCGCATGAGCTGGTCGATTGTGGTGTAAGACGCATCAATATCTCTCTTGATACGCTGAAGCAGGATGTGTTCCGTCAATTGACGCGAAATGGCGATTTTAACCAGGTAATGGCAGGCATTCATGCCGCTCATGCAGCTGGATTGAGGATAAAATTAAACGTTGTCGCTCTTAAGGGCGTCAATGAAGAAGAATTTCTTCCGCTCCTTCAATTTGCCCATGACCACGGATTTGACATCACATTTATTGAAGTCATGCCGCTTGGCGAACTTGGCGCATTTCAGCGTATTGACCAATATTTGCCGATGTCCGCCGTTCAGGAAAATATCGCGCAGCGCTTCACGCTACACGCAACAGATTACCGAACGGGTGGACCGGCGCGTTATATGCGCGTCGCGGAAACAGGCGGCCGCGTCGGGTTCATTACGCCGATGACGCATAATTTTTGCGAAAGCTGCAATCGGGTGCGGGTAACGTGCACAGGCACGCTTTATATGTGTTTGGGACAAGAAGACGCCGCTGATTTGAGAAAACCGCTACGAGAAAGCTCTGAAGACGCCGCCCTTCATGCCGCCCTCGACGCGGCCATTGCGCGCAAGCCCAAGGGGCATGATTTTGTGATTGATCGGACAAGCCCCCCCTCTGTCGCCAGTCGTCACATGAGTATGACAGGCGGCTGATCAGCGCCATGCTCCTTGCGCGCGGAGAAGATCTTACGATTTTGGTAAATTTTTTCCTCCACTGATGCAACTAATCCTCTTAAGCCGCGTTATCCGAGCAAATGAGCGATCCATCCATACGCAAAGCGTGGGGAAAAGGATCCATCGATCCCTCAGGAGGGTTTTATGGCCGATACTCGTGACTTCTCATTCGCTGGACGCACTACCCGCATCGTTCTCGGAGCGACAGTGGCGACATGCCTTGTCGCAGCCGTTGCTGCCGCGCCTTCTGCGCCGACAGGCCTTAAGGAACGCGCCGCTCCAGTCAAAGCGCAAGTCAGCCTCAATGATGGGGCGTTGCGCCCTCTGGCTCCAGGACAAGCCATTCGCGTAAGTCGCGCCTATGACGAAAGTGATGAGGATTGCATGTTGGTGCTGACCCCCATGACAGACGCCAAGGGTAAGACCCGTTATCAGCGAAGCGTTTCCTGCGAGAATTAATCTGCTTGCGACGGCAAGTCTGCAGCGGGAAAAATTTATCAGGGATCGATAAAAAACGAAGGGCGTCATCGCACCTTCGTTTTTTGTTTTGTGGCGATACTCCACTGAACGGATTGACGCTCTGGGCAGCGTTACCTACTGTGCGTTAAATTTTCCGCCAACCAATTGATAATCGATTAAAAAAATCATGACATCCGTTCAAAATCTGCCTGTTGAGTTGGTTGAGGCGGCTCAAGTTTCATCGGCTTGGCCGTTTGAAGAAGCGCGTAAGCTGGTCGCGCGCTATGAGGCCCGCGGCGGACAAAGCTCTGTATTATTTGAAACGGGCTATGGACCGTCAGGATTGCCGCATATTGGCACATTTGGCGAGGTCGCGCGCACTAGTATGGTGCGTCATGCCTTTGAGATCTTGACGCAAGGACGGATCAAAACCCGCCTACTGGCCTTTTCGGATGATATGGATGGCTTGCGGAAGGTTCCAGATAATATTCCCAATAAGGAGCTCATCGCGGCGCATCTCGGCAAGCCTCTGACCGAGGTGCCAGATCCATTTGGAACGCATGAGAGTTTTGGCGCCCATAACAACGCCAGGCTTCGCGCCTTTCTTGACGCTTATGGCTTTGATTATGAATTTGCCTCTTCGACGCAGTATTATCAGTCTGGTCGGTTCGACGACGCGTTAAAACACATGCTGGCGCATTATGACGCGATTATGAAGATCATGTTGCCGACTTTTCGTGAAGAACGCGCGGCGACCTACTCTCCCTTTCTCCCCATCCATCCGCGCACGCGCGTCGTCATGCAGGTGGCCCTGAACGGCTATGACGCGAAAGCAGGAACAATAGATTGGCGTGATCCAGAGACAGGCGAAACCTTCACCACGCCCGTTACGGGCGGTCATTGTAAGTTGCAGTGGAAACCAGATTGGGCCATGCGCTGGTATGCCCTCGGCGTTGACTATGAAATGGCGGGCAAGGACCTCATCGACTCGGTAAAGGTATCATCGGCTATCGTGCGCGCACTCGGTGGCGCCCCCCCCGAGGGCTTTAATTATGAATTATTCCTTGATGAAAAGGGACAAAAGATTTCGAAGTCAAAGGGTAATGGGCTAACAATTGAAGAATGGCTAACCTATGCCAGCCCAGAAAGTCTCTCACATTTTATGTTTCAAAAACCAACGGCGGCAAAAAGATTATATTTTGATGTCATTCCCCGCGCGGTGGATGACTATCTAACTTTTCTTGACGCCTATGATCGCCAAGATTGGAAACAACGCCTTGGTAATCCAGTTTGGCATATACATACGGGTGGTCCGCCAAAATCTGAAGTTTTAATTCATGGCGTTGACAGCAAAGCAACAAGCATTTCCTTTGGCATGTTGCTTAATCTTGCGACGGTTGCAAACGCAGAAGATCCTACTGTGTTGTGGGGTTTTTTACGACGCTATGCTCCAAACATATCTGCGCAAACGCATCCCAGATTAGATCGGCTTGTTGGTTATGCCGTAGCCTATTTTCGTGATTTCGTTCGTCCAGCTAAAACGTACCGTGCTGCAGATGATGTCGAGCGCAAGGTGTTGCAAAAAATTGACGCAGCGCTTGCCGCCATATCTCCCGATGCATCTGCGGAAGATATTCAGTCGTCACTTTATGACGTTGCGCGGGCTGTACCGCGTTATCAAGATTTATCGGCTAAAGGCGCGACTGTTGAGCGACCTGGAGTCTCTAATGATTTTTTTAACATGCTGTATGAAGTGCTCTTGGGAGAAAAACGCGGCCCGCGATTTGGATCTTTTATCGCCCTTTACGGCGTGCCTGAAACGCGCAAGTTGATCACTGACGCCTTAGCCGGCGCTTTTGTGAGCCATACGACTTAATGCGCGCCGTTGATGCGGATATTTTGATTATTCCAGGATTGAATAATTCTGGGCCAGAGCACTGGCAGAGTCGGTGGCAAGAAAAACTATCTACAGCAAGACGCGTTTTTCAAGACGATTGGCAGCAACCAAGTCGGCTTGCGTGGGAAAGCTCAATTAAACTCGCCATATTGGATAGCTCACGACCTGTGGTGTTGATTGCTCATTCTCTTGGGGTCATTGCTGCCTTGCATGCTGCGCAAAGTGTGAGTGATAAAATTGCTGGCGCCTTTCTTGTCGCACCGCCTTCTGAAACTGTGATGCGCGAAATACCAACGATCAATTGTGATTTTTTACCAGCGCCGCGTCAGCCGCTTGTCTTTCCGACAATTCTTGTCGGCAGTCGTGATGATCCTTATGCGGATCATCAATACACACGTGACTTGGCGCTCGATTTGGGCGCCAAGTTTGTTGACGCCGGGGCCGCCGGTCATCTCAATATAGAAAGTGGCCACGGTCCTTGGCCAGAGGGCTTGCTGACTTTTGCGCATTTCATCGCAAAACTTTAAGGCTGTCTTTTGTTAAGAATATTCAAGACTGCTTGTCTGATCAGCATCATTCTCTTTTATACTAATTTATGCGCTCAGGCTCATATTTTATCTTATGAGCTCATAGGCGCTCTTTCTCCTGAAAGCATCGCGCGCTTTCATCTTATTAGTGACGAGATCAGTCTTATTGCCGATGTAAAAATTCTTACTTCGCAACATAACAAGACCACGCCGACGCTTTTCATCTTCGATGCGCATGACAATGATCTTGCGGGATTTATCAATCAGCGCGGCAGCAATGTGGCCATGATTGATTTTTTGAAGATTCCCCTGAGGCAACGCCAAGTTTTTTTGAAAGATATTGTTGTCAAGCTCAAGGAAGAATTAAAAATCCATACAACTATTGGTGTTGGCCACAGGGGCGTTGGCGAAATTTTTTACCGAGAAAGAAATTTATTTGACGGCTTACTAATACAAGATGTTTCGATAGCTGCCGCCAATAGTAGCCTCGCACATATCATTCATTTTTGGGGCGACGAAGCTTATTGGCGGATGAACGTGCAACGGCCTGTCGTAAAGTCTGCCAAGAATTATCGAGAATATTATATTGCTGGGGTCACAAGCGCAGACTTAATGGCGAGGTGTCTTCCAGTCAGCGTGGATCAAGACATAGCGCCAGCGCGCCGCGCATTGCTCGTTATTATGGAAGAATGGATTAAAGGGGTTATGCCGCCTGTCTCGCGCGCTCCGCAGATTGATGATCTCATTGTGACGCGAGATATGACTTGGCCAAGAATCCCCTCTTTGCCAAAACCGCCACAAGATTTGCGACTGGCCCCCAAGATTAATAAGGATGGAAATAGTGAAGGCGGAGTTCAGTTACCAGATCACGCTTTGCCAATTGCAACTTTTATTGGTTTTGATGGCGGTCTGGCGCATATTAACGAAACAACTGCGGGCTGTGAGAAGGAGGGCGTCTTACCCTTTGCAAAAAATAAGATTGAACGTGAGCTGACTCAGGATCCGCGTCTATCTCTTGTTGAGCGCTATGGGTCGCGGGCCTATTTTGTTGCAACAATGCGGGTTGTTGCAGATAAATTAGTCAAGGAAAGATTCTTGTTGACGCAAGATGCAGACGCTTATGTTGCGCGTGCAAAACGAGCGCCTTTTTAGTAAGCGCTTCAAGCGTTCAATATCCAAAAACCTATATTGAGATAGGTTGCAAACGCAACCCATGCGGCATAGGGAACGAGACAATAACCGGCAACAGGATCGAGCTTTCGAAATAAAAATATAGCAACAAGGATCAGCGCCTCCATCGGCAAAATCACAAAAATTCCTGCCAATGGATTATGGGCTCCAAAGAAAGCAAAGGACCATGAGGCATTAAGAATGAGTTGCAGCACGAAGACGGCAATGGCGCTTAGGCGTTCTGTCTTTGTGGTCTGAAGGCGTAAAATACGAAAGAATGCATAGGCCATTAATGCGTAGAGGAATGTCCATACGGGACCAAAGAGCCAATTAGGCGGCGTTAGCGGCGGGGGGGATAGATGCGCGTACCAGCTGGGAATATTTGGAATGGTGACGTAATTACCGAGCATCGCCGCTAACAACACCAGCCCTGTTGCACAGAAAATATCTCGACTGACGGCTAGTGGGCAATTTTTTTTGACTGAAAGCGTCATGGTTTGGTTTCTTGCATTGATCAGTGGCGATGGATGATCGATCTATTGCTGGTTCAGCTGATCGCCGATTGAGCCAATATGATCGCTCATATTTTCACGCGTGCGCGGATCAACAATCGCAAAAGGCGCAGCAACGGCGACGCCAGCTGCGGCGCCGACTGTTGAGACAGCGCCTGCGGCGGCAAGACCTAGTTTTTGCCCAACGCCAGCTTGTCCATCATTCAATGTCTGGCCGTTTGCTAGACGCGCGCCAATGGCGCGAACAACATCTGGCGCCTGAGCAAATTTTGAGTGGCCTAGGCGATCCGCAGATGACACCTGAGTAAGGTCGACAATTTGCACGCGATCCTTGTCTAAGACTTCCTGGTAAGGCTCAGCTGTTGCGTCAACAGCGCCAAGTCTTGGTTTATTTCCCCAGACCTGGCGCGATACTGCCAGCGCTTCATCATCGCGCGAAACAAAAAGCGTAAAGAGCGAAGGTTTCGCCCCAATCGTAGCAATTTGTCGACGGAAAACATCAAAATCAACATCCGGGGCAGCGAGCATGATGTTTTTAATTTTATTCGGCAGGCCACGGTTGCGAATTGACATTTGTCGCAAGGCTTCGAGTGTGACCCAATTTCCCATTGAATGGGCAAGGATAGAGATTTCGTCGACGTTTCGATCGCGCGCGAGAGCTTGTAACGTATTTTCAAGCGCGTCTCGTGAAAAACTCGCGCTCTCATGATCATAGCCATATTGCAACAGATTACCGCGTGAAGGCCAGGTAAAGAGCACGGGAACAATATTTGCGTTTGAGTCATGCGAAATTTGTGCAAAGCGATAAACGGCTTCTTCAAACTTTGTATTGAAGCCATGAACAAATAGCAGAACTTGTCGTTTGGGCGTTTTACGAATACGCTGGTCAAACTCTGTAAGCGCTTGGGTCTGCGTTAGTATCTTTGCTTCAACAGTCGAAAATTCATAAGCAGGATTTGGCGTATGTTGTGCAGGCCACTGCACTTCGCCAATCACCCGATTGGAGTCTGGGGGAACCGAGACAACGATATTGGCGAAGGATACATATCCTGCGCGTTCACCGGAGAACATGATGCCCGGTTGCGTCTGATCTGGCGTACGAGTCGTGATAACAAGCATATCAACAAGACTAGCGCCGTCAGTTTTTTCGTGTGTTGCGAGGAGGACGCCATGCGGACGTCCAGCGCATGCGCTAAGGAAGATGCAGAAGATATAAAGAAGAGGGCGCAAAGGACGCAAATTACACTCACGTTGTCACATAAAACAAAAAGACAAAAACCAAAATGGCAAGCTCTACAGCCTGCCGTAGGTTAAGGCTTCCAATAAAGTTACGTCGATATTATGTCAGTCAACAGCCACATAGTTTTTGCTGGACTCTTATCAAGGATTGACGGCGACGACGCTCGAGGCTTTCAGAGCGAGGGCTTTTTCAATATCTGCAAGCGGATGACGGGTTAGGTCCTTGTGGATCTCGCCCGTAATTTTGCTTTTTGCTTTTACCGATAAATCTTTGCGGATTTCACCTAATGTACGGGGCGGCGCAACAATAATAATTTCGGAAAATGCATTGGTCTCTGCAGCCTTATTGATCTTGTCCGCCATTGCATGCGCAAAACGCTCTTCTTCAATATTGTGCCAGTCAGTGTTGTCGAGCGCGCTGCGAACGCCACCCCTGGATGCGAAGCTTCGTCCTGGAGCGTCTGAGCCTTGTAAATGCGTAGGCGGATTGTGATCCGTGCGGGCTTCAATCACCCGCAAATCAAGGAGCTCTGCGTCGCCGTGGTTAACAAAAAACAGGGCATGTCTGCCATCGCCAACGAATACCCACGCGCCATTATGAACTGCAGTTGCGCCCATCTTGTCCTCCTCCTCACATTTTTCGTTCTCAAATGTGAGGCGGTCCGCCAGGTAGGACAAGAGGGCGATTTGTCGCCATGCGCACGATGACCGCCGTTGTTTTAAGAAGCAGGCATTCTCAGGCGGCTAGATTTTTCTCTGTCCAAAAAGAGCTTTTCATTCTCAGCAGCAGTGTCTTGAGTGCGGATGAGTTAACCTTGGGCACCCTTGAAGCTGCTCTCGCGCGTTCAAAAATTCTGATCCGCGATTCCGTTAAGGCCCAACATGCAAAACATGCGGCTGTGATCGCGAACAAAGATATAAAGGGCTCAGTGGGTATGAGAAATGAAAGGTCAGGCGCACATTCATTTGCGTATTCGCAGGCATCCGACCAGTCCTGAAACCAGTTCCGTATCGTCTCCATGATGGCCTCCAATGAAGGATATCGCGTCATAATCGTCGGCAAGCCGACTCATTGTGCGACGCAATAATAAAGATATTGTGCATTGCAAAATTTTTACCAGAGATAAGTTGTCGCAGGCGACAACAATATTTCTAAGTAACTGTTTTTAAATGAATTGATTATTTTTTTGCGCAACATTTAAGCAAAAAAACAGCCCGCCGAGGGGCGGGCTGGTTAAAATGAGCATGGCAAAGGTCTAGAACTAATCTTTAACCATCTAAAAGACGGCGTGCGATCACCTGCGCCTGAATTTCCGCCGCGCCTTCAAAAATATTCAAGATGCGGGCGTCACACAATACCCTAGAAACAGGATATTCTAGGGCAAAGCCATTACCGCCGTGGATCTGCAAGGCATTATCTGCAGCTGCCCAGGCGACGCGTGCGCCCAGCAGCTTAGACATGCCCGCCTCTAGATCGCAGCGCTTGCCTTCATCCTTTTCGCGGGCCGCAAAATAAGTAATTTGGCGCGCAATATGGATTTCCACCGCCATAGAGACGATTTTATTAAAAACCCTTGGGAAGGAAAAAAGCGGTTTGCCGAATTGAACCCGCTCCTTGGCGTAGCGCAGCGCCAGATCTAGGGCGCATTGAGCAACCCCTAGGGCGCGCGCCGCCGTCTGTATACGCGCAGATTCAAAGGTTTCCATGAGTTGTTTGAAGCCCTTGCCTTCCTCTCCGCCGAGCAGATTGGCGGCAGGAACTTCAAAATTATCGAAACCGATTTCAAACTCCTTCATACCCCGATAGCCGAGCACTTCAATTTCGCCGCCTGTCATGCCGACTGCTGGGAATGGGTTTTGATCCGTGCCGCGCGGCTTTTCCGCAATCAGCATGGAAAGACCTTTATATCCCTTCTCATTAGGGTTGGTGCGCACAAGAAGCGTCATAATATCGGCGCGAACGGGATGGGTGATCCAAGTTTTATTACCCACCACCTTATAAAGGTCGCCCTCGCGCGTTGCGCGTGTGCGCAGGCCTGCCAAATCAGAGCCATTATTGGGTTCCGTGAATACAGCGGTTGGCAGGATTTCGCCGCTCGCTATTCCGGGCAGATATTTTTGTTTCTGTTCTTCAGTGCCGCCCAGTAAAATTAACTCTCCGGCAATCTCAGATCGGGTTCCCAAGGAGCCGACGCCAATATAGGCGCGTGAAAGCTCTTCAGAGACAACGCACATGGCGATCTTGCCCATGCCCGAGCCGCCATATTGCTCCGGAATGGTCAGGCCAAACACGCCCAGCTCAGCCAGACCGGCAATCACCTCAAGGGGAATATATTCATTTTTGGCATGCCATTCCTGTGCGTAAGGCATGACATGGGCTGCTGCGAATTTACGCATTTCACTGCGGATCGCTTCCAGCGTTTCATCCAGACCGGTGGCGCCAATTGTCTCCGCCGCGGCGTGATGATCAATCAATTCAGCAAGGCGGGCGCGATTATGGGCATTATTGCCTGTAAGGATCAGGCGGTCGACGCTTGCTGGACGACGCGAAGAGATCTGTTGCGCAGAAAGACCAAAATCGGTCAGGCGAACCATCTCGCCCTGGCTCATTGGAATACCGCCAAAGATCTGCGCAAGCAGTTCTGCAAACCCAATCTGGTTTAATAGCTCCTCGGTTTCGCCATAAGCGCCCTCGTCCTGAAGTCTCTCAGAATAGGCGATAAGTTCGCGAAGCCCCTGCACATAGGTTGCAAACCAGGCCAGCCCATGCGCAGCATGTTGATCAGCTTCAAAAAGATCATTGGCGATCTTACCGTCACGCGATTGACGGGTGCGTAGGCTGGCAAGGGCCTCTTGATAAAGCTTTTCGACAGCGTCAAAAGCCTCCCTAGCGTCAGTAGTCCAATTAGCAGGCTCAGTTTTAATCGCGATAGCTGCGGTCATGTTTTCTCCCCGCATAAAAGCTTGATTGTTTCAAGAAATGGCATGGTTGGCTTCATGCCGTCAATGTTTTCGCAAGGCGACAAAATAGGTCTGTTTCAGAGCTCAGTAACGCCGTTCCAGACTGTCAGGGCGTCAGCGCCCTGATAGTCTGCGTTTTCAGCACGCCAGTCACAATGTCAGTTGGGGCCGTCGATTTAATTCCTTTTCCCAGCCTCAATCACGTCCTCGATGGTGTGTAGGCCAGGTTCGAGCGCATTGACCAAGACAGCCATATTGCCGGGAGCATGTTCATTCTTCCACATTTTGGTGTGCGCATAGGGAATTTTCTCCCATGCGAAGACTTCTGACATGCAGGGATCAATCCGGCGATCGATCACGAATTGATTAGCGGCAGAGGCTTGCTTGAGATGCGCGAAATGAGAGCCTTGAATGCGTTTTTGCCGCATCCAGACATAACGGGCATCAAACGTAAGATTAAATCCCGTCGTGCCGGCGCAAAATACAACCATGCCGCCGCGCTTGGCAACCAGCGCAGAGACAGGGAAGGTAGATTCTCCAGGATGCTCGAAAACAATATCGACATCCTTTTTGCCGGTAATATCCCAAATCGCCTTGCCGAATTTGCGGGCTTCCTTTGTCCATTCGGTGAATTCAGGAGAATTTACTTTTGGCAGTTGACCCCAGCAGTTAAATTCTTTGCGATTGATGACGCCTTTTGCGCCAAGCGACATGACATAGTCCCGCTTGGTCTCGTCGGAAATGACGCCAATAGCGTTTGCGCCAGCGGCAGCGCATAATTGCACGCCAAACACGCCTAAACCGCCTGATGCCCCCCAAATGAGCACGTTGTGACCTGGTTTAAGCTGATGCGGCTCATGACCAAACAGCATGCGATAGGCCGTTGCGAGCGTGAGCGTGTAGCAAGCTGACTCTTCCCAGGAAAGATGCTTGGGGCGTGGCATGAGCTGACGATCCTGCGCCCGGCAGAACTGCGCGAAAGAACCATCTGGGGTCTCATAGCCCCAAATCCGCTGAGAGGGCGAAAACATTGGGTCGCCGCCATTACATTCCTCGTCGTCGCCGTCATCCTGGTTGCAGTGGATGATAACTTCATCACCGACTTTCCAGCGTTTGACTTTCGAGCCCACCGCCCACACCACGCCCGAGGCGTCTGATCCAGCGATGTGATAGGGTTGCTTATGCGCGTCGAGCACAGAGATCGGCTCGCCCAGCGCAGCCCAAACGCCATTATAATTGACGCCTGCAGCCATCACGAGCACGAGCACATCATGGCTATCAAGCTCCCATGTCGGCACAACCTCAAGCTGCATGGCCGATTCTGGCGGCCCATGCCGTTCTTTCCGAACCACCCATGCATACATGTTTTTGGGAACATGGCCCAGAGGTGGGATCTCGCCCATTTCATAGAGGTCTTTTTTGTCGGTCAAGGTGTGCTCCTCGGCTCCGGAACTGTTGCGGCGCCTTAAAAATTCGGCCGCAGCTTATAATACGGCCTGCGGCAGTGCGAATAGCCCCAAAATTTCTATGACTTGGCAGGCTTTTCCTATGAACTGACAACATGCTCGGTTTTGACAGGGATCTCAGCTTTAAACCAAGCCCATGGCTTTCAGCTTCTGGCGCCTTGTCAAAACAGGGTCATATGCTACGCAGCCCTTGGAGGACGCGCCTGATGAACGATATGTCTGCCCCGCGACGTGATAAGCCCTGGATGTTTCGCACTTATGCCGGTCATTCGACCGCTGCGGATTCTAATCGTCTTTACAGAAGCAATTTGGCCAAAGGTCAGACGGGCCTTTCCATCGCTTTCGATCTGCCAACGCAAACGGGATATGACAGCGACCATATCCTTTCCCGTGGAGAAGTTGGCAAGGTCGGTGTCCCCGTCTCGCATCTGGGCGACATGCGCACCCTGTTTGAGGGCATTCCGCTTGGCGACATGAACACATCCATGACCATCAACGCAACGGCGGTGTGGCTGATGGCTTTGTATATTGCGACAGCTGAAGAACAAGGCGCCCCGCGCGTCAAACTTCAAGGCACGACGCAAAACGATATCATCAAAGAATATCTTTCACGCGGGTCATATGTGTTTCCGCCAACACAGTCTCTGCGCCTCACGCAAGATTTGATTTTGTTTACGACAAAAGAAGCGCCAAAATTCAACCCGATGAATGTTTGTTCGTATCATCTTCAGGAAGCTGGTGCGACGCCGTCACAAGAGCTTGCCTACGCATTAGCGACAGCGATTGCGATTCTTGACAATGTAAAGAAGTCTGGAGAGTTGTCAGAAGATGATTTTGGCCAAGTCGTCGGCCGCATTTCTTTCTTTGTGAACGCCGGCATGCGTTTCATAACTGAGCTTTGTAAGATGCGCGCCTTCACCGAACTCTGGGAAGAAATAACGCGTGAGCGTTATGGCGTTAAAGATGACAAGCTCCGTCGCTTTCGTTACGGCGTTCAGGTTAATTCTCTTGGACTGACCGAGCAGCAGCCTGAAAATAACGTAACGCGTATTTTAATAGAAATGCTTGCCGTTGTGCTGTCAAAGAATGCGCGTGCAAGAGCCGTGCAGTTGCCCGCATGGAATGAAGCTTTGGGCTTGCCGCGGCCTTTTGACCAGCAGTGGTCGTTGCGTATGCAGCAGATCATGGCCTATGAGACAGATCTTTTAGAATATGACGACATTTTTGACGGATCGCCGGAGATTGCAAAAAAAGTTGCAGCGCTCAAAGAAGAAGCAAAAGCTGAACTTAAGAAAATTGATGAGTTAGGCGGTGCGGCTGCCGCTGTTGAAACTGGTTATATGAAATCCAGGCTTGTTGAATCCAATACAGCGCGACTAGAGGCGATCGAAGCCGGCGAGCAAACTGTTGTAGGCGTCAATAAATTTAAAGAAGGCGAACCCTCGCCGCTGACCTCAGGCGACAGTCAGATCATGGTCGTGCCCGCTCATGTTGAAGCCGATCAAATTGCGCGCCTGCAAGCATGGCGAGAGCAGCGAGACAACAAGGCGGCAAAAGCTGCAATTGAAGAATTAGCGCGCGCCGCCAAGGAGGGCAAAAATATGGTCGAGCCCTCCATCGCCGCGGCCAAGGCAGGCGTCACAACAGGAGAGTGGGGTCACGTTCTGCGTGGCGTTTTTGGCGAATATCGAGCGCCAACAGGTGTGTCTTCAACCGCACGTCAGGTCGGAGGACAGCTGGATTCAGTGCGCAGCGAAGTCGAGCGCGTGTCGCAGAAGATAGGTCGTCGCGCCAAATTTCTTGTTGGCAAGCCAGGTTTAGATGGTCATTCCAATGGCGCCGAACAGATTGCCGTGCGGGCGCGAGACGCTGGATTTGAGGTGATCTATGCAGGCATTCGGTCTACCCCGGCAGAGCTTGTTGAGACAGCCAAAAAAGAAGGCGTCCATTGCATTGGCCTATCTATTCTTTCTGGATCGCATGTTACCCTTGCGCATGAGGTGATCCGCTTGATGAAAGAAGAAGGCCTAACAGCGCCGCTTGTTGTTGGCGGCATCATTCCGCCGGCGGATGAAAAACTATTGCTTCAATCTGGCGTTGCCGCTGTCTATACGCCAAAGAATTATGATCTCAATCAAATCATGACTGATCTTGCCCATATCATTGAAAAGAGTGCGAGCTAGATTGAGCGTCAGTGGAGACAAATGATGCTGCGCCTTATTTATTTTAGCAACGCGCAGCTTGGTCTAAATGTACAAGATCTCGAGCAGATTATGACCTTATCCGTCAGCAATAACGCTGCGACGGGGGTTACGGGCATATTGTTGTTTAATGGATTAAACTTTCTCCAAATACTCGAAGGCGATGAAAAAAAAGTAGATTTCTTATATGCGCGCATTTGCGCTGATCCGCGACACAGCGGGCTTGTCGTCCTGCAACGAAAAGAAATCAGCGCATTATCTTATCCTCAATGGGGAATGAAGTTAAAAGAAATTGGGTTTGAAGTAGATCCCAATCATCCGTTAAAAATTGCCCAGACTCTGGCTGATGCCTTGATTACCGTCTCAAGCGAAGAGGTTAAGTCAATGGCTGCGGCGTTTTTGACGCTTAATTAATGCGCGTCAGCATAGGGGTCTTTGGATTCTATTAACTAAATTCTTGGAAAACAATTCAGCAATAAAATCTGCGCATTCTTTCGATTGGAGAATAAATGGCGACAGCTTGCACCAATGGTCTCGACACAGGCTTTGTAGACCTCGGCTATATGAAAGTTGCAGCGCTAGGCGTCGTGCAAGGCATCACGGAACTGCTGCCGATATCCTCAACAGCGCATATGCGCATCGTTCCCACGCTCCTTGGCTGGAAAGACCCAGGCTCTGCCTTTTCGGCTGCCATGCAACTTGCGGCTCTTGCAGCGGTCATCAGCTATTTTTGGGGAGATATCCGTACGCTTACGATCGGTTCTGTCGACGCTCTAAAAAGGCGTGATTTCAGTGATTGGAGCTTCCGTTTCGTTGTTTGGATCGCCTTGGCGACTGTGCCAATTGGATTGGCTGGGCTTCTTTTGTCTCATACGCTAAACACTTGCGGGTCGCCGTTACGCTCCCTGCCGGTTATTGGTTTTTCCTGTATTGTTATGGCGGCATTGCTGGCGATTGCAGAATTGTATTGCAATCACAAGCGGTCGCTTGATCATGTCACCCTCAAGGATGCGCTGATTGTTGGTTTTGCTCAGGTCGGAGCTTTGATTCCGGGTGTTTCTCGATCAGGTTCAACCCTGACAGCCGCGCTCTTTCTTGATCTCAAGCGTGAAGAAGCAGCGCGCTTCTCCTTCCTCCTTGGACTCCCAGCAATCACGCTGGCCGGCTTGAAGGAGTTGTGGGAGTTGCATAAGGCGCATCTAGACCTGCATGGTTGGTCCATGCTTGCGGTCGGCCTTATCGTTGCCTCCCTTTCGGCTTTTGCGGCAATTTGGGGTTTATTACGAATCCTTGAGCGCTTCTCCGCCTGGCCGTTCGTAGCTTACCGCGCTTTTATTGGCCTGGTGCTCCTCATCGGATTTTATGCAGGCGTATTGGTTTAAAAAAGTCAGGTAAGGCGCATTGAGAAAATAATTTTATTCCGCTGCATCGCGTAATTGCAATCGAACAAGCGCACGTAGGTCATCAATGGGATAGAGATGGCCATTTTTTTCATAATGCCAGAATGTCCAACCATTACAGGCTGGCAACCCTTGCGCCAGTGCTCCGGTTTTATGGATGGATCCAACAAATCCTGAAAGAGATACAGCGCCATCGGCTCGAACCTTAACGCGATAGCGTTTCTTTGAATCTGTTAAAATGGCGCCAGGCGTAATCAGGCCGCTCTCAATCAGACTTGAGAATGCAATTCTCGGTTCCGCTCTTTTTGAGGGCGCCGGGGAGACGGTGTCTAATGGCAAAGGTTCAATCGCTGCGATGCGCGCTGCCGCGGCGCGGGCGTAAGTCGCCTCGCGCTCTATTCCAAGGTAGTTTCGACGCAGGCGTTTTGCGACGGCGCCAGTAGTGCCGGCGCCAAAAAACGGATCTAAAATAAGGTCGCCCGCCTTTGACGCTGAAAGGATGACGCGCGCCAGTAAAGCCTCAGGTTTTTGGGTTGGATGGACTTTGCGGCCGTTTTTGTCTTTTAATCTTTCCGCTCCAGTGCAAATTGGCAAAAGCCAGTCAGAACGCATCTGACAATCTTCATTGCCTGCCTTAAGTGCTTCATAATTGAAGGTGTAGTTTTTGCTCGCAGAATCACGCGAGGCCCAAATCATTGTTTCATGCGCATTGGTAAAACGCCGTCCGCGGAAATTTGGCATGGGATTGTTTTTGCGCCAGACGATATCGTTGAGAATCCAAAAACCCAGATCCTGCATGATAGCGCCAACGCGGAAAATATTATGATAGGAGCCAATTACAAAAATGGTTGCAGACGGCTTCATCACACGACGCGCCTGGCTTAGCCATTCTCGCGTAAATGCGTCATAGGTCGCAAAATCAGCAAATTTATCCCAATCATCATCGACAGCATCAACAACGCTTTGATCAGGACGCGTTAACGTGTTGGCGAGTTGAAGATTATAAGGGGGATCGGCAAAAATAAGATCGATGCTGGCGTCAGCTAGGGTCTGCATCATCGCGATGCAATCTCCTTGCAAGATCGCATTATGATTCTGCGCCGCGCGGGACGGCCGAACGATGGATGACCCGGTACGCGAAACCTTTATCCGGGCTTGAAGGCTGGCCGCCCCAACGCGTGTATTACGCATTCACTCGACACCACAAACGCTACTGACAGAGAGAATGATGACGTATTGAGGTAAAGGCCGGGTTTATAACCAGAAATAAATTTTGTCCCTTTTCTGGACGTAATTACTAACAAAAAGAAAATATTGGCATTGTTGATCAAGCTTTAACGTTTTTTTTACCGCTCAGTGGGGCAAAGCTTTGACGATGAATAGGCGTCGCGCCAAAAATTTTTAGTGCTTCTATATGACGTTTAACGCCATAGCCGGCATTAGTATCAAACCCATATTGTGGATAGAGCAGAGACAATTGGCGCATCATGGCGTCACGAGAGACTTTCGCAATGATTGAGGCTGCGGCAATGGACAATACCAGCGCATCACCTTTGATAATGGTCCGCGCAGGACAATCTATCGCTGGGGTGTCGCGTCCATCAATGAGCGCTAGAGCAGGCTTTATGGAAAGACCAGAGATAGCGCGCGCCATGGCGGTAAGTGACGCTTGACGAATATTCATAATGTCTATTTCTGCGGCGGTAACCGAAGAGACGCTGATAGCAAGCGCGCTTTCCATAATCTGATCAAACAGGATTTCGCGCTGTTTTGCACTCAGCGCTTTGGAATCATCAATGCCTTTTGGCAGATTGTGAGGATCAAGGATTACAGCGGCGGCGGTTACTGGTCCTGCAAGCGGACCCCGTCCGACTTCGTCAACGCCTGCGACTGGCCAAATTCCCTGCGTCCGCAGAGACATTTCATTTTTAAAATCTGGTCCAGTCATAGAGACCAGGAAAGCGCTTAATTGACCAAAGCGCAATAGAAATAATTATTATCCATTTCTGAAAATGATAAATTTCTAATGTGATTAGAACAAACTAAGTTGTTGCGGCTTGCGTCGAGGCGGTTCGAATAAATCAGTTCTTAAAGCAATATGTCCATACCCAAGCTTTTTAGCGATAACTTCAAAACGTCTGCCAATCATCCAAGCATAAGGACCAATGCCATTCATACGTTTATTGAAAGCGGCGTCATAGAGCTTTCCATCTCTGGTTGATTGAATAAGCCTCAGCGAACGTTGCATCTTATCTGGAAAATGAGCGCCTAACCATTCAATAAAAAGGTCACGCACGTCGTAAGGTAAGCGCAATAAAATATATCCTGCTTCGCGGGCGCCTGCAGCATAGGCTCGTGTCAATATCAATTCAATTTCATGATCATTAATGGCAGGAATGATGGGCGCTGTCATGATGCTAACGGGAATGCCAGCTTTCGCGAGGCTGTCAATCACATCTAACCGTCGTATTGGCGATGCTGCGCGCGGCTCCATAATGCGTGCAAGATGCGGGTCAAGTGTTGTAACTGAAATCGCAACTTTGACGAGACCTTCACGCGCCATTGGCGCAAGAAGATCAAGATCGCGTAAAACAAGCGCTGATTTAGTAACAATACCAACAGGATGTCTGGCGCGTGCAAGAATCTCCAGTATACCGCGCATGACGCGGTGATGTTTTTCAGCTGGTTGATAGGGATCAGTATTGGAGCCGATTGCAATCATTTTTGGAGTATAATGATTTGCTGACAGTTCTCGCTCAAGAAGAGCGGCGGCGCCTTCTTTGACAAAAATTTCCGTTTCAAAATCAAGACCGGAGGATAAGCCAATATAAGCATGCGTTGGCCGTGCAAAACAATAGACGCAGCCATGTTCGCAGCCGCGGTAGGGATTAATGGAACGATCAAAGCTAATGTCAGGCGAGTCGTTTTTAGTTATGATGCTGCGTGGTTTTTCAAAATGAAACTGTGTTTTAAAGGCATTGTTATTGGTTGGCGTGTTCCAGCCGTCATCGATTTCTTCGTGATGCGATTTTTCAAAACGACCACTTGTGCGACTCAATGCGCCGCGACCGCGTCTTCTGCTGGCGTCAATGTGAGTATTATTAAGCCCCTGCGCTGTCGTCTCAAATGAGTTGCTTGCCGTCTGTTGCGCCATCATCATGCTCCGCTTTAACAACCAAAGCCTGGCGGGAGAACTGCGCGGTTCCCCCGCCAAGAGTGGTTACGTAACGCTGACCAAAACGGGCGTAACCAGGGACTTTTAGCGCAGACCATCACCATTAGGATAAGGCGAGAACAAAACGCGAATAGAGAACATATATAGAACAAATATTAGCCAGTCAAGGCGCTGTCAGGCCCTAAAAACAAAAACGCGCCGTCAGGCGAAGACGGCGCGTCAAATTGCAGCAACTTAAGGGGTTAGCTTAACTCACAAGGAAGTTTTTGAACTGCCAAGGATCATCCAAGTCTATATCTTCAGGAAAAAGTCCCGGGCGTCCCTCAAGAGGCGTCCAGTCTGTGTAAACGCCAACGACGGGACCAAGATAGGGGGTTTGAACCTCGAGACAGCGCTTATAGTCAACCTCATCAGCTTCAACAATGCCGGCCTCAGGATTTTCTAAAGCCCAGACCATACCCGCTAGCGCAGCCGATGAAACCTGAAGTCCTGTTGCATTTTGATAAGGCGCCAGATCACGCGTCTCTTCAATAGACAGCTGAGAGCCGTACCAGTAAGCATTTTTGTCATGACCAAATAGCAAGACGCCAAGTTCATCGATACCATCAACGATCTCATTCTCATCAAGGATCGTCCAGCTTTCTTGCATTTTGCCAGCGGCGCCAAACATTTCATGCAGCGAAAGCACAGCGTCATTTGCTGGATGATAAGCATAATGACATGTTGGTCGATAGACGGCAGTTCCCGATTGATCGCGAACTGTTAAATAATCAGCAATCGAAATTGCTTCATTATGTGTGACAAGAAATCCGTATTGTGGACCTGGCGTAGGCGTCCATGAGCGAACGCGGGTATTTGCGCCTGGGGATAGCAGATAGATTGCTGCGCCACAGCCGCCATTATGCGTGCGGCCGATAACTGGCAGGGACTTTTCATGCGTGCCCCAGCCAAGCTCTGCTGGCTGTAACCCCTCAGAAACAAAGCCTTCAACAGACCATGTATTAACAAAGACATTGTTTGGTTTGGGATGACGCGCGCGTTGAGTGTCGCGCTCAGCGATATGAATGCCTTTAATATTAAGTTTGTGAGCAAGAGCGCCCCACTGGGCGCGCGTCTCGGGCTCTTTCTCAAACACACCAGTATCTTTTGCGATATTAACAAGAGCTTGCTTGACAAACCAGGACACCATACCAGGATTTGCGCCAACGCAAGAAACAGCAGTTGCGCCACCGGGGTTTTGACGACGCTCTTCAAGAACTGTTTCACGCAATGCATAATTGGTGCGTTTGTCATTACTCATTTTTTTGTCAAAATAAAAACCTGGCCAAGGCTCAATGACAGTATCAACATAAAGAGCCTTTAACTCTCGTGAGAGTTTCATGATGGAAAGCGAGCAGACGTCAACAGAAAGATTAACAACGAAACCCTGTCCGCCGCCCTTTGTCAGAAGGGGCGTTAGCACGTCACGATAATTTTCAGGCGTTAGTTTTTCTTTCAAAAAACTAATTCCACGTTCGTCCAAAAGCCGGCGATGCGTATCAACGGGATCTATGACGGTAAATCGACTTTTATCGAAGTTAAAATGACGCTCAATCAGAGGCAGGATGCCACGTCCAATAGAGCCAAAACCGATGAGAACAATCGGGCCGGTGATTTCGCCATAGATGGGCCATACGGACATTTGACTATTTACTCCCAGAAAAATTATTGCGTTGCGATAAAGCAAGAGTAGCTATCATAATCAACCCCTATCATGCCGGATGCCTGGATGCGTGAGGCTGGTGGGGATAATATTAATACCAATAATCGTCCCCATGACGTCATGAACGCCATAACGCCTGAAGTCAGACTGGACATCAAAGATAAGGCTCAGATGTGTTATCTTTGACGAATGTCCTCCAAATCCAAAACGTGCTTATTGCGGCGATTGCAGATGTAAAAAAAAATTGCGCAGAAAATGTCATTCCAGCCCTTTGCAGAACGGCGACTCCGCCGCCGGCCAAAACCATAAAGGCTGAGTTGTGAACATTCACGGCAGCAATAATTCTCGCGCGCTCAAAAGAGGGACTTTGCATCTGAATGGCTGCGAAGGCTGGCACGATCATTAAACCGCCTGAGAACGCCAAAAGCGCAAAATCAATTGCGGCATGTATCGCGCTAGATTGTGAAAAATATACGACAATCAGCGATGAGTCTTGGGTTATCTGTTCACAGGAAGGATGCAAGAGAGCAAAGGCAAGATCGCAGGCGGAAAGAGCGATGAGTAAGCCCCCGATCGATGCAGGCATTAAGCTTAGCTGTGTTTTTGAAACATAAGCAGCCACCCCTGAACCAAGCGCAATTGAAAAAGCAATGATCAATAAATGCAGGGTTACA
>DAIRFH010000108.1:0-4877 GCA_036795145.1 Methylocystis sp. | reverse complement strand
AGCGGGCTTAGCCCATCTTTTGCGCCATCGAAAGCATCCTGTGCTTGACCTCATCTTCCGCCCTCCCTATCCCTAGAGCGGCCAGTCGGCTGGATGGCCGCTGCTGTAAAGCAGAGGAAAGTCCGGGCTCCACGGAGACACGGCGCCGGATAAGGTCCGGCGGGGGTGACCCCAGGGAAAGCGCCACAGAAAGTAAACCGCCGCGGTTGCGGTAAGGGTGAAAGGGTGCGGTAAGAGCGCACCGCTGGGGCGGCGACGTCCCAGGCATGGCAAGCCCCGCCGGGAGCAAGACCGAATAGGGGTGACGCGATGGCTTCGGCCATCAGGCTCGTTTCCGAGTTGTCGCCCGGGTTGGTCGCCAGAGGCGGTCGGTAACGATCGTCCCAGAGGAATGGCCGTCACGTGAGGTTCAGGCGACTGAACCGCACCATACAGAACCCGGCTTATAGGCCGGCTGGCGCTCGTATTTTAAAAAAACCCTATTTTAGCCGCTGGTTATGGACCAAGTCGCGGGCCTGTAAACGATCCCTTAACACTAACAAAGCCTAATAGAGCCAGGCGCCATTGCGGTGCTTCGGCCGGCTGCCGTTTCGTCGACGTCTTTTGAAACAGCATGACATCTTTACTGTTCGCGCAGGAACATCCACCCGCCATGCGTCGTTGCGACGGCGACGCCAAACGCTGTCTTGTCAAGAGATGGACGCGGACGGATCGGACGCGGCTGCGGCAGTGGCGTGATATGCGGGCAAGGAGAATGTCCATGACGACGGGATGCGGCGCGCCGATAGATAAAGCGCCAAATGCGCGGGCGCGGCATATTTCCGTATTGATTGATGAGGCGATGACGGCCCTCGATTATAAGCGCGGCGGTCGATACATTGATGCAACATTTGGCGCCGGCGGATATACGCAACGATTGCTCAGCGTCCCTAATGTCCATGTTCTGGCCTTGGATAGAGATCCTTCAGCCATTCGCGCAGGCGCAGATGTCGCAATGTCCGGGCAGGGACGCGCACGACTGGTAGAAGCACGGTTTTCTCAACTGGAGGAGCAGGCGCGCGCGCAAGATTTTATGCCCGTTGATGGCGTCGTTTTTGATATTGGCGTCTCCTCCATGCAATTTGATGAAGCGGCGCGCGGGTTTTCATTTCGCGGCGATGGTCCTTTGGATATGCGCATGGAGGCGCGCGGACAAAGCGCCGGCGATATTGTGAATACGGCAGATGAAGAGACATTAGCGGATATTTTTTATTATTATGGCGAGGAACGCGCGTCGAGACGCATAGCGCGCGCAATCGTTCATGATCGGGCGACAGCGCCATTTCTCACGACAAAATCTCTTGCTGAATTGATTGAACGCGTCGCGCCAAATCGCGCTATCGATATTCATCCAGCAACTAAAAGTTTTCAGGCTCTGCGGATCGCCGTCAATAATGAGCTTGGCGAATTACTTGAGGGGCTTGCGGCTGCAGAGCGCGTGCTGACGCCAGGCGGGCGTCTGGCTGTTGTGAGCTTTCATTCGCTGGAAGATAGAATCGTGAAATTATTTTTATCTGAACGTTCTGGTCGCGGCGAAACAGGGTCGCGGCGCTTGCCAGGCGAGACCGCTGCTCATGCGCCAAGTTTCCTATGCGAAGGTCGTCAGCCTGTCGCGCCCACATTGGAGGAAACGAACGCGAATCCGCGCGCGCGTTCTGCAAAATTACGTTTCGCCACACGCACGGCTGCGTCGGCGCATCCTTTGTCAGATCGTCTCAGGCGTCTTGTGCGCTTGCCTGCACGCGAGAAGGGAAAAGCCTGATGTTAAGATTTCTCAATCTCATCGCAATCGTCGCATTAATTGGCTCGGCCGTTTATGCCTATACGATCAAATATCAAACCAGTTATCGCGCCGAGCAAATTGCAAAGACAAAAATTGAGATCAAAACTGAATCGGACGCCATTGCCGTATTGCGCGCAGAATGGGCTTATATGACGCGGCCAGAGCGTCTGCAGCAACTTGCGGACCAGTATCTCGTTGACGTCAAGCCTCTTGAAGTCAAGCAGCTCGTCAGCGTTCAGGCGCTGCCAGATAAGGCGGCGCGCAGCGATATGATTGGCAGTAAGTTGGATCAGCTTGGGCTTGGTTTATCCGCGACGCCACCCGTTGCATCTCCTGCGCAAACAACGACGCAGGTTTCATCCGCGTCAAAAACAGTGACAGCGCCTGTAACAAAATCCCAGGCTGCAAACCAAGAGCGTAAAAAGCCATGACGCAAGAGATCCATCCCGCACACGCCAAAGCGGATAATGCGCGACGCACGTCAAGAAGTTGGCGGCAATTTTTTCATTATATGTTTTCAACGCGGCTTTCCGCCAGTGCGCCGCGCATGCGCTTTGCGGCGCTTGGTTTTCTCATGCTTTATGGCGCAATTTGCGGCCGCCTGATTTATCTTGGATTTAAACCTGATCCCGCCACAGGTCGTCGCGCCGTTGCGCAGGCCGTGTCAGCATCACGGCCTGACATTGTTGATCGTAATGGCGAAGTGCTCGCGAGTGATGTTAAGGTGATGTCCGTCTTTGCTGAGCCGCGACGCCTGATAGATAAGGATGAAGCGACCGAATTGCTAACGGCTGTTTTGCCGGATGTCGACTCGCGTGAGTTGCGTGAAAGACTTGGCGCGCGTAAAGGCTTTGTTTGGGTCAAGCGCGAAGTAACGCCGCATCAACGTGATGAAGTCTTTCACTTAGGTCTGCCAGGTGTGGGACTCATTGCCGAGAATAAGCGCGTTTACCCCAACGGCCCCATTGGCGCGCATGTCTTGGGATTTGCCAATATCGATAACGCAGGCATTGCCGGCATTGAAAAATATATAGACGGCCAAGGTCTTGCTGATTTGCATAATATGGGTTTTGCCGCAGCCCCAGAAGATCTCAAGCCCGTTGCTCTATCGCTCGATATTCGCGCTACTCACGCCTTGCGCGATGAGTTAGAAAAAGGCGTTAATCACTTCAAGGCCAAGGCAGGCGCCGCGGCAATTATGGATGTCAATACTGGCGAAGTGATCGCGCTTGCGTCTTTGCCTGATTATGATCCAAACAAACCAACAGAGGCGCTCGATCCAAATCATATTAACCGTATGAATGTTGGCGTCTATGAGATGGGCTCGACTTTTAAGGCGCTGACCATCGCGATGGCGCTCGACTCGGGAAAAATTAATCTTCATTCGCGTCTCGATGCGACCGGCGCGCTATCCTTTGGCCGTTTTAAGATCCATGATTATCACGCACAAAATCGTGCGCTCACAGTGCCCGAAGTTTTCACCTACTCATCTAATGTTGGCACCGCGCGTATGGCGATGGGTCAGGGTGTTGAAAAACATAAGGCCTTTTTGCGTAAAATGGGTCAGCTGACCCGTATGCGTACGGAACTGCCAGAAAGCGCTGAGCCAATCGTTCCAAGAAATTGGGGCGAGCTCAACACTATGACGATTGCCTTTGGGCACGGTCTTGCGGTTGCGCCATTGCAGGCCATGATGGCGGTCAGCGCGTTAATGAATGGCGGCTATATGATTACGCCGACGTTTCTCAAGCGCAGTGAAGAAGACGCAAAGAGCGGCGTAGAACAAGTCATAAAAGCCGAGACAAGCGAAGCCATGCGTTATTTGATGCGGCTCAATGCTGAAATTGGCACAGCAAAAAAGGTTGATATCGACGGCTATTTTGTTGGCGGTAAAACTGGAACAGCTGAAAAGGTTGTCAATGGGCATTATTCAAAGACGCGCCTCTTTACGACATTCATGGCGGTGGCGCCGTCGGACAAGCCCAAATATCTATTCTTGACGATTATGGATGAGCCGCAAGGACTTCCTGAGACCGGCGGCTATGCAACAGCGGCTTATAATTCAGGCTATGTGACGGGTCAGATCATTCAGCGAGTTGGACCCATTATCGGGCTGGCTCCACGATTTGATCCTCCGCATGAACCCTTTCCGCTGCTGGCGAAGCTTGGATATGGCATGGCGAATGTTCCTGCAACAGGGGGCGCAAAACACTGATGCGTCTCTTTGACCTCATTACGCCAGATGCGCTTGATCCAATCCTTGGCGCCATCGACGTCAAGGGATTGGCCGCCGATAGTCGCGCGATAGCGCCAGGCTTTGCGTTCTTTGCTGTGCCCGGACATGCTGGCGATGGTCTGGCTTATGTAGATGACGCTAAAGCGCGTGGGGCCAGCGTCGTGATTGCGCAGCAGTCGGCGCCGTGCGACCTGCCTTTAGTTATCGTTGATGACGTGCGTGCAGCCTTGGCGCATGCTGCAGAAAGATTTTATCCGCTGCAGCCTTCGCTTATCGTTGCTGTTACTGGAACAAGCGGTAAGACTTCCGTCGTTTCTTTTTTGCGTCAGATTTGGCAGGCGCTTGGATATAACGCCGCCTCGCTTGGCACAGTTGGTCTTGTTGATTCAACGGGCGCGCATTATGGGGCGCTGACAACTCCTGGACCGGTTGAGCTTCATCAAACACTCAATGCTCTCGCGCAGCGCGGCGTGACGCATTTGGCGATGGAGGCGTCATCGCTGGGCATTGAACAGCGGCGACTTGACGGCGTGCGTCTCAGTGCTGCCGCTTTTACAAACTTCTCTCGCGATCATCTTGATCATCATCAGGACATGGAAAGTTATTTTGCCGCCAAGATGCGTCTCTTTGACGTCTTGCTGACGGCTGGTCGACCCGTGGTGATTGACGCTGATAGCGATGTTGCTTTTCGCGTGGCGAAAATTATCGAAGCGCGAGGGCTGGTTGCGTTTAACGTTGGCGTTAATGGCGATGCGATCCGCGTGCGCGAGATAAAGCTTGGGGCTTCTGCGACGCAGGTTTTGGTGCGTTTTCAAGATG
>DAIRFH010000030.1:10610-26025 GCA_036795145.1 Methylocystis sp. | reverse complement strand
CTCAAAACATAAAATCAAACCCGGCGCGTTGATCAATCCAACCGCCGGGTTTTTTCAAAAAAAAACCCAGGCGAAGAGCCTGGGCTTTGAGTTGGAAGGAGGTTTATGATTCATACGTAGAGCATATTGTCTCGACAGTGCGCCAAAGCTTGGCCATTTCACTGTCGTTTTTTGCCAAACACCGTTCTAAGTGGAAATACCGCAGCATTTTTTATATTTTTTTCCAGACCCACAAACGCACGGATCATTTCGTCCAGGCTGCATCCCTTTAACAATGGGGGCGCTTTTGCGGTTGGCTTCCTCAACAAAGAACCACTGATGTTGATCCTTATCAAACCGGAAAAGTGAGCGCTCTCTGTGCGCCATACGCTGACCGTCATTAATAAAGTTGGCGACAAATTCTACGTAGCCGATCTCATCGCCAGCCTGCCCGGCCTCAGTCGACATAACCTCAAGACCGAGCCACTGCGACTGTTTTGCCCAATGCGTGATGGCCTTACGATCAAAATCATGTCGAGCCTCAAGCGCTAATGTTTCATAAAGATGATCAATATTGCCGCAAGTAAAGGCCGTGTAACGTGATCGCATAAGCGCTTCAGCGGTTGGCGCGGGTTCTTTTTTTTCCAGATATGGCTGACAGCACTGAGCGTATGAGAGCCTGTCATTTGACATCTCACGACAAGGGCAGATCTCTAAAGTCATGTGCTTGGCTCAGCTTTATGAAAACCAGAGTAATGATTAACTCTCGCTCTGACTGCCTATGATATGCTTGTTACTGGCGGAAGCTTTTTAATAGCCTCCAAGGCCACGGGATCGAGGCCGTCTCCGCCATGCGCGACATGATCAATGATCGCGGCCCGCATGCGCGGATCCCAAAATTTCATTAAATGCTCTGCCATGCCTGCAGCAGAATGTGACGCTTTTTGTGCGCCAAAAAATGCGCCAATTTGATTGGCCATCTTCACGAGTCTTTCTGTAGAATTATGCGACATGTTTAGAAACCTGCTCAATGATGCGTTCTGGATAGGTAAAAATCTCAAACTCACGCCCGCGCATAACTGCAATCAGCGTCATATGACATTTTTCAGCCATCCTGACTGCAAGCGCCGTTGGCGCTGATACCGCTGCGATGACTGGCGCGCCAATGCGCGCTGTTTTTTGTATGAGCTCCACCGAAACGCGACTGGTCATCAATATGACGCCCTCAGAGGCGTCAATGTTTTGCCGCACAAGCGCGCCGACTAATTTATCCAACGCATTGTGACGACCAACATCCTCACGCACAGCCATTAGCCCATAGTTGGGATGCCAAAATCCCGCGCCATGTACAGCACGCGTTTCCTGATTTAATTTTTGTCCCAAGGGCAAGCACTCCATCGCCTCGATCAAACCCTCGGCGTGAAAAGCGATGCGAGACGTAAGTTCGCGTGGTTCGCGTGACGCAGCTTCAAGGCTTTCAATACCGCACAAACCACATCCAGTCGGGCCCGCCATAGTCCGGCGGCGCATCGCATAGGCTTCCTGACGACCGCCAGCAAGCCAGACACGAAGTTCTATCCCCATTTCAGAGACAATTGTTTCAACTGTGCCGGCTTCTTCCGCGCAATCAATTAACCCTTCCGTCACAGCAAAGCCGACAGCAAAATCTTCTAGATCCGATGGCGTCGCCATCATGACGGCGTGCGTTGACCCGCCATAGGTAAAAGCGATTGGCGTTTCCTCGGGGATTAGTCGCGAAGCGCGCGCCGTCATGTCATGACGGCGCGCTAAACACTCAACTCTTACGATTGGATCAATCGCCTGCGTCATTCCGCTGCGTCAATAGATCCTGCAATCCGCCGCGATGCTTCTGACAATTCGCGATAACGCTCCTGCCATTCAGTAGGGCCATTGCTGGTGGAAATCTGCACGGCTGTCACTTTATATTCGGGACAATTTGTCGCCCAATCAGAATTATCAGTGGTGACAACATTCGCCTGCGTCATTGGATGATGGAAAGTCGTATAAACAACGCCTGGAGCGACACGATCCGTAACCTTAGCGCGCAATGTTGTTTCACCTGCCCGACTCTGCACCTTCAGCCAGTCGCCATCGCGCACGCCCCGCTCTTGCGCGTCATGCGGATGGATTTCTAAGACATCTTCTTCGTGCCACCGGCTGTTTTCCGTACGACGCGTTTGAGCGCCGACGTTATACTGAGACAAAATACGTCCTGTCGTCAGCAGAAGAGGAAAACGAGGCCCAACCTTTTCATCTGTCGGCACATATTCTGTGATGACAAACTTTCCTTTGCCACGCGCAAAACCGTCAACATGCATGATCGGCATGCCATCAGGCGAGTCTGCATTACATGGCCATTGTACTGAACCGTCACGGTCGAGCTTTTCAAACGACACGCCACGGAAGGAGGGCGTTAAGCGCGCAATCTCATCCATGATTTCAGAGGGATTGGCGTAAGTCCAATTCATGCCGAGTCTATTGGCAAGCAACTGCGTAACTTCCCAATCGCCATAGCCATTTTTCGGGCTCATGACCTTACGAATGCGCTGGATGCGGCGTTCAGCGTTCGTGAATGTGCCATCCTTTTCCAGGAAGGTCGCGCCCGGCAAAAACACATGCGCATAATTTGCTGTCTCTACAAGAAAGAGATCTTGCACAATAACGCATTCCATATTCGCAAGCGCAGCCGAGACATGACGTGTGTCAGGATCAGACTGAAGAATGTCCTCACCTTGAACATAAAGGCCTTTGAAAACGCCTTCTACGGCTGCATCGAACATGTTTGGAATACGCAGACCGGGCTCCTTATCCAGCGTGACGCCCCAGTCTTCTTCAAAAACAGCGCGCGCCTTGTCGCCGGAAATATGCTGATAGCCAGGCAACTCATGGGGAAATGACCCCATGTCGCACGACCCCTGCACATTATTTTGTCCTCGGAGCGGGTTCACGCCAACGCCGCGACGCCCAAGATTGCCCGTCGCCATAGCGAGATTGGCGATGCCCATGACCGCCGTCGAGCCCTGCGCATGCTCAGTGACGCCCAGACCATAGTAAATTGCTGCATTGCCGCCAGTTGCATAAAGACGCGCGGCGCCGCGAATGTCCGCAGCAGAAACACCCAGAGACGATGCAAGCGCCTCAGGGCTATTTCTATCCTGTGAAACAAACGCCGCCCATTCTTCATATTCATCCATGTCGCAACGCGCGCGAATGAAAGCCTCATCAACAAGGCCCTCTGTCACAATCACATGCGCGAACGCCGTTACCATCGCGACATTTGTGCCCGGCTGTAAGGGCAAATGATAATCCGCGTGGATGTGAGGCGAACGAACAAGATCAATACGTCGCGGGTCGATGACAATAAGTTTAGCGCCCTCGCGTAAGCGCTTCTTCATACGTGACCCAAAGACAGGATGCGCATCTGTTGGGTTGGCGCCAATCACAAGAATGACGTCTGAGTCGTCTACGGAGTCAAAGTCTTGCGTTCCGGCCGACGTTCCGAAGGCCTGATTAAGGCCATAACCTGTCGGCGAATGGCAGACGCGCGCACAGGTATCAATGTTATTGTTGCCAAAACCTGCACGCACAAGTTTTTGAACAAGATAAGTTTCTTCATTCGTGCAGCGCGAGGACGAAATCGCACCGATAGAATTACGACCATATTTCTCTTGAACCGCTTTCATACGCGCAGCGGCAAAGTCTAACGCTTCGTCCCATGAAACAACGCGCCAAGGCTGGTCGATTGTCTCACGGATCATCGGCTGCGTGATGCGATCGCCGTGATGGGCGTATCCATAGGCAAAACGGCCTTTAATGCAGCTATGTCCGTGGTTGGCTTTGCCATCTTTCCAAGGAACCATACGCACGATTTCTTCGCCGCGCATTTCAGCTTTGAAGGTACAGCCGACACCACAATAAGCGCAGGTCGTGACCTCAGAATGCTCAGCTTGCCCAATCTCGATGACGGACTTTTCTGTTAGCGTCGCCGTAGGGCAAGCCTGCACACAGGCGCCGCAGGACACACATTCCGATTCAAAAAACGCTTCGTCCATTCCTGGCGACACGCGGCTTTCAAAGCCGCGACCAGAGATGGTGAGCGCAAAAGTGCCTTGCACTTCTTCGCAGGCGCGCACGCATCGATTACAGACAATGCATTTTGATGGATCATAGGAAAAATATGGATTTGACTCGTCTTTTGGCTTCCAATCAAAATTCACTGCGCCATTGTTTCGCGCAAAAACATGGTTGGCGCCATCATAGCCGTAGCGCACATCGCGCAATCCAACAGCGCCTGCCATATCTTGTAATTCGCAGTCGCCATTCGCCGCGCATGTCAGACAATCAAGCGGATGATCGGAAATATACAATTCCATCACGCCACGGCGGATCGCTGCTAAGCGCGGCGTTTGTGTTTTGACGGAAATACCGGGTGCAACAGGCGTTGTGCAGGAAGCTGGCGTGCCAAACCGTCCCTCAACTTCGATGACGCATAGGCGACATGACCCAAAGGCCTTGATACTATCTGTTGCGCACAGCTTTGGTATTTCCGTGCCGGCCTCCATCGCAGCCCGCATGATGGATGTGCCTTCAGCAACAGTAACGCTTTTACCGTCAATGGTCAGTGTGACCATTTTTTCGGATTTTGACTTAGGCGTTCCGTAATCGGTTTCTTTAATGAGCGTCATGGTCGGATACCTCACTCGGCAGCGGCTTCAAGGGCCGGCTTATGGAAGTCCTCAGGGAAGTGACGAAGCGCGCTTTCTACTGGGTAAGGAGCAAAGCCGCCCAACGCGCAGAGCGAGCCAAACTTCATCGTGTGACAAAGATCTTTGAGAAGATCTATATTTTCTTCAACATCTATACCAGCGCGGATCTTATCAATGGTTTCAACGCCGCGAGTTGACCCGAGGCGACAAGGCGTACACTTGCCGCAGCTTTCGATTGCGCAGAACTCCATGCCAAAACGCGCCATCCACGACATATCTACCGTGTCATCGAAAACAACAAGCCCCCCATGTCCAATCAAACTATCTTTTGCGGCAAAGGCCTCATAGTCGAAGGGCAGATCAAAAAGAGATGGCGGCACATAAGCCCCGAGCGGCCCGCCACACTGGACAGCGCGCACAGGACGTCCAGATCTCGTGCCGCCTGCAATGTCATTGATGATGACGCCCAGCGGAATGCCAAAATCTGTTTCAAACAAACCGCCAAAACGCACATTGCCGGCAATCTGCAACGGCATCGTGCCGCGGGAGCGCCCCACGCCGAGATCGGCGTAATGCTGAGCGCCTTTTTCCATGATCATTGGAATTGTCGCCATCGACAACACGTTATTCACAACAGTTGGCTTGCCAAAGAGCCCTTCATGCGCGGGCAAAGGCGGCTTGGCGCGAACAATGCCGCGCTTGCCTTCCAGGCTTTCCAGCAATGAGGTCTCTTCTCCGCAGACATAAGCGCCTGCGCCGATGCGCAATTCAATATCGAATTTGAAGCCTGAACCGCGAACATTCTCGCCAAGCCAGCCCGCTTTGCGCGCGACCTCTATTGCAGCCTGAAAAACCTGCGCCGCTTGAGGATATTCAGAGCGAAGATAGACATAGCCCTTCGATCCGTTGATGGCGTAACCGCAAATGATCATGCCCTCAATAAGTGAAAGAGGATCGCCCTCCATAATCATGCGATCGGCAAAGGTGCCGCTGTCGCCTTCATCTGCATTGACGACAACGTAGCGACGATCAGCTGGGGCGTCAGCAACAGTTTTCCACTTGATGCCTGTTGGAAATCCCGCACCCCCACGTCCGCGCAATCCAGATTTCGTCACTTCTTCTATTGTCGCAGCAGGACCAGTCTGTAGCGCACGCGCCAACCCTGCGCCGCCGCCATTGGCTTCATAATCCGTGATTGATAGAGGATCAATTACGCCACAGCGCGCAAAAGTTATGCGATTCTGTCGCTTCATCCAGGGATGATCATCTACTTTGCCGATTCCCAACGGATGGTCGCCGCCTAATAGAAAACCAGCGTCAAACAGAGAAGTCACATCGTTCAAGCCAACAGGGCCATAACCAATCCGCCCCTTTGAGGTTTCCACCTCAACGAGAGGCTCCAGCCAGAGCATGCCGCGTGAACCATTACGAATGATCTCGACGGATTCGCTGCGCGCCGCCGCCTCTTTGACGATCGCCTCAACAAGACGGTCTGCCCCCATTGCGACAGCCGCCATATCGAGCGGAACATAGATTTTAGTCATCAGCGCAAGGCCTCCGTCGCGATTTCGTCGAGCCGCTGCATGTCAATGCAACCCACAGGCTCACCGTCAATAAGTGCGGAAGGACTATGGGCGCATAGACCCAAGCAATACACTGCTTCGACTGTCAGCTTACCATCAGGCGTGGTTTGACCCCACTCAAGCTTGAGTTTGGCAAGGAAATCATTCGCAAGTTTTTCAGCGCCCATTGACTGACAGGATTCAGCGCGGCAGATTTTTAAGGTGTGTCGACCATGCGGCTCACGATGAAAATCATGATAGAAGGTGACGACGCCATGCATCTCTGCGCGAGTCACGTTTAAGGCCTCGGCCATTTGCTTCACCGCAGATTCTGGCACATGACCGAATTCTGCCTGAAGAGCATGTAAAATTGGAAGTGCGGGACCTTCGAGACCCATGTGGTCAGCGATTATTTCCCGCGCCCGCTCGTCGCTATACGGAGCAGCGCCAGCCATTTCTTCCCTTTCCAGTCCGGGCGTTATTCCCTTCTGGGAGCCCTTTTATCTTTTTGTAGATATTCCAAAGAGAGTGCCGGAATTCCGATCTTCAATCAATAGAGCTGATCCGTCGGATCATAGGAGTTGACTATTAATGGAGCCGCCAGGTCAAATTTAGTCCTCAAACGCGCCACTTTCCGTCAATGCCTTCGCCTCTGCGACGAGCGCTGCGACGGAAGGAATGACGGGATCGCGTTGGGGGGCGATCAATCCGATTTCATATACAGCCTCAGGCTCAACGATCGGGATCGACCGCAAATGAGCCTCGACACCAAGCGTTTTGGCAAGTTTTTCGGGCAGAATCGTCGCCCATCTTCCAGATTTAACGTGATCAAACAATAAGATCGCCGAGTTTGACTCTAAAATTGGCACGGGCTCCGAGCCGGCGTTTCTGATCAACTGCTCAATAATTCTGCGGTTTTGCATATCCGGGGTTAGCAAGCAAAGATCAATTCTCCCAACTTCTGACCAGCTTACACGCTCCCGCTCGCCCAGCGGATTGCCTGCAACCGTTAACAGCCGGTATCTCTCCAAACAAAGCGGCATCGCCCGAACGCGCCCCAAAGGCTCATTGTTCAAATATGTGATGCCAGCGTCGATTTCGAGATTCTCTAACATGGTGAGCACGTCGGTCGAGGAGGCCGACAAAACCGTGAACCTGACATTTGGGTGTTTACGGCGATAGGTCTCTGTGAGCTTGGTCACAATGCCAAGAGCCGTTGGAATGACGGCGATGCGCAGTGGGCCCGTCAACCCCTCTTTGAGCGCGCGAACATCAAGGCGCATTGCTCGGGTATCGCCAACAATTCGCTTGGCCCATTCAAGCACACGTTCGCCTTCAGCCGTCAGTCCGTGAAATCGAGACGAGCGATTAACCAGCAAAACCCCCAGCGTATCTTCGAGTTGTTTTATGCCGGCTGAGAGCGTTGGCTGGGTTACGCCACAGAGTTCCGCCGCGCGCGAAAAGCTCTTCTCGCTTGCCACCATGATAAGAAATTCAAGCTTCTCAATCACGACGCACGTCCCATTTCCGCTCTCATCTAAGCAGCTGCCCCACTCTTCTCGCAGGGAAACATAAAAACCACCGTAATAAGGGTCGGCCTGATTACCAGACGCTCCTGAATAGTCTCATCAAAATCACTCATCTGCAAAGGCGTTTTCAAACATATGATCCCAGGCTGGCGGCTAGTTGCTTGTATAAACCGCATGCAGTTAAAAGACCAACTGCGGCCACATTTGATCCCAAGCTGGCCACGGATTAAAGCTGCGTTCGAGTTGAGGCCTCCTTTGGCCAGGAAGGGAACACGTAAATGACGGGCCAACACAACTGGTTTAGCTCACTTTGCCGACGAGGCGGCGGGGTTTTCCTCTATACCACAGCGCTCGTCTTGTCTTTGTTTGCTGTTACAGCGGTTAATGCCGCGCCATCAATCATTGTTGATGTTGCAACAGGGCAGGTTCTCTCCGAAGACGACTCAACCGCCTCCTGGTTCCCGGCCTCAACAACGAAGCTGATGACTGTTTACGTCGCCTTGGACGCCGTACGCGCAGGCAAGCTGACGATGGACACGCCGATGATGGTGTCCCCACGCGCCGCTCGCATGGCCCCTTCAAAAATGGGCTTTCGTCCCGGCACGGAGGTCACGCTACAAAATGCGCTCATTATGTTGATGGTGAAATCCGCAAATGACGTCGCCGTCACCGTCGCTGAGGGCGTCTCTGGATCAGTGGAGGCCTTTGCAGAGGATATGAATCGCGCCTCCGCCTCGCTCGGCATGACCCAATCTCATTGGGTTAACCCCAATGGCCTACCCGATTCGCGGCAGGTCACATCGGCGCGCGATCTCGCGATTTTAGGGCGCGCGCTTTTTATGCATTTCCCTGAATATGCTTATCTCTTCAACATTGGCGCGATGCAGTTTGGTCGCAGCATTGAACCAAACCATAATGGTCTGATTGGACGCTATCCTGGCGCCGACGGCATGAAGACGGGATTTACGTGTCCCGCGGGTTTCAATGTTGTTGCATCTGCCACACGTAATGGTCGACATCTGATTGTTGTTGTTCTTGGCGCGCCAACAACAATCGCACGTAACACAAAAGCCGTTGCTTTGTTTGACCGTGGCTTCCAAACATCCTCAGGACAAGCCTCGCTTGCAAGCATGTCCGCGCCAGGGCCCGCTCCCGCGCCTGACATGCGAGACCGCGTATGTCGCAATCGTGGCGCAGCAACGGCCGAATTTATGGCCGAAGTAGAAAATACGCCTGTAGCAATGGGAACGTCTTCAGGCGTTCCGCTCTTGGACAGTATCTCTGGCGCACAACCTATGATGAAGCCGTCAGATGTTGCCCTTTTACCGCGTCCGCATTTTCAACCAACGCGTGTCCATGTTGGACGCACAGAAGGTTATACTGGCCCCGTCGCGCGCACGCGTGCGCCGGGCGCGGCTGTCGGTGAAGGGACAGATCTTGAGGCCTATGCGAATGATCATGTGGCCGCTGAGCCTGAAGAGAAGCCCCTCAAGCGACGCAGCGCTAAGAAACGCTCTGCACGCGCCACGCTCGCAACGCCAACGCCTGAGGTTTCGGTAGAGGATACAGTGGGCGAGTCACCAAGCACAGCAACGCCAAACCGCAACAAACAAGCCACAACGCAAACAGGCAACAAGAATACTGCGATTAAAACAACAACGCCAAAGCCAGCGCTGCAGAAAGCATCTTCTACCAAGCAAGCCCATAAAACTAAAATATCAACGCCCGCCGAGCAGCCGGGCGCGCAACAATGACCCAAGATGCGTCGACGCGAATGCGTCGACCGCCGCCGCCCATTCCGCTCACAATACTCACCGGATTTCTGGGCGCCGGCAAAACAACATTTTTAAATCACCTCGTTCGCGCGCATGCGTTGTCAGATACGCTTGTTCTCATCAATGAGTTTGGCGCTATCGGTCTAGATCATCTCTTCATTGAGAAAATTGACGGCGACATGGTTCTGATGAAATCAGGATGCGTCTGTTGTTCAATTCGGGGCGATCTGATTAACGCCCTTGAAGATCTTTTAAAGCGTCGAGACAACAACCGCATCAAGCCATTTCAAAGAATAATACTTGAGACAACTGGCCTTGCTGATCCTGCGCCAATTCTCCATGCTATCATGTATCATCCCTATCTAATGTTACGGTATCGCTTAGATGGCGTTGTGACGGTGATTGACGCCATCAACGGTGAGGCCACGCTTAATGCTCATGAAGAAGCTGTCAAACAAGCCGCTGTTGCAGATCGTCTGGTAATCTCAAAGACAGATCTTTCTGAAGGAGCAGAGCGCTGTCAGGATCTCATCGAAAGACTAAGCGCCCTGAACCCTGCCGCACAGATTATTATCCCCTCGCAAAAAGATCTTTCTGCTCGGTCTATTCTAGATTGCGGCCTCTACAACCCAGACACGAAAACGCCGCGCGTAAGAGAATGGCTTAATGCTGAAGCCGTGGAGACGGCGACACGAGAGTCAAAAAAACATTCTTCGCATCATCATGGCCATTTACATGACGTCAATCGACACGACGACCATATCCGGGCGTATTGCTTAACAAGCGACACACCGCTCACGCCAGCGTCATTTGATGTCTTCATCGATCTCTTACGCCATACGCACGGACCAAAACTGCTTCGTGTAAAAGGAATTGTTGCCTTATCTGATGACCCGACTAAGCCGATCGCCATCCATGGCGTGCAGCACGTCTTTCATCCGCCGCATCGGCTTGATCGTTGGCCGGACCAAGATCATCGCACGCGGATTGTTTTTATTCTCAACAATCTTGATGAAAAATTCATCGATATGCTTTACGCTGCACTCATCAACCAGCCCGCATTGGATCAACTTGACGCTGACGCCTTGACGAACAATCCGCTCGCGCCAAAGATTGGCGGCTTACTCTCCTGATAAAAGGAGTAAGAAATAAATGTATTGCGCTTATTATAATGCGTTACGCTGCAGATCACGCCACGTGCAAAGGCACAATTTATGTCGACGAGGCGGACAATATATATGACGTCATGCTGCAAGCAGCAGCGCACCATATAAATATGTAAACCCCAAGTGACATCTGGACGAACATGGCTCGCATCGAGATTTATACCACGCCAACTTGCCCCTACTGCATTAGCGCAAAGGAATTGCTCATCCGTAAGGGCGTAAGTTTTGAAGAAATCAGTGTCGCTGACGATCCAGAAGGCCGCAGAAAAATGACACATCGCGCCCAGGGACGCACAACCGTCCCACAAATTTTTATCAACGACCTACCAATTGGCGGCTGCGACGATCTTTATGCCCTCAACAATGACGGCGCATTGGATAGGCTTCTGCAGGGCCAATCATAATGATCCATTATCAACTTGTCTGCGACAAGGGTCATGAATTTGATAGCTGGTTCAAAAATAGCCAGACTTTTGACAAACAAGCTAAAGCTGGCCTTATTATTTGCCCCTTTTGTCAATCGGCCAAGATAACGCGCGGCGTCATGGCGCCGCATGTCGCGCGCACATATATCGATGACGCCAAAAATACTCGCGCTCTGATCAACGCCGTGCGTGAGAAGCTGATTGAGGCAACAGATGACGTGGGTGATCAATTTCCCCAAGAGGCGCGCAAAATAGAAGAAGGAGCGGCGAAACAGCGGCCTATACGCGGTAGAGCGACTTTTGAAGAAGCAAAATCTCTCATTGAGGAGGGCATTAAGGTATTTCCCTTGCCAGATGCCCCCAGCGAAGGAAATTAAGTTGCGCGTTGCTATTCTTTTGGTAGTTCAAAATTTTCACACCGCGCATTCTTTAACAGCTCCTGCAAATGCGTGACGTCTGAATTACGCTTTGCAAGAGCGCGTATGAAAATAAAGCCGCGGGACGTTGGGGCCGTCAGGCGTACTTCCTGCACAGGCGCTGAGCCGTCGCTGGCATTTTCCAACGCTTCAATTTGACGCTCATTACCTAATATAATGTCAAACTTTCCCTTGATCGCAGACCGATCTGTGATTGCATGATAAATGCGCCCACCCGTAGCGTAAAAGGAAAGGGCAAAGAAATTGTCTCCATCGGTGGAGGCTTTTAAATGATAGGGTCGCTTAGAAATATCATAAAGGCAGGCAGCTTCGACAAAACTAGGATCTTCAAAAGGCAGGACGCCAGCTGAGCCCAGTGACGGCGGCTCCAACATCACAAGCCCCTCCGCGATACCCGTTTTTTTTGCATAGTCTGTCAATCGCGCATAGGCGTCTTTTGGCGCGAGCGTTGGCATCAAAAGCACGGACACAAGATGAACCATTGCCGCGATCATCAATGTCGCTAAGGCCCATGGTAGAAAGTCTAATAAGCGATCAGTTATTTTCATGCGCAGGCGAGTTTCGTAATCTTTGGGAAATGATCCGCATTTGGTTGAGCGTCTGTATCAAGGGTGGTTTCATAAAGACGAAGCGCCAAACTAAATTTACGCGCACCGCCTGGCGATAGCCAATTCCCAGATTGCGGGTTTTGCGAGAGCATGATCCTGAAACCACCATTGTCATGCCGCAATATATCAGCCGATGAATAACCATAACGACCCGTCGGATTAGCAAGCAATCCGCCATCAGGACGAACAATGCCTAATGTCCAAAATCTTGCAGCAGGGCTCGGATCCGTCAAAAGATAATCACAGGCGCCATCAAGCGGCGCGCCAGAAGAATCTGTTTCTGCGATAAAGGTAAGCCCCTGATCGCGCCCTAGAGGCGCCTCCCCAGTGCGCGACACAACGGCACGGGCATAAGGATCGCTATTTGGCACCCCAACAGCCGGCCAAGCAACCCATGGCCCTGCCTGCAAGGCATTAAATCCATAACCAGCATTAAGGGACATCACCGTTGCAAAGAGCCCAAGCAACAAACCGGCAATCGCCACCAATCCAGCCCGAAAAAAAAGCGCATAGGGGCGCAACGTCATCTTATACTCGCCATTATTGAAGATTTTTACCAAAGGCGGCGTTATAAACGCCTGCGATTTTTTGAGCGTCACGCGCGCCATGTTTCTCTGGCGTCGACTTCTCTGGCGCGGTCTTTCCGATGCCCGGTTTTTGCGCGCCAGGGTTACCTTGCTCAAGCATTTTTACTTTTGACTGAATGGCTTCAAGCGCCTGTAATGCGTTCTTGGACAAGGTGCCGGGTCGCTGCGGCGTATTGGCGTCGAGCGGTCCTGATAAGGTAACCGGCGCTGCTGTGGGCGAGACGGGCCTCAGCCCGACGATTGGTTTGAGCGGAATGCCTTGATGCGCATAGGCCATGACATCATGCCATGTGCCCGCGGGCAAGGTGCCGCCTGTCATATTATTCATAGGCTCGTTGTCATCATTGCCATACCAAACACAACCGCCCAGTGTGCCGGTATAGCCGCAAAACCAAGCGTCTTTGTAACCGTTCGTTGTCCCTGTTTTACCGATTACATCAATACCTTCGCCTAAAATTGCACGTTTACCTGTTCCCTCTTCAACGACTTTTTTCATCATCGTTGCGAGTTCGACAACCTTCTCAAGCGGAATAACCTGTAATTGCGGCGGCGCGTCACGGTCATGACGATAGAGGACGTCGCCCTGTCGATTGCGGATTTCAATTGAGGAATAGGCCAATGTTTTTTTACCGCCATTCACAAAAGCGGCATAGCCTGCCGAATGTTCAAGCGGAATCACGTCACTCTGTCCAACAGGAAGCGACGGCGTATCTTCAAGAGGCGTTGTGATGCCGAGCTTGCGACATGTTTCAATAATCTTCGCGCGGCCAACACGCGAGTCGCCATTGCCAATGGCGATTGATAATTTGATTGCGACTGTATTGAGGGATTTTGCCAGCGCCATTGCCAGCGGCATCGACCCAGCATACCCCCCGCTGTAGTTATGAACGCAATAATTGCCGATACACACCGGCGAGTCTGTCACCATCGTCGTTGGTTTAAATTTTCCAGTCATCAAGGCCGTCAAATAGACATAGGGCTTAAAGGACGAGCCAGGCTGGCGCGAGCCGTCCGTTGCTCTGTTATATTGACTGACGCCATAGTCTCTGCCGCCAACAATGGCGCGAACAGCGCCATCAGGCTCCATCACAACCATTGCGCTCTGTTTAACGTGAAAGCTTCGCCCTTGTTCACTTAGGTTCTTTTCGATGACTTCCTCAGCCCGCTTCTGCACATTTGAATCGAGCGCCGTCCTCACCGTCAAAATTCTGTGATCGCCGAGCTTGCCGTTGGCAGCGAGCTTGCGCACTTCTCCATAGGCGTAATCAAGATACCAGTCAGGACTACTCTCGTCCTGACGATCAATTGGCGTTGCTGGAGCGCGTTGGGCGGCGACAATTTGGCTTGGCGTCATAAAGCCGGCCGCGACAAGATTGTTCAAGACATCATTTGCCCGCGCGCGCGCGGCTGGAAGATTCTTATGGGGGGCATATTTCGTCGGCGCTTTAAAAAGGCCAGCAAGCATCGCCGCTTCTGAGAGCGAAACATCCCTGATTGATTTACCAAAATAAAACTCTGCCGCCGCTTGAATGCCAAAGGCTCCCCCGCCCATATAGACGCGATCGAGGTAAAGCTGCAGGATTTCTCTCTTCGTCAGATGATGCTCAAGCCAGAGGGCAAGAAAAGCCTCATTAATTTTTCTCGTGATGGTGCGCTCATTCGACAGGAAAAGATTTTTGGCAAGCTGCTGAGATAGGGAGGAGCCGCCCTGCACCACACCAGATGAACGGGCATTTACTGTTAATGCGCGTAGCGTGCCGACGACATCAATGCCAAAATGCTCAAAAAAACGTCGATCCTCTGTCGCGAGAACCGCCTTAATGACGTAGTCCGGATATTGTTCAAGAGGCACGGCGTCATCATGCATGATTCCGCGCTGACCAACTTTCGCCCCATATCGATCAAGAAACGTGACAGCGAGATCTGTCTGCTTAAGCCAGTCATTCTCATCCGTCATTTGGAAGGCTGAGCTCGCAAGCGCCAGCATGCCAATAAGCCCAACAACGCCAAGGTTCAGCGTCTCGCAGGCACACTCAACGCCGAGGCGACGCAGGCCCGAAACATTAAACCGCTCCATGAAAAGCGCATAGTCTTCATAAAACTCACGCAACCGCCTAAAGGCGTCAAAGAGGCTTGAGTCGACCATTGCGTCGACCCCAAGAAGAATACGCCTTAAGCGCTTAATGAATGAGAACTCGCGCAATTTAAATCTGAAGCCTTTAAGAAAGATGTGACCAGCTCGTTTTTACTAGATCCTCAGCTTTTTGTTAGCATTTTTTATGACGACTTGACGATAGCGTCTCTGGCGCCCGATGGCTGATGTCCGGCAGCCGCTACTGTCGAAGGAAAACGCCATGGCCGCCACGAAAAGCAAAGCCCCTCCTGGGGGTCCCTTCTGGGAGAAGCCGCTGAAAGATTTGACGCGGCCCGAATGGGAGCGGCTGTGCGATGGCTGTGGTCGCTGCTGCCTGATCAAACTCGAGGATGACGACACCGCCGCCATTTATCCAACGAGCGTTGGTTGTCAACTGTTGGATCCAGAAACGGGGCGCTGTGGCGATTATAAGAACCGCCGAAAACATGTCCCAGACTGCGTTCGTCTCACATTGAAAAAATTACA
>DAIRFH010000030.1:0-10600 GCA_036795145.1 Methylocystis sp. | reverse complement strand
CAGCACATAGGCGCATGTTGGCGGCAGCTGCCGCCAACATGCGCCTATGTGCTGCGTCATGCTGGCAAACCTCTGCCCTCTTGGCATCCCCTGATATCGGGTGACCCTGACAGCGTTCATCAGGCGGGCGTCTCGGTGCGTGGACGCGTCGAAGCGGATGAGAGAGATGTTCACATTGACTCATTGCCTGATTTTATCAGACTCTGGCCAAAACGCTGGCCCAAGAAAGCGCGACGGCCATAGAGCCGCCAAACATATGGATGATAGACAGTCAGCGCGCTTGTCTTCACGACATCATTGGGTAAAGCAAATTTAAATCATTAAACAGACCATTTGAAAATGAGACCGACGCGAAGACCGTGCGTGTTTACGCCATCAGCAAGGTTGATCCAACAATCAACGCGATCACTGCAATAGAAGCCCCAACCATTACTAAGAGATAAAAGTAAAATTTATCCCTCTGTGAATTAAGATTATTATTATTTTTAACGCGACGCGCATAATGAAAAATGAGAAACATCGCCACGCAACATATATAAATAGCAATTAAGGATGTTAACTGACTGGTATAAATCGCCACATCTTCATTGTGAGGCACGCCGTTGAAAATCGCGCCAATGAGCTGATGAAAAGAGGGCGCCGCCATCGCTTAATCTTTTTGCTGGATCTTGTCATAAAGTGACATAAGCGCCGTCTGTTCGAGAAGACGCCATGCGCCGCCCTCTCGGGCATTGAACACGTAACTTTGACGACTAATAACGCCATCTAGAATAAATTGCATGATATCATCCTCATTATGAGGCCCGATCGTTTCTCCAGCCTTTGCAAAATACCAAATCCTGGCCTGGCGATCAGAACCGCGCTGACGCGCTGCTGTTATGGATGACGTCTCTTTAACACCGACGCCCACGTCCCCGATATCTCTCTTGCTGCTAAAGATGAGATCGCGCAGATAGGTTGCCCCAAGCGTCTGAGACAACTCCAAATAAGCAAAAAAAGGGATCAATGTTACAAAAAGAATTCCGCAAACAAGGATAATACTCATCAATTTTTCATGACTTAACGCTGGATACGCCGTCATCAGTCCTTGCAAAAAGCTTTCTCCATGATGGAGACCCACGATGCCTTCTTCGACAAGACGAAAAACAAACAGAAGTAGAGAAAAAACCGCAGATTTAAAAAGAATGACATAAATTAATGCGCCATTACGCAATCTATCGCCAATATGAAGCTCTTGACCGACCAGAATAACTTTAGCGAGCATCAAACCATTAAGAAACGAAAAGGCGACATGATAAAAAACATTTGGCTCATCCAGCAACAAGGCCTTATGGATAGCAAAAAGACTAAGCAACACCCCAAGATAAAGGGCAATAGCCAGTAATTTCTGGAAAGTTTTCGTCGCATTGGTCATCAAATGACTTAACTGCGCCTTAATCATTATCGCCACTCCGTTGCGCCTTCTTTGAGTTAGATTTATAGCTTTAAGCAGGACTAGTCATTTTATCATCATTTTTTATATGCCCCTTGGGGCCGCGCGACCGAGAAGCAAAGCATGACAAGACAGCTCATATCACCCTTACTTGATGTTTGAAGGCTTATTTTGATAAATGAGCTTCTTTTTCAGCCTTACCGCGTCTGCGGTTGGCGCAACCAATGGCAAGCGCATGCATGACTTTCGAGCGCTCTTCTTTATTTTTCTTGCTGCAACGCTTGCGCCTTTTTTGAATCGACTCCCTTTCTTCGCACGAACGCCTATTGTTGCAATCGAACTCATTCTTGGCATTATCATCGGACCAAGCCTGTGTAATTTGATTGCCAGCGATGAAACTATTTCCTTTTTAAAAGAATTGGGCCTCGTCTTTCTTTTCTTCCAAGCTGGATTTGAAATCAAACATTATCAGATTGGAAAAAGTGAATTGCGCTTGGGCGCGATCTCTTGGAGCGTCTCTTTTACATTAGCGCTGATTGTTGCTTGTTTGTTATGTGTCACCGGCCTTGTGGGATCCCCCGTGCTCGTGGCGATTATCCTGCCAACAACGGCATTTGGCATCCTCATCCCTGTCCTCAAGCAAAGCGGCGACCTTGACAGTCCGCTTGGCCGGCATGTGCTTGGCTGTGCCGCAGTGGGAGAATTAGCGCCGCTCATTCTTGCTTCCATTGCCCTTGCGCATCAGCAACATCACATCCATCAAGCTTTTCTAAGTCTCATCTTTTTATTTATCGCGGCCGGCCTGATCGCTTTTCTTGTTAAATATAGAACGGAAGAGCATATTGCTAAAATGTCTTATTGGATCAGCGAAGGCGGCGTCTTACCTTTCCGCGTGACAATGCTTGTTCTCCTCGGCTTTGTTTCTCTGGCTGATAGTTTTGGCATGGAAACTGTTGTTGGCGCTTATGTTGCGGGCATGGCGATCGCTATGCTCGCCGGAGGCGCAAAGGATGAAATCCTGGAGCGTCGGCTCACTGCTATCGGTTCAGGATTCTTTGTCCCTCTCTTTTTTGTTGTCAGCGGCGTAACCTTCAACCTACCCATGTTATTTTTAAATCCAATAACTTTGATGCTCTTCTTTTTATTTTGTATCGTATTCATTTCAATTCGCTTAGCGCCTGCCGGTCTGTTTCGACATGCGCTTTCGCAAAATGATTGCATCGCTCAAAGTCTTTTAAGTTCAACAACGCTACCGCTTGTCGTCGCCATCACTTATCTTGGCGCTCAAACTGGACAAATGACGCAAGAAACAGCAACTGCGCTTGTTGGCGCAGCGATCATCACGGTGACGCTTTTCCCAACCATTGCTTTTTGGCTACGCACGCAATCTGAAAACACGCCAATCGCAACATATATCATACAGAAGTCGGACGTTTACACGCGCCTGTTCTTACCAATCCTCGACAAAATTGTTGCCAAAATTGATGGTGTCATCGGGCGTCACTAGAGTAACCTTCTCCCTTACTTTATCCTTTCGGCCAGTCGCAGAAAAACGTCAAAATGACAAATTTCCATCACCAGCTCGCCCTGAATGAGACAAAGCGCAGCCTACTGCCCCTCGCGATCCTTGCACTCATTGTCGGCGCCTTTACAGGACTTGCTGGCGTCGCTTTTCAAGTCAGCCTACAATGGACACATCGATTTCGTGACGCCTTTATCCATGTTGCGCATCTTGACGGGATGATTGGCTTTTTCATCTTTATTCTTGCCTGCGCCAGCGCAACCGCAGCCGCCGTCGCCATCGTACAAAAATATACTGTTCTTGCCAGCGGCAGCGGCATACCGCATGTTGAAGCTGTTTTAGCCGGTCTTGTAGAAACGCCGCCGCTTATCCTTCTACCAGTTAAATTTATAGGCGGCGTGCTTGCCATTGGGGCGGGCCTCATGCTTGGCCGAGAAGGTCCAAGCGTGCAGATGGGCGCAAGCATCGCACAATTAATCAGTAAACTATGTCATCGAAGCTGGGCTGATTGTCGCGTGCTCATGGCCGCGGGCGCTGGCGCTGGTCTTGCCACAGCATTTGATGCGCCAATTGCTGGCGCTGTATTTGTTCTAGAGGAATTGGTTCAGAAGTTTGAACATCGTATTGCAATGATGGCGCTGGCCGCGTCAGCGGCGGCGATTTCTGTTGCGCATTTTCTTATCGGCGATCAGATTGAGTTTCATATTTCAATAAATTTAATGAGCCCGCCAAGGCTCTTGCCTCTTTATATGCTTTTTGGCGCTGCAACAGGCCTGCTGGCTATCGCCTTTAATCATTCCATCCTAAGAACAATGACAACGATGACACAAATGAACAGTTTAGCGCCAACACAGCGCGCCGCCCTCGTTGGCGCGCTCATTGGCGCAATCGCTTGGCAGGCGCCTCATCTTGTTGGAGCAGGCAATATCCTCGTGCAACAGGCCTTAGACAATAGGCTGCCCATAGATCAGCTGCCGCTTATTTTTGCTGTTAGATTTGCATTCGGAGCACTCTGTTACAGCGTTGGCGCTCCTGGCGGCATATTTGCGCCCATGCTCGCCCTTGGCTCACAATTTGGCATAATGTTTGCCGCTTTGAGCATTGTCGTTGCGCCGCAATTGCCAATACAACCAACAGCATTTGCGCTTGTTGGCATGACAGCGCTTTTCAGCGGCGCCAGTCGCGCCCCGCTTACCGGCATTATTCTGGTTACAGAGATGACAGAAAACACAAGTCTCCTGCTGCCAATGCTCTGCGCATGTTTTACAGCAATGCTGACGCCAACAATTTTAGGCAACCCCTCAATCTATGAAAGTCTGCGGAATTTAGTTTTGACGCGCGCTAAGAAACCCTAAATCATTGCGCGCAACTAAGGTTGCACGCATGATTTTACCCCTGCTTTTTAAGACCTGGCGCAACACACCACGGCTCTGTTGCAGATTTTGGCATACGCATGCTGCCCAGATTGCCATGCGCAGCTCAAATAACAAAAGTCTCCAATGGCGGAAAACCATTAAAGCCAACGGCCGAATAAGTGGTTGTATAGGCGCCTGTTCCCTCAATGAGAACCTTTGCGCCAATTTCCAAAGAAATCGGCAACTCATAGGGCTGTTTTTCATATAATACGTCGACAGAGTCGCACGTTGGCCCAGCGATCACGCAAGGCGATGTCAGGCCGCCGTCGGCAGAGGTTCTAATCGGGTAGCGGATCATTTCATCTATTGTTTCAGCAAGCCCGTTGAACTTGCCAATATCGAGATAGACCCAACGCATTTCTTCTTCAGAGTCTGACTTCTTTGAAATCAAAACAACTTCCGCTTCAATCATGCCAGCGTTTCCGACCATGCCCCGACCTGGTTCTATAATGGTTTCTGGAATACGATTGCCGAAATGTTTCGATAAGGCGCGAAAAATTGCCGCGCCATAGGTTTTAACGGCCGGAATATTCTTCAAATATTTAGTTGGAAAACCCCCGCCTAAATTCACCATCTGAAGATTGACGCCACGCTCGGCTAATTCGCGAAAGACGCTCGCTGCTGACGCGAGCGCGCCATCCCACATGCGCGGATTGGTCTGCTGTGATCCAACGTGGAAGGAAACGCCATAAGCATTCAACCCAAGGCGGTGCGCATAATCAAGAATACCAACGGCCATTTCTGGCGCACAGCCAAATTTACGTGAGAGCGGCCATTCTGCGCCAGCGCCATCACATAGAATGCGACAAAAGACCTTTGACCCTGGCGCCACGCGTGCAATTTTCTCGACTTCTGCAGCGCTGTCGACGGCAAAGAGACGGATCCCCATCTCAAATGCGCGCGCAATGTCACGTTCTTTTTTAATGGTATTGCCAAAGCTGATACGCTCTGGCGGCGCGCCAGCCACAAGCGCTTGGTCTATTTCAACAAGAGAGGCTGTATCAAAACATGATCCCAAGGACGCAAGCAAAGACAACAGCTCTGGCGCTGGATTAGCTTTGACAGCATAAAAAACACGCGTATCAGGCAGTGCGCGCGCAAAGCCAAGATAGTTTTCGCGGACGATATCAAGATCAACAACAAGACAGGGCCCATGATCACGCCCAGTGCGACGACGCTCAGCTAAAAATTCATGAATGCGATCGCTCATTGAGGCATCCCCTTCGAAGGGCGCGGCAAACCACGCCTTGAACCATAAGCTTCGTTGGATGCACGACGATATATCCTTACGCGTGATGGAAACGCGACAAAGGAACATATGGTCAGCAACCCATGGATCGTCTCAAGCTCGCGCAAGAGCGATCCGGTGATGCGCCGTAGGCTGACGATCATGACACCCGCATTGGTTGATGCGGATTGTTTGATTCGGACAGCCTTCGATTGGAAAGGGAACACCCGATCCGCACGCCCGGCAAGAAAGACTAGCCTCTTCGATGAGTTGGTCTTTGGAGAACCAACAGAGACGAAAAAGCCCGGTCCGTCGTTGCTTTAAGTCGCGATCCTCCGCAGAGAACGGAGTTCGCCGGTTCGCCTCCGGCTGCCGGATGATTTTCGACATTTCTCCGGCCTCTTGTCCGGTTTCACGTCGTCCGACACACGACCACAGGCACGTGCGATTTGGGCAAATCGGGTAATAGGTGGTTTTGGATAAATTACAAGAATTTTTTTCTGGCGAAACTGAGGTCATTTCAAGGCGGCTGATTCTACGCGGATGCGAGAGCGCCACATAAAATACGGCCAATAAAAATGCGCAGAGAATAGCGCGACGATCACAACATCTGATAATCTTGCGTCATATATGTGATGTCGCTATGGCTGCATAAGCTCGCCGTAAAACTCATTAGTTTGGATCATGACCTTTATATCTCGCCGTCAACTTATTGGCGCCGCCGCCGCCGCCAGCACTCAGATGATCATGCCTGCTTGCGCGCAAAGCGATTCACCCACGCCGCCAGCGCCGCATTTTGGTTTCGACGAAGTCGTGCGTCGCGCTGCCGATCTTGCTGGCGCCCCTTTTGAAAGCGGCGTACAAAAACCTCCTGCGCCTTTTGACGCCCTAGACTTTGACGCCTGGCGCGATATTCGTTTTAGGCGCGATCAAAATCTGCTTGGAAATAATGCGGCTGGGTTTCGTCTGGAAACATTCCACCTTGGTTTCTTGTATGGCCGTCCAGTAACAATCAATACGATCCGCGACGGCATCGCCACGCCCATTCCCTATGCGCCAACGCTTTTTGATTTTGGACGCATAAAAAACGATAAACCACTGCCCATTAACGCTGGCTTTGCAGGCTTGCGCTTACTCTTTCCCGTCAATGATCCTCATATCCAGGATGAAGCTGTTTCTTTTCTTGGTGCGAGTTACTTTCGCTTTCTGGGACGAGACCAACAATATGGTCTTTCGGCGCGAGGATTATGCGTTGATGCAGGCACAAACAAAGAGAGCTTTCCTTTTTTTCGTGAGTTCTGGGTGTCAACCCCTGCGCCAGGAAGCAATCAAATTACGCTATACGCCCTACTGGATAGCGATGCGGCAACAGGCGCTTATAAGTTTGTCTTAACTGTTGGCGCAGAAAGCGCGATCGATACGCACGTAACATTATTTCCCCGCCGTTCCGGCGTGAAATTTGGCATGGCGCCACTAACCTCAATGTTTCTGAATGGTGAAAATGATCGCCGTGTGCGAGATGGCTTTCGCAACGAACTTCATGACTCAGACGGCCTCGTTGTGCACGTCAGCACGGGCGAATGGCTCTGGCGGCCAATAATTAATCCGCCGACTGAGCGCATCTCATCTTTTCTAGATGTCAATAATCGCGGCTTTGGGTTGTTTCAACGCGACCGCGTCTTTCAAGCCTATCAAGACCTAGACCTCGCCTATGAGAAAAGACCAAGCTATTTTGTTGAGCCAAAAGGCGACTGGGGCGAGGGTCGCGTCGAACTGATTGAACTTCCAACAACGGATGAAACAAACGACAATATTGTTGCGAGCTGGACCCCAAAAAACGCTCCAGAACCAGGCAAGGCATTCACCTACTCTTATCGCATTACGGCCGGCCTCGATATGCCGCAAATGCAGCCCAATGGATATGTCCTCAACACATTTGAAGCGCCTGCGCGCGCTTTGGGATCCCCAGAGCCTGTCAAGCCAGGCGCCAGGAGATTTCTCGTCGATTTTACCGGCGGCGATCTTGCCTATTACGCAACGGACTCATCTCAGGTGCAGGCCATTGTTTCAACAACGCGAGGCCAGATTACACGCGCGATGGTGACGCCCAATCCTCATATTGACGGCTTGCGCGCGATGATTGATGTCGCACTTCCATCCGGCGAAACAACGGATTTGCGGCTGTTTCTGCGCGCAAATGAACGCACGCTTACAGAAACCTGGACCTATATATGGTCAGCGCCGTGATCAATCTTTCGTACCTGATTGCAGTCTGTGAATATCAAAACTGTTAACATCACGCAGCAATTCAATAAAGGCTGTCACCCAGTAATCAGCCACAGCTTCGCCTTTCGCCGCCGTTGCCTTGGAAGCGTCGCCCATGGCCCCGTCGTGAGAAAGATCTTGAGCCATCCAGCCAAATCCTGCTGGCCGATCTGGGCGTAGCCAGAGAAATTCTCGCTCAAAATCAAGCGCAGCAGAGCTAAAATTGCGCGCATGCGCCATATCAACAAGATCGGGACGAAAAGCCAGCATTAATGATGTCTCGATCTCACCGCCATGCACACCATGGCGGATCTCATCCAGGCTAAACAAACCATCCGGATAACCAAAGCGCGACCAGGAGCACGTCACAGCAAGTATTGCATGCTTAACACGCAACTCAACGGCGAGCTGTGCGATTATTGCTGAATTTCCGCCATGTGAATTCATCAAAATAATTTTACGCACGCCAGTGCGTATAACGCTATCAATAATTTCATGCAGCATTCGCGCCGCCGTCTCGCCTGATAACGTTAGCGTGCCAGAAAAATCCTGATGCTCAATTGACACGCCAATTTTTTGGATTGGTAAAATAGCAATATCAATGTCTCTTGGGCGCCGCGCCACTGCGCGGCATAGGCATTCTTCCATAATCATGGCGTCGACGCCCAGGGGAAGATGCGGCCCATGCTGTTCGATTGCGGCCACAGGAAGCACCGCAATCACGCGTGACATGTCTTGCGCGTTAAAGTCACGCAAGGAAAGTTCAGACCAATATGACGAAGCGAGCATGAACCAAGCATAAGAAATTTTTCGCAAATTAGAAACGCGAAAAAGCCGGTCAATCGAATTATATATTCAAGTGACAAAACAAGGAGGCCTCTGATGTCGACAATGATCCTTTCTAGACGCCATGTTCTTGGGGGGCTATTTGCCGCAAGCGCCATTGACCTCACGAGAGCGCAGGCTAATGACATTAAAATACGCACACATCGAGATGCGCATTGCGGATGCTGTGGAAAATGGATGCAACGGATGCGCGCTGCAGGTTTTGAGGTCGAAGAAATCGTCGAAACTGACATGGATATTGTTAAATCTCGCTTGGGCGTTCCCAAAAAACTTACAGCCTGTCACACCTCAGAGATTGCTGGCTATATCGTTGAAGGCCATGTTCCTGCGATCGCCATTGATCGCTTGCTCCGTGAAAGACCTGTTGCACGTGGCATTGCCGCACCGGGCATGCCAGCCGGGTCGCCTGGCATGGAGATGGCGGAAAGCGAGATTTATACAGTGTATCTATTTGATGGAGATGGCGCGCGTGCATTTGGCAGCTGGCGCGCGGACCAACCTATCTAAAAAGGACGCCGGCCTACCCATCAACCCCGACGGTGAGGCCAAGATAACGGCCTGCGCCCGCGCCTGCGGCGCGTCCCGTTGAAAAACACGCCTGCAAGAGATACCCGCCTGTGGGCGCATCAAAGTCCAGCATCTCGCCCGCAAGAAAGACGCCTGGCAGCTTACGTAACATCAAATCAGGGGTGAGCTCATCAAACGAAACGCCGCCAGCGGTTGATATTGCTCTTTCTAAGCCGGCAACGCCTCGAACAGTTAATGGAAGATTTTTGATCAGCTCCGCCAGGGCCATTACATCACGCGGCAACCCTTGGCGCGCGCTCTCACGTAAGATCGCAATTTCAATCCTGCTAAAGCCTGCACGCTTCAAATATGTCGCGTGAGATTGTTTTTGCTGCCTTTTGGACAGTTTGTTCATCAAGCGCTCCAGGCTCGTCTCAGGCCGAAGATCTAAAAAGAGCGATGCAGATTTTCCTTGTCTTGAGAGATCTTGAAGAGAGGAAGAAAGCGTATAAACAGGGCCGCCTTCAAGACCTGTGCGCGTGATCATAATATCGCCACGCGCCACAACGGCGCCGCTACGCAAGACGACATTTTTTAGGGGTTGACCCTCAAAATCGCAACGAAATAGCCCGCTCCAGTCAATGAGCGCACCGCAATTGGCCGCACGCAGTGGACTAATATGAATATTATGGGCTTTGAGCTGATGAACCCATAAGGCATCGGAGCCAAGTTTTGGCCAAGAGCCGCCGCCCAATGCAAGCACGACAGCCTCAACGGATCGCAGCGTCTCCATTCCATCAGCGCCAACCAGGCGCAACATACGACAATCAGCAAAACCATTAAATGTCGTTTTCAGATTGAGACGAACGCCAAGGCGTTGCAGCCGCATCAGCCACGCCCGGAGCAAAGGCGACGCCTTAAAGCTTTTTGGAAATACTCTTCCACTACTACCGACAAAAGTTTCTTCACCAAGTTCAGCGCAGAAATCACGCAGCGCCTGCGGCGGCCAACAGCGAATGAACGGGGCAAGATCATGTGCCGCAACACCATATTTGACAAGAAAGCTCTCAATATTCTCACTATGCGTGATATTAAGCCCTCCGCGGCCAGCCATTAAAAATTTGCGTGCAGGACTAGGTTTTTGATCATAAATGGTAACCCGCGCGCCGGCGCGCGCCAGACACTCAGCGGCGCAAAGTCCAGCAGGCCCCGCGCCAATGACTGCGCATTCGGGAAGATGCGTCGACGAGATGATCGTGGTCTCCAAGCAATGAATAGGTGACGTAGGACATGACGCGCAAATGTCGAGATCTGCTGAACGCACGCGACAACATTTGCCTTATGCCGGATCCTACCTAATCACTGTGAACTTAAGAAGATCGAAA